>CAZKXU010000103.1:0-10714 GCA_964556665.1 uncultured Bdellovibrionales bacterium | reverse complement strand
GACGTGAAAAAACTTATTTGGAGGAGCACTAGGTGAACTAAATCCGGCAACTGCCTGATTTAGGTTAATACACTATTCCCCAAACTCCGTAACCCAATCACTCTTTGTTATTTTGTTCCTATACTCTTCGCTGCTTTCATGCAGCTCTTTAACTTTTCGCAGATTCGACTCGTTTTTTGAAATCCAATAGGAATGTACCCGATCGCTAAGTTGTAGATGCAGCTTTTCAACACACCAAAAGGTAGCTTCATTTTCAAAAACTTTAATACACTCTTTCTTCTTTTTCTCGACCCCTTTTGCTCCGGGTGAGGAGGGTTGCTCCTTCCTCTTCTTAAGTTCTGGTAGTTTTTTCTTAGGAACCTCTTTGACTTTCACTTTTTCTTTTGACTGCTTGACGGTAGGGATGCTCTTTCGCTCCTCCTCAGATATTATTCGATTAAAATACTGTGTACAGATAGCGCCGAGCTTTATTCCTCGCTGCTCGATGCAGAGGTTTAGTGCCTCATCATATCCTGAGAGCTCCTCTTTCTCTGCCGTAGAGAGCGTAATTTTTTTCTCCTTTGAAGCTGACTTCTTCCCCTTCTGTTTAAAAGGATTGTCGGCGTAGGCAGGTCCTGCCGCTATAATAGCCGTAAGCAATAGTGCGCTAAGTAATCTGACCATACTTCATTATACAGCTTTTAAGGACCTTAAACAAAAAGGGCGCCATAAGTGGCGCCCTTTCACAAACACGAACAATTTGGACTAGAACCAGCTTACGAGCTGAACAATCCATTTAGTTGTATCTGTGCTATTGCCTGCTGTGTCATCATCTGAAAGGAACTCAACACCAACCTGAGCCTTTGTATGATGTGCCCACCAATAGTAGTTAAATGTAGCAGAAGCCTGGCTTGACTCCTGATCTCCATTGTCATAATCCAACCATCCGTAACGAGCTGCAAGCTCCATCTCTTTCGGGGTTAGAAAATAACCGGCTTGAACATAAAAGCCTGTTGGTTTTGTTTCTCCGTTAGCATCACTATCTTCATTAAAATAGAAATACTCGCCGGCAACACTTAGACCTTGGCTCTTGTAGGTAACATCTGCAGTAATCGTGCTACGATCAGTGTCATCAGTTACGCCACCAGCAGTCTGAGGTTTGTCAGAGAAAGACCATGAAGCTCCTACTGAAAGAGCATCACCTTCTGTATTCTCGACATCGCCTTCAGAGAATGCGTTCATTGACCCCATTGCATTCCAACGACCTGCAAGTACGAAGGTATGCTTGGTATCAACGCCATCTAAGTTCTTTCCTTCACCAGTGCTCTCTCCATTGAAGAGACCTGCTGAAAGTTCCCACTCACCATCTCCGCCATTTGTCGCAGCCATAACACCAGCTTGACGTCCAAGTGCGAAGTACTCAGCTACATCTGTTCTGTCAGCAAACTGCAACATAGCTTCATCAGTATTGAACTGACGGCCACCCTGAGTTTTGAACTGACCAAGTCTTACAGAGGCTGAATCACATGCCTGCCATTGAATCCAGGCATCAAGCAATGATGTTGATTTAGCTTCGCCATCGCCACCTGCTCCTACAAAGTCAGTCAACAATTTATAGCTAAATTCATTGTTAACAGCTGTGCCAGCAATTAATAACCTAGCGTTCTCTACTGAAAAGCTAGAGTTATTTGATATGCCATCATCATTGTCTGTGAAGGTGTAACGAGGACGAAGAAGGGTTGCTACTTTCGTAGTAAACCCGTTATCAAACTCAAGGCGAGTTCCTTCGTTCCAGTATACCTTAGCAGCGCCACTACCTGCTGATGCACGTGCTTCACTCTTTGTAATTACCCCTTTCTCCACCAACAGCTCTTCTAAGGTTTTAGCCTGCGAAACAGCTGGAGCAAGAAGTAGAAGTGCAGCGAGAATTGTAAATTTCCGCATGATTTTCTAATGCCTCCCAAATAAACGATTAATAAAAAAACCGGCACCGATCCTTAAATCACCTTCTCCTTAAGTTTAAGACACTTTAAAGGTAAATAAGGCCTTTACAGCTCCGATTCAGTTTAAAAATCACACTGTTCCTTAGTTACGTCAAGATTTTAAATCTTATTGATTTATACTATACTACCCATGGCGGGTGGATAAACTTTAAATAAGTTAAAGTATTCGTATTTCATAGGGCTTTACAGGTAGTTACGTTGAGGCCC
Source organism: uncultured Bdellovibrionales bacterium (assembly GCA_964556665.1). GTDB lineage: Bacteria > Bdellovibrionota_C > UBA2361 > UBA2361 > CAZKXU01 > CAZKXU01. The sequence goes on along the minus strand of CAZKXU010000103.1, from coordinate 8,525 downwards.
CAGGCGGTATTTTTAAAACTACTTTATAAAATCAAGATTAAATCATGTTTGAATTTGAGACAGATGAGCAGAAAGAGATCCGATTTAGTGTAAGAAAACTAGCTAGGAGTATTATTCCGAAGTATCAAAATGAGTCCTCTTTCGGCACGGTTCCGCGGGAGATCTTCAGAGAGTTTGGTTCTCTTGGGTTGACTGGATTGAACATAGATGAGTCTTATAATGGACTTGGCCGTGTGCCGACCACTTCAATGCTAGTTCTTGAGGAGATCTCAAAGGTGGATCTTGGTCCGGCTATATTTCTCTCTGTGCACGGACTAGCTTCAGGCTTAATTAGTCTGTATGGGAACTCCGCCCAGAAGGATAAATATTTAAAACAACTGGCATCTGGGGAGCTGTTGGCAGCTTTTGCACTTACGGAGCCGCAGGCAGGATCTGATGCAGCAGCTCTAAGTTCTTATGCGCGGCTCGAAGGTGATCATTACATTTTAAACGGAGAGAAATGTTATATCACTAGCGCAGGGTATGCAGATCTGTATGTAGTTTTTGCTAAGACCGAACCGCAAAAAGGTGCTCAAGGAATATCAGCTTTCCTAGTGGAAGCATCGGCCAAGGGGCTTACGATTTCACCACCTGAAAAAAAGATGGGCTGCGAGCTCTCACCGATTGCATCACTTACATTTGACAACCTTCAGCTGCCTAAGGAGGCGCTCTTAGGAGAGATAGGTCAGGGGTATAAGGTGGCACTGAGCGGATTGGCAGGAGGCAGAGTTAATATTGCAGCCTGTGCTAACGGAATTTCCGAAGCTTCTATAGATGCAGCCATACAGCACCTTAATGAACGGAAGCAGTTTGGGCAGAAACTATCTGCCTTTCAGGGACTTCAATTTATGTTGGCCGATATGAAGATGAAGCTTGAGGCAGCTAAGCTTCTGACCTGGCAGGCAGCAGCCGATCTTGAAAAGAATAAGAGTAATAGCTCTAAGGTATATCCATCTATAGCAAAATGCTTTGCTACTGACGCAGCCATGGCGATTACCACTGATGCCGTTCAGCTGCTAGGAGGCGCCGGCTATATCCGTGAATATAAGGTTGAGCGGTTTATGCGGGATGCTAAGATGCTTCAGATTGTGGAAGGCACGAATCAGGTACAGAGGATTATTGTAGCTAGGGAGATGGTTAACGCATAGATGCTGCCTGCGTAATCCTTAGCATTTCACTGAAAGTACACAGCTGGAAGAACTAAACAAAATGGATAGCCCCCATATGCTTGCCTAGAATAGTAAATCACTGTATATTCCCTGGCCTGTCATTATGAGCGCTAGTGGCTAGGTTGGAAAAGGGTTTCCGAAGGAAATCCGTAAAAATGAACAGCTGATGCTGCTCTGTTTCTTACGGATTTGCTTCGCAAATCCTTATGCAACAGAGCTACTAGTGCGGATATATGAACATGTGCGCTAGTAGCTCAGTTGGTAGAGCAGCTGACTCTTAATCAGCGGGTCCATGGTTCGATCCCATGCTGGCGCACCAATTCTTTCGGGTAGTTAGGTTGTATATCAAAACCCTTAGTCGGCATGATGGGACACTCCTGGGACACTAAAAAATCTAAGTTATTTATAAATTAAAAAGTGCTGAGGGAGTGAGTTTAGATTTCAAATTGTAGTCTGAGCAACGGGCAATCAATGTCCTGATATCCCTTTTAGCTAAGATACACGCACATAGCGATATATTTAATATTCAGTATATGATTTAAATGAAGGTAACAATTCTTACCTTCAATGCCTAATCTCTGGCCAGAAAGTTACTGATACCTAAGTTGATTACCATGGTTGGTATGAGTAGAATGAAACATGTGATTTATGTTATTCCGTACATCTAAGATTAGAGATTGATGGTGAATTCGAACGGTAAAAGTATTTGGGAAAGTCTTCAACCCCTTGAAAGAGAGTACGAGGAAGATGAATTTATTCTGAGTCCACTCGCGCGCGACACTGAAAGAGGTTGGCGGCACATTCTGAAATTATGCGAACGTGAGATTGCCTGTGGTTTTGGAGCGCTGGATTCTTTCTTAACTGGCCCTGATCTGGAAAGACGCATGTCGCTGGTCGAAAAGGAGGCTTTGGTAAACCTGGGCCTAAAATCTGAATTATGTGATACTATACAATTAAACCAGTCCAAAGACTGGTCACCTGAGCAAATTTTGCGTATGCAAAAGGCCGCAGGTTTAAAAACGGAATAACAAAATGGCCCGATTGAGCGCCTAGGCGGCGCTCCAATTGGCCGTTAACGTTATCTGCCTTCCTGAAGAGCTATGATTCCACGAAAATTGTCACGAGGAGATGTCATTAGAGTCGTTGCACCATCTTGTAGTATGTCCCTGATTGGTGAACGCGAGCGTGCTCTGGCAGAGAAACGCCTCACTGATTTAGGTTTATCAGTATCGTATGGAAAGAACGTTGAAGAGTCAGACCTATTCGGTTCCTCTAGCATAGAATCGAGAGTCCAAGACCTTCATGACGCATTTGCAGACCCAAAGATCGCCGGTATTCTGACCGTGATTGGTGGTCACAATGTAAACCAAATTCTCTCTTATCTTGATTACGAACTAATATCTCGATTTCCAAAGCCCCTCTGTGGTTTCTCGGACATTACAGCTCTTGGAAATGCCATTTTCGCCAAAACTGGACTGGTAACATACTCAGGACCACATTATTCCTCCTTTGCCATGGTAAAAGGACTTGAGTATAGCATTGAAAAATTTGTTGCTTGTCTTATGCAAGAAGGGCCTATTCATATTGAGCAAGCCGATTCTTGGAGCGATGACAAATGGTACGAGGATCAGGAGAATAGAGAGTTTATTAATAATGAAGGGTATCTAGTAATTAATTCTGGGAGAGCAGAGGGGCGTATTATTGGTGGAAATCTTTGCACAATAAATTTGCTGCATGGGACAGAGTTTATGCCTCCTTTGGATAATGTCATACTTTTTATCGAGGATGACTATGAAGCACATCCCGCCACGTTTGATCGCGATCTACAATCGCTGATTCATCAACGAGAATTCCCTGGAGTCCGCGGCATAGTGATTGGCCGGTTTCAGAAGGCCTCCAATATGTCGATCGAAAAACTCATAAAGATTATTCAGGGTAAAAAAGAGCTCTCCGACATACCAGTAATTGCCCAGGCTAGTTTTGGACATACCTACCCTCATTTTACCTTTCCTATCGGCGGAACTGCGCGATTACAAGCCCGAGGGAAGGAGGTTTTATTAGACATCCTGGAGCACTAGCGGTAGAAGTCAGATAACAAAGCGTTTTTACAGAGCATACTGGTCTGCTGCCCCGGAACTGGGTCGAATACCCCCCCTGTATTTTCTCAGTGACGACGATAACAAGGAATTCCTCATCAAGAATTGTTAAGCGCTCGCGAGTATTTGTAGGGGTTTATGTCAACCCTCATCAGTCCACAGCTAATCCGGATGCATACTCAATTGGTGAGAGCCGTTATCCGAGCGTCACTTCATTAAATTTCCAGGTCGGGCTCGTCTTTGGAGCCGGCAGCGAGGTAATTATTTCCAATCCACCAGCAAATACCGTTAGACATGTTTATTACACTATGATCGGTTACCTAAGAGACCAAAAGAAGGTTGAACTAGTAGTTAGTGCAGGTGCAGATAAATGAAAGTCCATTCTGTGAAGGCAGATCTGCATGAATTTACTTCGGATTTTTTGAAAATACGCAATCCTTACGGATTGCCTTGGCGAGAGCTTGCTGCGCAAGCTTACATTTTACCGCTCGGTATATGCCGCCCGTATTTTCAAAAAATCCTCGTCCTTTCAAGCACCTCTGCCTTCTCGCTACGGAGCTTATGAGAAATGCAGGCTAGCGATCTATTTGTCGTAAGAGCGACCATTTCCACGCCGGAATAAAATGAAATTGCAGCCCCTTCTCCTCGACAACCTCCTCTTTATCATTTGTTATAATAAGCCCCGTACTCAATCCAAATTCCTTCATAGCTTTGCTAAGCGAACGTAGTTCCCTTTGTAGAGTCTTAGGCGTACTCACATCCCAACATACTTGTATCAATTCTATGACTCGAGAGCTGTTATACAGAACAAAATCAACCTCGCGCTGTTCATCATCTTTCCAATATGCAATTTCAAAGTCTGCGCCAAATCCTTTTCTTTTTAGCAGCTCACTAAATATGTAATTTTCAAATGGCTTACTTGTTGATGGAATGACTCCGGTACCTACAGCTAGTGCTAGCCCATGATCGAATGCATATACTTTTCTAGCACTAACCTCTTTTTCCCTGAATTTTGCCGAATATCGTTTCAAGAAATATAACAGGTACACACTCTCAAAGTGTGAAGCATACTTCGCAACTGAGTCCTCAGAGATTTTTAAAAATTTTCCACTGGAATTCCATGTCACTGAGCCTGAGATATTAGTCATGAAAAAATTAGCTAGGATCTTAAATTCCTCTTTATTCCTAATTTTATACCTACCCAGTAAATCTTTGTTGATAACATCATTATAGTAAGAAATTAAGGTCTCTCTGGGGTTTTGTAAATTATATACTCCTGGGAATAGTCCATTTTTTTGCATTTTATGGAACAACTCTTCACTTTTTTGCCTTTTGAGTAATATATCTTTTGTTGTTAGAATTTCTTCGTTATGGAACTTAAGATACTCACCAAAGGAAAGAGGCATGACAACTTGATCAACATGTCGGCCGGTAAGAAGGGTGCCAAGTTCCTGACTCAACAGCTTTGCATTAGATCCTGAAATTAAAATTGTTGCTTTTTCTCTTTCATGGATTGATCTCACCCACTTTTCCCACTCCGGTACCTCTTGAATTTCATCTAGGATTACAAAGGGCTTCCCACCTTCATGAATATGCTTTAAATAAGTAGAAAATATTTCGTCAAGAACAGAAGTCGAAAGATTCCCCCACCTTGGATCTTCAAAATTAACTATCAAGCTTTGTCTTACTGGAATTTTTGTAGAGATCTGTTTTGATAATGCCTGTCGCATCAAGTACGATTTGCCACTGCGCCTTGGGCCGCTTATTACTACTATCTGGCCGCTATCGATTTTTTCCTGGATTTTTAAAGCATAGTCATCACGCGCTATTCCTAACGGCTGAGAGCTCACCCAAAAGTTCCAGTCAGTTAATATATTAATTATTTCAGCGGGTTGCATATTAATATGCTGAATATACTATATATTATAAATTTGAATCTGCAGCATATCGAGACTAAAGTAAATTATACCCCGTTTTTACCGTGTGTCAAGCGGTAAATTACTGCTTTTCTACCGATTAATAATGTATTGGGGCGGTTGAAAGTAGCCCCTCCTTAGTGGTAGGGGCAGCCTGCGGGCGCGCATGTATGCCCTGTGACGGTTACCAAAAGTAAGAGCGTTAAACTAGTTTAGTTTCTGATCCAGGTGTGCTACTTCTTGGGACTCACTCCTACAGCTTCATCAGTAGGTAATGTTACCCTTTCTAAGCGACCTTAGTTACCCTTAAAGTCCGCTAAAAGTTTTTTCCAAAGCTTTGATATATTTTGATTGATTCTAAGGCCTCGTTTAGCAACTAGCTTAATGAGCTGATCTACTCTTTTTATCTCACTTTTTGTAGCAAATTTCAGCATGGTCATAATATCTGGAATATCCTGCTTTCTGGCTTTTTCAGCACTTGCAATGAGCTTCATCACGATTAAGCAAGGTATAGTAGCAACTAAAATTGAATGGCCATTTATAATCTCAATCTCCGTAGCATCATTAACGATTTCAGCCTCTATGCCTGTAACAGTAAAGATTAGGTCTAGTACAGTTTCCGGAGATTTAGTACTAGGTGATAATAATCTGACGGTCGCTAAACGTTTGGCAAATGTATTTTCAAAAACCTCTTTAACTCGATAGCCTAGGCCTTGCAAAAATAAAATAATTGTCTCAGCTTCACGATCTGAAGTGACATAAAACAATAAATCCAGATCCTTTGTATACCTAGCAACTGAGCGGGCACTGACAGCATGTCCGCCAATCAAAACGGCTTTAGCCTTAATAGTTTTTAGGCTATGATACAGTGCTACGATCTCCTTCAGAGCTTGCATATGACTAATGTTTCCAAGCTATTTTTTTAAAATTTGGACTGCTCCAAGATCGACCATCTTCAAGTAGCCATTCATTTAAACGCTTGGTTAGCTGTTTATTATTTTCGGTCGGATAATGTCTCTTAAAGCTCAGATAAGTTATCTCAATGCCTTGCTGAATTAATTCAAAAGAGGTTTTTAACTCATTTGCCGCTCGACTTTCAGCACTAAAATCCGGATCAACTCCAAATTCTTGCTCTATATTTTGAATCGCCTGTATAAAAAGGGCTGCCCTGCCATCTATGGTTAGCACTATTGGTCTGCCGGTATTCCTCAATTGCTTCAGAAATTTTTTGGTATTTCTCTTAAAATCCGTTAATGGGTGAATATCTTCGATTAGTTTTAACATCGGCAATGTAAATTAAACATCTTTAAAGCATCTTTTAAGATGCTATCAGATCTTCCATGTTTTTACAAGTTGTAAAAGCAGGAACGTCGTACCTACAAAAGATTTCTTTGAATCAAACCAGATTTAATGTATCATAAAAATATGAGGGCTATACAATCTGGAGCATTGCTAGCAGCAATTAGTTTAGGAGCTGGTTGCAACCAAGATAAGGATGAAAGTGAGATCCGCTTACCACCTGTGGTAAGCGCTTCTACTGGCATGAGCGATGAAGAGCTGCAAAGGGAGTTCAGTAAATCAGTTAATTTACCACAAGAGCTTGCAGTACGAACTACACACAATATATTTCATTCAAAAAGTTTATTCCCCCTAGCTACCGGGTCAGTCGGCCTCACATCAAGCCAACCTTATACTAGCACATTTCCTATCGGAGTTTTTTTTGAACTTCATGGAGGGAACCACAACGGTAGTCCGTGGCGTGCCATTGAATTAAAATCATTTGATGATTTTGGACAGGAGTTTGGGATACGTGGGGCTAACTATGATAAGTTTTTTAGGGATCTAGCAGCCAATTGGCAGGAGCTTTTAAAGGCTGGATACCCTGTAGCATTAATAAGAATTGACACCTCACGATTTCACGATAGCTATCCGGTACCAATCTTTCGTGTTTTTCTTAACAATGGATCCTCTTGGGCTGATATAAGTTGTGGCACTATTCATGCTCCTCTAGCTAATGATACAACATTACTCGATGCGCAGGGCCATCTACCATATCTGAAGCAACTCGATAGATTCAGTAGTGAATATAACTACGGCGAGTTTCATTTCCGTGAACAGTCAAACTGTAATTCATATGGGTATGAGTGGTGTGATATAGAACGGGAGGAGGTAATTCAATCTGCAACTATCAATATAGTTGAGGATGACTTTACTATCCAGATGGGCGATCGCCATGGAGTTGGTCCATTAGTTAAATTACCCTCATATGAGTGGAGATTTCTATGGGAAAAACTAATGGAGATCTCTCAGTCGCTATTCGAGCCAATCGGACTATTTGCAATTTCTCAATGTAAAGACACCAATAAAGGAATAATTCATATAGTTAGCGGCAATAATATATGCGGTGATGGGGAAAGCAACTACTTTGAATTTTGGCAGATGGAGAATGGTTGCTTGACTGAAGCGATATCAGCAGCAACATGTTCCACCTCATATATAGGCATTGGCCGAGGGATGGCCAGATTGTCAGTTCAGTCTGGTGGTGAGCTTAGCTTATCAATCCCATTTATACATGGAAATTTACCATTCGGGGTTCCAAGAATTGAACGTATGGAGAGTGAATTAAGGTCTGGCCCTGTCGCAATACTTGGTGGCACCATTAGTTCCTTAATACACGACGCTCGAAGATAATTGTACTGAATTAATAGAGAGGTTTTTCAATGTAGTGAGGTTCTATTTTTCGGGATATGGGATCTCCTCACCAGAATAGTTGTCTCAATGTTCAAAAATCACTGCGCTGCCAATGCTACATATAATCAATTATATGTCATAACAGCTGTAATAGTTAATAGTTAAGTTTATCAAGAGGTTTTATGAAATTGTTATTAAAAGTACTTCTACTTCCCATACTACTTTCCAGTTTCTTCATTTTTCCAGCACCGACATTGGCAACACCTGGTTCGATGATTAGAGCAAGCACTACACAGATAATAATTGCTGCCTGGATAGCTGCAATTAAGGCTCGCATTAAGGAGATCGATGAAGCAAAACGAAAGCTATTAAAAGAGCTTCAAAAAAGAGTTGATGAAGATAGTGGAGGTATTCGTAATCCCAACCCCGGGATTCAAAAATGGTATGCGGATGAATATAAGAAGCTCGATTCAGAGCAAAAAGCCTTAGAAAGTATCTTGAAAGATCTACAATGAAATGGTCTGCTCAGATAGTCAGATTTGAACGCCAAGGTGCTAGTACTCCTCCAAATAAGTTTTTTCACGTCTAGCATCACATCGTTGCCCCACCTTGTC
>CAZKXU010000102.1:0-11514 GCA_964556665.1 uncultured Bdellovibrionales bacterium | reverse complement strand
CTACCGCTGTTCAATTTATTGCAAATCGACACCTGGGTGGGAGAGGACGGATACAGCCTTCGTCTTCGTTCTTGCCTTTGTCTTTGTCAGTTTTCTTGGGTCTAGCCCTTATCTGCACTCCTTCCCTACTTTGATCAAACAGTAGTAAGAATTGAAACTATAGATTTTAAAAACACCTTTGGCTCGTTAACTCTTTCACCATTGAGTGTTCCTAGAATTTTAATGGTTATATTATTGTGGACTAGAACCATGAAAACGGACAACTGACAAGGGCAAGAACAAAGACGAGGACGAAGGCTAGGAGAAAGATTAAGAGCAGGAAGAAGAGAGTCTCAAATACTATGATTTTCTATACTTGTGATTAATAGACTTGGCGTGCCCGGGGGGATTTGAACCCTCGACCTTTGGCTCCGGAGGCCAACGAACATTCTTTGCACAAAAGTACATCCCTGTACTTTTGTGCCTCGGTATATTTGGTGGGGCCCCTGCGGTCCCCTCCAAATATACCTCCGCCGGGCGTAAACCGCCCGGCGTGCGCGCCTTCCCTGGCGCGCTCATTTCTTTGTGGCGTGCCCGGGGGGATTTGAACCCTCGACCTTTGGCTCCGGAGGCCAACGAACATTCTTTGCACAAAAGTACATCCCTGTACTTTTGTGCCTCGGTATATTTGGTGGGGCCCCTGCGGTCCCCTCCAAATATACCTCCGCCGGGCGTAAACCGCCCGGCGTGCGCGCCTTCCCTGGCGCGCTCATTTCTTTGTGGCGTGCCCGGGGGGATTTGAACCCTCGACCTTTGGCTCCGGAGGCCAACGCTCTATCCAGCTGAGCTACGGGCACAATAGCTCTACAGTCTATTACAAAATTGGTATAATTGCTATTGTAGTGGGTATGCCAGAAACAACCGCAATCAAAGTTACTAAGATATCTTTTCTCTTTCTAACTACTACACTTGTAGTCGTAGGTTGGTTTGGATTAGCGATACCTTTAATCACAGTGTTATTCTCATATCTGGCCTTAAGTCGGCTAAAATTTTTTAACCGCCCTGAGGTTTCAATTATTCTATTTATTATTTTAGTATCTTCTATCTTTTACGGATTTGTATTTTTCACAACTGAAGCTATTGAGGCTCTCCCACATATTGCTGAAAAATCGATCCCTATTGTGATAGATTTCGCTAAGCAACAAGGTTGGGAGCTTCCGTTTTCTGATTTAGAGAGCTTAAAGAGCCTGACAGTCGAGACATTATCCACAAAGTTAAGAGAACTTGCCAATTTTGCTAAGATTGTTTCGAAAGAGTTTGCGATAATGATTATCGCTTTAGTTGTTGCAATCAGCATATTCGTAAATTCTAAAATTGATCTTCATGAGGGCCCTTATGCGGTAAGAGACAATCTATACTCATTAGCAACTCATGAAATAAGCATTAGATTTCGGAACTTATATACGAGCTTTGAAGTAGTTATGGGGGCTCAGATAATCATATCTGCGATTAACACGATCTTCACCGCAATTTTTGTGATGATTGCCGGGATACCATATCCCAAGATCATTATAGTTATTACCTTTCTGTGCGGCTTACTACCGATTATCGGAAACATTATAAGTAACACCATTATTTGCGGCATCGCTATAACTGTCTCTCCTACACTAGGTATAGTCGCTCTGATATATCTAGTCTTACTGCATAAAGTAGAATACTTCCTAAACAGCAAGATCATAGGTGGAAGAATTAAAAATCCTATGTGGCTTACGCTACTTGGATTACTGGTTGGAGAAAGCCTGATGGGCATCCCTGGAATGATCCTCGCACCCGTAGTACTGCACTATATTAAGCACGAGTGTTCACAAATTTCTGTAAAAAATATCTAATTATTTCCTATAGTTAGAGAATTTTAAAATATTTTTGTCACCTCTTCTTTGAAACTTGCATCATAAACTGCTGAAGGCTAAAGGAGTTTTATTTTTAGTAGCCGACTACCGTTTGCTAACTATAAATTCGGTGGAAGGTTTTAGGTAGTTTAATTTTAGAGGTTAGCCATGTATAGCATCATAGTAATCGAAAATGGAGCAAACGAATCATCTATAGATCAAACCATTGCAGCAGCAACGCAAGTTGCCAAAAGCAATGTAAGTTATGTTGGAGCTGCGGCACCAAAGCAGTTTCCAAATAACATGTTCCCAATTGCCGATGGCCGCGCACGTGCAATACAGGAGGCGATCAGACAGAGCAAAGGAGAGCGAGTAATACTTGTTGATGCTAGACTCGGTATCTCAGCCGAGGACCTCAGTGCCTTTCTCAAGTTTTCTGAAAAAGAGCGCCATCAGGTTGCCTATGCCACACTTTCAGTCAGCGGGAATATATATGAATTTCCAGATGTCTCTACTGAGGAATTAATCTCACAAATATCTCAGGATAGCAGCTGGCCATTAGCGCTAATCTCCATCAACCGTGCCTCAATGAACAGGGCAGAGATATTTCAGGGGGACAAAGAGCATGAAATTCTCATGAATATGGTCATGGCCTGTATCTCGGATGGTGAGGGTGTTGCCCGCTTTTCTAAATCATTTTCACATGACATCGCTACTCGCTTTGAACTTACAAGCCGCGCACGCATATTAAAAGCAGTACTAGCTTCATTCAACATAGAGGATCTTTTCCCACAACACGCCTGGAAAGGATTTGAACAGGAGAGTGCAGCAGCAGCATATCATAGCCTTGCAGCAACTTTTATTAAACTAAATGATCTTGGCTCTGCTGCAGAGTGTTTAGCTCTAAGTGACCAGCTTGAGGATAGTCCTAGATCTCTTGCTCTAAAGGGACTTATTGCTAACATTAAAGGTGAAACACTAGGGGCGGTTGCTAACATGGTTTCCAGTTTGCAGCAGTATGAGAAGCGTAAACATAAGGATGCCGGACACTATCTCAGTTTTACCCCGAATAATCTTGAAATGATCAATACTAACCTTAATGCCGGTCTGCAGGCATTAAATGCAAAGGATAACGGGACCGCACTTGAACACTTTGCGACAGCCGTGTTTAGTTTTGATGAATTCTACGGCCAACACGGCGTAAATAGCCTAAAAGATATCAACTGATCTAATGACGAATTGGACGAGTCGCTTGTGAGTACTTTCAAGAGGGGATCTTCAGATCCCCTCTTTTTTGTAACTACTCATTAAGTGTAGTATTCTCTTTATCCTAGTCTTTGTCTTCGTCTGATTTCTTTGCCCTAGCCCTAGTCTAAGGGGCGTGGGCTGTGACGAGGATAAAGATTCCGGACAAAGACAAGGGCAAAGACTGGGACAAGGAGACTACCCGCACTTAATGAGCAGTTACCCCTATGCTTGATACCGGTCTGATTTTTCTTACATTTTTAATTCTTTCTCCAACCTATCTACTCTGGGACAGAGAACACACACCTATAATACCCTCTCCATGGATTACAGCATCACTCGCTTTCATATTTTTTACTGCGGCAATTTATAGAAATCGCCGCAATCTCTCCCAAATCGGCATCTCCCCTATCCCTTATGCAGTTGCTTTGATCTGCCTATTTTTCTCTGACTGGATCTGTCGACAATACAGTTTTTTTCAGGGTCCCGGTATACGCGGAGAGGTGTTCTTGATCTCCATATTCTCATACTTACTTATCCGAAAAAAAGCTGACTGGGCTTTTCCAGTGATGCTCTTTACCTCTCTCTTTATACTCTGGGATGCCTTCTTTCGCGAATCAGCAGGCCAACTGCTTTTTACTGACGATCATTCAGTAGTAATATATAGACTGGAGCTACTCAAAAAAAACTTTCCCAACATTCCATTTTATTACCCATTCTGGAATGCAGGGATTGATCAACGGGATTTTTTTGCTACAGGCACCTTAAACCTATTTTTTCTAGCCGCACCACTGCTTTACTTATTTGATATCAGCTCAGTTTACAATTTAGTTATATGCCTACTTCTTTTTGGATTGTGTCCACTTAGCGCATTTCTAGCAGCTAGAATCTTCGAATTAACTAAATCTGCAGCAATAATTGCAGCGATTTTATCTCTTAGTACGAATCTCTTCTGGTTTAGGTGGGCATTAAAGTATGGAACGGTGGGATTTATAACTTCCGGGGCCTTACTACCATTAGTATTTGCACTAATTATAAAATTTCTTGAGCGTGATCGCTGGTTAAATTGGTTTGAGGCTACAGCGTTAATTATCACTCTGACACTTTACGCACTCTGGCCTCCAGCTAGTCTTGCGTTGCTGCCTCTTCTACTTTTTAGCATTTTCTTTATTAAACGGTTGATGCGAAAGCGATACTTCACGCATATATTTTTGGGACTTTTAGTACTTAATCTCTCCTGGATCCTTATTTTCTGGTCCGTTTCAAATGTCTCAAAATTCGTAACACAAGCAGCTCCTAGCTATGAGGATATGCATTCTGAAGCTGAGCGGGCGCTCAAGGCTAAAAACGCTGCCGAGCGTGCTTTGGCACTAAATGCCAAACCTGAGGTCGCCTCTGCCATAAAGCATCTTCGAAACTACGCGATCTCGGCCAACCCGATTCTCTTACTTCTAACAATTCCAGGTATATTTCTGTTCGTGGGGCTAAAACGTACTGTGTATATTACTACTACGATATGGTTAATAGCAGTTGGAACCCTTGGCACTGAGCTTAAATCACAGCTTGAGCTAGATCGAATGTTTATATACCTAGGCCTTTTAGCGACCCTACCAGCCGCCAACTGTATCGAAAAATTGATTAAGTTGTGTAGAGAACTAGGCTCAAAAATTTTAGCCTCAGTAACAGCCTTAATACTAGCCATTCTCTTTACTGGTCCTCTGGTAAGCGGTGCCGTAATACGGAATCGCAGTCTAGAGCGTTACTATTTTTCCACTGATTTAGTAGACAATATTGTCACGGCCTTACGCACACATGATAATCAAGGACGGGTTCTTTTTGCAGGATTCATACTGCATGAACTCAATCATGCCCATTTTGCACCACTAGCACCATGGAGTGGAGTTCCTCTGGTAGCCTCTAGCCCTTTCCATAATGTTTGGAACTATACCTCTATATTCCCGGAGACTGTAAACAAGAGAAATGATGAAAGCATGCTTAGTTTTCTTGATCTCTTTAACGCAACTTACGTACTAGCGCATGAGGATGAATGGAAGCGCTATTATAGCCTCCGCCCTGAGCAATACGAGCTAGTCTGGCATAGTGGCGATCGTATAGATTTTCAACTTTTCCGCCGCCGAAACTATGAAAGTAACTATTTTTATAGCGGCTCAGGAGAATTAGTAACTCAAGATTCAAGCTCGATAAAGGTAAAATTAAACTCAGCTGAGGCCGTTATTAAGTTCAACTATTTCCCGTTTTTGGAGGCTTCGAGTTGCATCATTCAACCTGAGCAGGTGAGTGCTGATTATAAGTTTATAAAACTCACTAATTGCCCTGAAGGAAAAGAGATTGTTATCAAAGCTAAGAGTGTCTGGAATAGAGTTTGGAGTGGATTCTAAAGATGTTAAACAGAGTTATTACATTATCGTATCTCCTGCTCACTATACTTCTTGCTTGGCTATTATCAAACCTCACTACGATCGCTCCAATCGTAGATAGCTCTTTTTATATATTTGAAAAGCACGGATGGTTTAACATGCTCAATCTATCCTTGCACTCATTTCATACCTGGAGATTTAACACATTTTTTAGTTATTTAAGTTTGGATGCACAATCACATTATCTTCTTTCAATCTTCCTCTTTAGCTTTGGACAGCTTCTCTTTCTAATGATTGCATACCGCAATTTAAATATTTTCAAGGCTTTCTCGATTGCACTATGCAGCACAGCCATTATTCTACTTTTTTTTGGCCGAGATAATGTAATTTTTACTAGCCTCTCACTGATGCCTTGGCTCAGCGTCTCAATTATATGGGTATACCGCACCTTTTCATTCAGTAGCATGATTGCTTGCCTATTCGTAGCTCTACTTTTTAGCCTGAGCGCGAATCAACTCTCTCTCCTACTTGTACCCATCGCTATAGCAATCGCAAGCTCCACGTTGCAGAGCACAGAGAAGCATTTTAGATTCGAGCTGTTTCTTTCGTTTGCAATCGTCTTAATGGTGCCAGCAATTATCAGTAGCAGCATGGCTCCGCTTCCTTCCCTGCCTCAATACCCTGAAAAAGATTCGCACCTGGTCCCGGTTGATGGTGAGGAGTATAAATTTACACCTCTTGTTACAAGCTATCCGCGGCAAGTAATTACAGACCATTCCGCAGTACGTGAAAGATTCGGAGTCTCCTCGGCTGCCTTGTTCGGATTATCCGGATTACTACTGATTGTCTTACGGTTAACACACAGGCGCAGTGTTCCTATATCAAACTTAGCACTTATACTTACCAGTATTTTATGTGTTGACACCCTATTCCCAATAGAGCTTTCCAGAGTTGGACCTTTATTCACCTTAACAAAACTATTACCTGGATTATCATTTTTCACATTGGTACCAATATTTACAGCAGCTTCGATTGTTGTAATAAGTATCATTTTAATTGAGTTACCGTATCTCACGTTTCTGCTTGCTGCCCTTATTTCTATGCCAAACTCTCTAACTAAGCTCGACCCCTCAATCTCTGATTTTTTTAAAAATACATTATCAACAAATCGTCACATGGAGGACCTCCTACTCTCTCCTTCCTACTATACGATAAAACAGTTTGGCCCATGGATATTAGGCAATACTCTAAAACTGGAGGAGCTGCATGAAGTTAAACTTTCAGGACTCAGTTCGCAGTATACAGTATACGGGAGCCGCAACCAGGATATGACTGTTAATCTCTCTGATCATAAGCCCGAGTCACGCTGGACTGCCGGCGGAGGATCTCAATCAGGAGATGAGTGGCTATTGTTAAAATTTTCTGCCCCGTTGACGTTAGCAGGGCTTAACCTTGATCCTGGGCCGTTTTTTACAGACTTTCCCATTGGTATCTCTGTACTAAGTGCTGACAGCTGCGACAATCCTTCATCCGATTTTAATAATTTTCAGAGAATAGTTGCATACCCAAACTGGCAAGGCGAACTAAGATTCACACAGCAAAGATTCCCTTATTTTGGACCAAAAAACTCTCTTAAAATATATTTTCCGACAGAGATATCCACGCACTGCCTTCTGATTAAGCAAACCGGTAAAAATAGTAATTGGGACTGGAGTGTTAGTGAACTTAGCCTACTTATGCGCTAAGAACTTTTTTAAACTCTTCGCTCTGCTCCTTAGTCGGGGTAATCTTCTCTATTGCATACCTCAAAGCTAGCTTATCAAGTACTCCATTTATGAAGGTGGAGGAGTCCTCGCTGCCAAAACGCTTAGCGACCTCTATTGCCTCATTTATACTAACATTGATAGGCACATCAGATAATAAAACTAATTCAAATGCTGCTATACGTAGTATATTTCGATCGACACGTGCCATACGAGCAATCGGCCAGTTAATAGAACAACGAGAAAGATAGCCATCCAGGCTTTCTAAGTTTTTCAGAACACCATCTATAATAGTGCGACAGAATAAGACATTAGAACTATCTTCAGGGGAGGAAGTTAAAACATCGAAGTGTGCAAAAAAAGTCTCTACACTTGTACCGCTCAGATCTTGTAGAGTGTCACATTGATATAATGCCTGAAGTGCTACTTCGCGAGCCTGTCTTCTACTTCTCATAAAAACATCGTTTAAAGAACTAATATTACTGTTATGTAGATTTGTAAATAACGCTATAGCTTATCTATTCTAGCTAGAATAACCGTTCGGTCAATGAAAAAGTGCGATTTTCAGCTGTCTAAAGTAGATGGCCTAGCTTATCCCGCTTAGTTTTAAGGTATGCCTGTGAATACTCATCAGCTTCAACAGGAACTGGAACACGTTCTGATACACTTACTCCAAACCTTTCTAACTCCTTAATCTTTCTAGGGTTATTTGTCATTAGTCGTATACTAGATAGCTCTAAAGATTGTAGAATACGAGCAGCTGCAACATAGTTCCGTCGATCAGCTTCGAAGCCTAGTCTAAGATTAGCCTCGACTGTATCATGGCCTTGGTCCTGAAGCTCATAAGCTCTAAGTTTGTTAGCCAAGCCTATCCCACGCCCTTCTTGCCTCATATAAAGCACCACACCTGAGCCATTCTCTACAATTTTACCCATGGCCAGATCTAGCTGTGCGCCACAATCACAACGCCTACTCCCAAACACATCCCCAGTTAAACATTCAGAATGAACTCGTACGAGTGGATTACAGTCTAGATTTCCATATACCAAAGCAAGGTGCTCCTTGCCTGATACATCATCTTCAAAGACATAGGTACGAAAAGGCCCAAACTTAGTCAGTAGCTGACTTTCGGCAACCCTGGTTAAGAGTACCTCTTTTGAAACTCTATACTTAAGAATCTCTTCGACTGAGGTAATTTTCAGTGCATGCCTAGTTGCAAAGCTCCAAAGCTCCTGGCCGCGCATCATGGTTCCATCTGGGTTTAAAATTTCACAGATGACTCCCGCAGCCTTTAGTCCTGCCATGCGCGCCAAATCAAACGATCCTTCAGTCTGCCCCTGTCTACCAACAACACCTGCTGAATTTGCAATTAATGGAAAAACATGTCCAGGTGATATAAAATCTTCAGCGTTAGCAGAGCCGCTAATTAGATTAAATATGGTAGTAGCCCTAGAGGAGGCAGTGACTCCTTTTCCTAAGACGCTACGATGATCTATGCTAACCGCAAACTGCGTATTAAAAGCTGAATTGTTGTTAAGCGTCTGTAACGGGAGCTTTAAATGTGCAGCCAACTCTCCTGAGATACTTACACAGATCAACCCTCTTCCTTCGCACATCATAAAGGCTAGCATCTCAGCAGTCACCTTCTCCGCAGCAAAGGCCAGATCTCCTTCATTTTCACGATCAGCATCATCAACAATAATAACCAAACGACCCTTCCCGTAGTCAGCGATGACGTCTTCAATTGGGGAAAGCGTTAAGTTCATTATAATCGCCTAAAAATAACTGTTAGGCCTACATCTAATCGTTGGGCTGTTATTGAATGTAATTGTGGCATTTACTCTTCCCGGTGTTAGCTATTGCCAGCTTTCCTCTCTGCACCAGTTTCACCCTTATTTAAACCTTTTAGGGTATCCACAAACTGCTTAATATCGGTAAATTCCCGATAGACAGAGGCAAAGCGTACATAAGCAATTTTATCAACTGGCTTTAACTCCTCCATGATAAAATCTCCGATCTTGGTACTTTCGATCTCTTTAATATAAAGCTCACTTACCCGCTTCTCTATGGAACTCACAATTTTCTCCAGGAGTTCAACACTTACCGGTCTCTTTTCACAGGCTTTTACCAATCCGCCTCGAATTTTATGGGAGTCAAACGGTTCTCGTCGTCCATCCTTCTTAATAACCATAGGCAGCTCAAGCTCGACTCTTTCATAAGTAGTAAAGCGCTGTGCGCACTTCTCACACTCCCGTCTACGACGAATTGCATCGCTATCACTCCTCGAGTCAACAACATATAACTCTTCACTACCGCATTTTGGACAGCGCATACAATTAGACTAAACGATGTTTATACAATGGAAACTTTGATGAGAAGGATCGAACCTGTTCATGAAGAGAGCTAAGTTTCTTCTCATCTGTTCGGGCTTGAATTGCATCTTTAATAAAACTGGCTATCACCTTCATCTCGGCAACCCCCATTCCACGAGTTGTGATGGCTGGAGTACCAAGCCTGATACCGCTACAAACAGTCGGAGGCTTTGGATCAAATGGGATCGTATTCTTATTTACAGTAACTCCTATCCTCCCTAATGCAAGCTCCGCATCTTTGCCTGAGATATCAGCCGCACTTAGATCAACAACCATTAGGTGCGAATCAGTACCGCCAGAAACTATCCTAAAGCCAGCACTGACTAAGTGCGCGCTGAGTGCACGTGCATTATCGATTACATTCTGAGCATACTGCTTAAACTCAGGCTCTAACGCCTCCTGAAAGGCTACAGCCTTTGCCGCTATTGTATGCATGTGCGGACCTCCCTGAAGACCAGGAAAAACTGCCTTATTAATCTGCTTTGCAAAAGTCTCCCTGCCCATGACCAAGCCTGAACGCGGCCCACGCAGTGTTTTATGTGTTGTAGTTGTAACAATTTCACAGTGCTGCACAGGTGATGGATATACCCCTGCTGCTACAAGACCCGCATAATGCGCGATATCTGCCATAACTATCGCACCTACCTCATCAGCTACACGACGAAACATTGCCCAATCAATCTGCCGTGAATAAGCTGAAGCACCGCAAACAATCATCTTAGGACGATGCTCCTTGGCAAGCTTTAAGACCTCCGCCTCATCAATTAACTGATCACCCTCACGAACACCATATGCAACTATCTTGTAATGTTTACCTGAAAAGTTAACAGGACTGCCATGCGTAAGATGACCACCCTGATCAAGCCGCATACCCAATACTGTATCACCTACTGTCAATAAGCCCTCATAGACAGCCTGATTAGCCTGAGCGCCTGAATGAGGCTGCACGTTTGTAAACTCAGCACCAAAAAGCTTTAAGACTCGCTCACGTGCTATATCTTCTACTGTATCTACTACTTCACACCCACCGTAATATCTTTTCCCTGGCAGGCCCTCTGCATACTTATTAGTAAGAACCGATCCCATCGCCTCTAGAACGGCCTCACTAACAAAATTTTCACTGGGGATCATCTCAAGACCAAACTCCTGCCGTTCAGTCTCATTCTGAATCAATGCATAGATTTTCGGGTCAAATTCTTTCAGCGGAGTGCGAATACTCATGGTAAAGAAGTATAATTAAACTTATCGGTAAAATCTATCATCCTAGAAGTAGCAGTTCAAACTAAGAAAAGCGAAAAATGCCCGAAAACACAATGAGAGAATACCAAAAAAAATAAAAAACGGGCATAAAAGCCCGCCTTTTATCCGTAGATACTTATTACGAAAACCGACTAACCCTGTTTTTCAGTCACGTAATTCATTACATCGCGGACCGTTTGGATTTTCTCAGCATCTTCATCAGGAATCTCCATGTCATACTCCTCTTCAAGAGCCATGATTAGTTCCACGATATCTAATGAATCAGCACCAAGATCCTCAATAAAAGAGGCCTCTGGGGTAACCTCTTCAGCACTAACTCCAAGTTGTTCAACGATGATACCCTTAATACGCTCAGCAATCTCTTCAGCGGAAGCCATTATAAAATCTCCAAAATATTATGAATAAGCTAGATCAGTCAGTTATAGACGAATTTACGCTTTAGTCAAGAAAGTATAGAAATTTAGAGTGGAAGGCAAGAGGGATGCAATTAAATAACGACTACCTTTAAAGCCCTGCAACTCATTGAAATCACTATACTTATATCAATATAACAAGACTGACCTGAAGACTATTAACCTAGAAAGAGCAGTTCGAACTAAGAAAAGGCGAAAAATGCCCGAAAACACAC
>CAZKXU010000101.1:0-11581 GCA_964556665.1 uncultured Bdellovibrionales bacterium | reverse complement strand
CTAACTGTCAACCATGTCTTGGCACTGTTCTGTCAACTATGTCTTGGCCAATTCCCTTTCGAACTCACTGGGACCGCGGGCTTCCAGCCCGCTAGATCTCCATTGCAAGTTCGATCAGGCGGGCTGGAAGCCCGCGGTCCCAGTGAACTATGCCGCCAATCCAGCAATTGCCTGATTTAAAGAAGCAACAAGATTAGGCACCAAGGTCGCAGCATCCTCACCCTCCGCATCTGGGAGAAGGCTGCAAAGTATAGTACTGCTCAAAAGATCCTGAGCCTGACCCATGGTTGAAACCTTCGCTGGATTATGCGTTGCACTATTAAAACGCACCATCTGTGGAACACCTTCAGTTGAAGTAGGATCCGGCATTAATAGCTGTCCAAGAATTCCGTCACCGCGCCTATTAGAGATTACTATCATCTTCTCCGCAGGTGTTCCTGCTACATAGAGCGTTGGCTCATCCGTTCCCTTTCTACCTGGCAAGGTCAATGTGATATCATCAAATGCGCGAATAAGACGGAAGAGCACTTCTCCTACAATAGTAATGTTAGGACGATCTGCCTCCATCCTGAGGAAACGTTTAAAGCCACCTGGACCACTAGTATGAGCGGTGATATCAAATAACCGACCAATTACATCAGCATCAAGAACATTATCACGATCAAGTTTCGCACAGCGCTGAGCTAGCCTCTCCTCTGAATCAGGAATAATTATTGTGGCAACTCCATTTTTAACAGAGATTCGATCCAGGATCTCCCCAGCCTTAAGCGCCTTCAACAGTATCGCACTTCCTACTATTTGCTTTCTAAGATGCTGATCATACAATCCTAACTGATTTAAAAACGATGAAAGCATCAGCGCCGTCCTTAAAGACTGGATCTGCACATTACTAAAATCATCCTCTATACTCTGGCCGCTATTCTCTGCTCTATTATTAAGTAAATGCCACTTTCTTTTTGTCACACAACCGACCTCACTCCCAAGTGGATGAACTCCTAACCGGTGCAATATATCGAATTCCTCTTTAAAGCGTTCAAATAGTCCTTCTCTCTTTGCAATCTCACAGATCTGAGCACCTGTTAAAGCCCCCGGTCGAGATCTTAGCTCTTGGATCAGAGCTTCCCGCCTCTCCTGAAAAGCTGGATCAGGCACCTGCTCGGAAAGCTCCGTACGCTCACTCCGTGTTGGAAGAGGCCCTATTAACGGATCAGGCCTAAATATAAATCCTCTACCATCAAGTAGCACACGCCGATCGGTTGTCGGCAGAGAAGGTTCAGCTGGGAATGGGGATGACGCATTTTTCGGATTTCTTACAACTACAGGACTCATTTGAAAACTCCAACAAATATTCTCTACAAAGTATTCTATTGTGCTAAATAGATCAATTGCTATTACACTTAAGATTAGCTTTTACGAACTCCTTAACTGCCTGCTCCGGTGACGACCCTGAAAGATTCAAAATATTAAGAATCTCCTGGCAGATCTGATTAGAGATCCAGATCATTAGTCCATGGTAACTGCCAAGTACAGTCAGATCAGCGGATAGCTTCTCTATATTTTCAAGATGAACTAACTCACCTTGTATATCTACCCCTAACCCGGTATCCCACCCCATCGGAGCCTTTCGATCCAGCAGCGCTGCACTAACCCTTTCATGCGGAGTTAACACCCAATGTTTACAATTACTGCCTCCCTTCGGCAGAGATGAGCAGATCATATCATCAGCCAGGTGTATTATTTTACTCGGGAGCTCCCCCTTCACTATCCCTTGCAATCCTCCTCGGTCGGCTAGAAGAAACCGTTTCAAACATTTAGGGCGTCCGCCTGTCTCCGATCCAAAATCATCGATTACAAGCTGCACCTCCTTATCTGTAAAACCTTTATCTGATAAAATGCCGCGCAGCGGATCCCATACCGACTCAGCTAAGTAACCTAGGTTAGAAATCCTACCGGATTGCCACGCGCGATTCAGAAATATTTCGTACGGCTTAATAATATCGTGCACTAGGGCACGGCGAAAAACATACTCAAGATCACTCGCAGAGAAAACACCTGCCTCCTTAAGCCCATTAGCCAGAACAGATGCACAGATTGCTACTGCAAAGGAGTGCTCCCCTATATTCCTAAAATCATCAACTATCTCCCTAGCATTATACGGATCGACAAAGCGTGTAGGTTCTGAATTTGGATGCACCCCCATTCTTCTTAGAAACAAAGTCTCCTCCGGAAATCGCGATTCAATCTCGGCGACAGAGGAGAGCGGACTAAAATAGGAGTTATTAGTAAGAATACTAGTGGGATTAGGGAGCGGACAGTTTACAACACTACTTAATCCCATTTAACATCTCACACAGCGCAAGTATTCTCTCCCGTTCGAGCGTTGGGAAGTTACCGATATAGAAGCCATAAAAATGGATATGATCGACGACTGGGAACTTGCTAAGATCCTGTTTCCCTAAAACTTTAGTCAGATAAGGCTGCCGCAGCTGATTTCCTCCACCCGCGGTTCCGCGTCTAAATTCAACTTTATGCTGCTGCAGCTTCTCAATAACTTTATTACATAGATTCTTATCAGGCTCTCTCAAGAGCAGCACAAAGGCGTAATTGCACGAGCCTTCAGTCGAAAATTCTGTAAAGTATTTTTTGTTATCCAGATGCTTTAGGAAAATATCAAAATTCTCGCGGCGGCGCTCATTATTGCCGTCCAGATGGGGAAGCTGCGAGAGTCCGATTACGGCATTTATCTCCGTACTTCTAAAATTATATCCCGGATATGCAAATATAAACTCAGGGCGCAGGTCTGGATGAGCTTTAGCATAATGATTCTTTAAGTCTTCACTAGTCGCCTCACGCGTCATACCATGCGAGCGAAACATTCGCGCCATCTGGTAGATCTCATCATCATTTGTACAGACCATGCCGCCCTCAATGGTGCTCATGTGATGTGCAAAATAGAATGAGAAATCAGACATGCAACCATAAGATCCGAGCTTTCTCCCTTTAAATGTAGCTCCATGCGATTCGCAAACATCCTCAATTAAAGGAATATTTTTTTTCTTAAGGGTATCAAGTAGCTTGTCAGATAATCCGTTGAAACCTAATACATGGGTTAGGAAAACTGCCCTGGTATTACTATTTAGCGCCGCAAATACCTGCTCTTCGTTCATACAGAGATTATGCATATTTACATCTACGAAGACCGGCTTAAGTCCAGCACGCAAAACAGCAAGAATATCAGAGACCCAGGTTAGTGGCGGAACAATTACCTCACCTGCTCCATCACGCTGCTTAATAATCTCTACAGAAATTGAATTTGCCGCCGAGCCTGAGTTAATGAAAACACTATGTTTTACTCCTAACCACTTAGACCATGCCTCCTCAAACTCTCTACACTTCTTGGAGTTTGTAAGTATCGGAGCAGGATCCTGCTGCAAAAATTTGACAACCGCATCTAGATCCTCCCTAGAGATATTATTCTCCATCAGTGGAATATTAATCGTCATACCAATCCCTCACATTTCTAAAGCTTACCGAGCAGTGTAACTAGATTATATTTCTGAAAATAGTCAGAAAAAATAACTATTTAAGGATTTTAGGCCGTTAGTCGATCTAAAGAGGGAGGGGGAGTAATTATAATCAGGATATGCCGGAGCGACATTACATGCTTCTTCATATCTACGGTAACATCTGGAAATTACCACTAATTTTTCCAACTCTTGATTTGCTAACAACGTTTTAAGGGCGCGGCATCTGATAGCTAACGCTGCGTGTAGAGAGATGTTTAAGTTTTTAGGCCAGATATTAGTTGTGAGCATAATGCTCCATTCCCCCCTTATCTGCTCTGCAGATGAGCCTAAACTAAACGGCTACCAGATCAAAGCTGCCTTCATATTTAATTTTCTAAAATTTGTAGAGCAAAAAAATTCATCTGCAATAGCCGCTGCCAATGTTTTCAATATCTGTCTTTTAATGAAACCTGAGTACGATCCTTACTTTGCCACTCTCTCCGGAAGAGCATTAAAGGAAAAGACTATTCAAACTATACTTATTAGCCGTTACTCAGATCTAACTCCTTGTCATGCCATCTATATCTCTAACTCATTTAAACATCTAAAGGATGAGATTCTTCTTAAACTTAAACGTACTGGGACTCTTACAATTGGAGAGAGTGAGGATTTCTGCAATGTAGGTGGTGTTATTAACTTCTTTCGAGAAGCAAAGACTCTTCGTTTTGAGATCAATACTAAGAATGCACGCGATCAGGGAATTGTTATCAGTCCGAACCTTTTAAAACTTGCAAGAGTAACAGCTACATAGGTGGTAATCCGGTAACTACTCAAAAAACATGGGAGAATATTTCTATCTCCGTGTCCTCTGTGGTAAATTATAAATTAGACACGTTGCTAAACCCCGAGGTTACTGAGCAATTACGTAATCCGTGCCTGTATACTAATATGACTTCTTCTCATTAGTAAGTTCCGTTCTCATAGTGTATCCTAACAGCATATGTCAGGTTTTCTAAATAAAGTGGATCTTTCCTCAAACCGTATTGAACTTGCTTATAGATCTCGACTGGAGAGTGGCCTGCCCTGTATAAATATTACTGCAGCAAACCCTACTACATGCGGATTTATCTTCCCTTGTGAGCCACTAATTGATGAGTCAAACCGATATCTGCTCTCGCGCCGTTACAATCCAGATCCGAAGGGGCTAGAATCTGCAAGAGCATGTATCGCGCGATATTATAATTCGCGTAACCCTGCATTAAAGTTATCAGCAGATAATATTTTCATAACTGCAAGCACCTCTGAAGCATATAGCTTACTCTTTTTTTTATTATGCGATCGCGGCGACACAGTATACTGCCCCAATATCGGCTATCCGCTCTTTGATTCACTCTTAGCCGCACATCAGATAAATACTCTTAACTACCGACTGGTTTCAGAGGATCGTTGGTGCGCTAAATTTGAAAACTGTCCCACTCACTCACAAACGCCTATCAAAGCTGTAATGATAACATCTCCACATAATCCGACTGGAATGATCTGGAGAGAAATGTCACCTGAGCTGGTAAAATTAAATGCCCCTCTCGTTGTGGATGAGGTGTTTTCTGAGTATAACTATACTGGTGAGCGCCTACCTGAGATAACAGAGATCTACCCTGAACTACCGATTTTTCTTCTTAACGGTATTTCGAAAAATTTTGCACTGCCTGATCTAAAGCTTGGTTGGATTGTATTAAATGACACGGCGCTCGATACTTTTGGCGCACGTCTTGAGCATCTAAATGATACATTTTTAAGCGCGAACTACCTAACGCAGTATATTTTACCTCAGATTTTCGAAAGTGGGCTTGGTTTTTGTAAAAACATGGTTGCTGAAATCGAGTCCAATTTAAGATATATAACTAACGAGCTTTCGAAGCACAAAAGCTTTAATGCTCAGATGCCGGATGGAGGTGCATATCTATTTCCACGCGTGTTAAAGAGAATCGATGATGAAGAGCTTACGCTCAGACTTATTGAAAACGGCATATATACAAATCCTGGATTTTTTTTCGGTGTTGAGGATGAAACTAGGTTCACAATCTCTGGGTTAGTACCAAGATTAGAGATAGAGAAAGCTCTTAGTATTATTATCTCGGTAGTGGAGAATATTGCATGAGATTGTTTTTGCACTTAATACAGATACCTCTTCTCTTAATTACTTCTTCGATTGTGGGTGCTGAGAATCTATACAAGTGGCAAGATGAGCAGGGCATAACGCACTATTCAGACCGAGCTATAGGCCCAGATGCTAAGATCGCGGATCCTCCGAAGATAAATCGAGGTGAAACAAAACTGCCAAATTTACCTGCGTCTTGCGACCGCCATGGAGGGATTGACTGTACTAAAGGAGCTGATATTGATGGTTCTGTAATCTGTACTGATGATTTTAAAGATGCATTGGCGCGTTTTAACTTTCGCTGTCTAATGAGTAAACTTGAAGTCTTAGAAGTTGCCCAGGTAAGCGATCACAATATAAAAGTAGTCATAAGAAACCTATCCTCTGTTGCAGCTCTACAGCCAAAAATTCAGGTTAAACTCGGTAATGGAATAAAGCTTCCTCAGTTAAGCGGCCCTCAAAAAATAGACCCGTATGAAGTTACTGAATTTCTTGGCGAATTAGAGGCTCCTAACACCCAGAAACTTAAGCCTGCTGACATCATAATTAGCTGCCTAAACTGCCCATAAATAAATATTATTCAATATCTTCAACAGGTTACGCAGTTGCCACTTAATTCAATTACTATGGTAAAATATAGGTATAGGGGTTTTTTAGCCAATTTTTAGTTATTTGGTATTACGGCATATGCTTAACCGCTCTACCATAGAGAGCTTGATCCCGATTCTCAAAAAGGATCTTAAACGTACCCGTAAGATGCGGGTGAAAGGCTTTCCTGGTGTCTACTATTCAGCATTTCTACTGCGGGACTCCGAGAATTTTAATACCTGGGCTAGCGCTGGTTCGATCTATAAACGTCAATCAGATCGGGAGCGCACCGTATACTGCGATATTAGAGTTGGCGATTACCGCTCAGACCAGGTAATTGATGGTGGCTTAAAGGATAATGATGAGGAGGCTGACTCGTATAATCATGTAAAGGCTCCGATTGATGATCACTGTTATGACGGTCTACGGCTTGCGCTTTGGCGGCTTAGCGAGGCTCGCTTTAGGGAGGCGCTTGAGGATTATAACACAAAAGAGTCTGCAGGGCTTTCTACAATTGATCCAAGTACAGAGTACCCATCATTCTTAAAACATAAGCGCGCAATCTCTATCAAATATGCAAAACCTGAAACAGTAGATGAAGACAAATGGGTGAAGTTCTGTAAGACTGCATCCCAGTGGATGTCAGGCTTACCTACAATTCTAAGCTCCTGGATCGAGTTTGAGTCTAATCAGATCTCTAAGATTTTCATAAATACAGAAGGAAGCGTTGTGGTGCAGCACTCTCAGGTTTTTTCAATTATAGCACTGCTGAGAAAGATAAATGACGACGGATCAAATCTTGAGCAGGAGCTCGTCATAAACTGCGGCTCGCAGAAGGAGCTTCCCAATATGCGGGAATTTAAACGCCTGGCACTGGAAAAGCATGCACAACTACTTGAGCTCGCCAAAGCTAAACAGATCCACTCATTCTCAGGTCCGGTGCTGCTCTATCCTGGACCGGCAGGAGTGTTTGTACATGAAGCAATCGGTCATAGACTTGAGGGAAGTCGCTTGCTCTCAAGCGGCGAAGGACAAACACTAAAAGGTCAGATCGGGAAAAAAGTCTTAAGCGTGCCGTTAAATATTCGGGACAATCCTAAACTTAAGCGTTTTAAGGGAGAGCTCTGTATCGGCGCCTATGATTACGACGATGAGGGAATTCCTGCCAAAGATGCACGGCTAATTGAAGGCGGAGTGCTTAAGGAGTTTCTTAACACCCGTCAACCACTATCAAAGAAAGGGCATCAGCCAAACGGCCATGCTAGAAATTGCGAGGCGGAGCGTCCGATTAGCAGAATGGCGGTAACAATAATCAATACTCGAAATGGGGTTTCACTTGATCAGATGCGGGAGATGTTAATTCGTGAGATCAACCGACAGCGCCGCCCTTACGGACTTATAGTCTACGCAACCTCAGGCGGGGAGACAGAGACACAGAACTATGATTTTCAGGCTTTTTCAGGTGAGATCTCATATGCCACCCTAGTCTACCCTGATGGGCGTGAGGAGTGCGTACGCGGCGTAGATTTTGTAGGTACACCATTACAGTCATTAAACAGTATCATGGCTATTGGAAGCGAACTTGAGCTGAACAACGCTTACTGCGGCGCCGAAT
The DNA here is from genome assembly GCA_964556665.1 of uncultured Bdellovibrionales bacterium. Taxonomy (GTDB): domain Bacteria; phylum Bdellovibrionota_C; class UBA2361; order UBA2361; family CAZKXU01; genus CAZKXU01. The sequence continues at coordinate 3,714 of CAZKXU010000101.1, read as the reverse complement.
CAGGGTTTATACCAATCTCCACCATCTCACCTGCGATCCTACTGCGTAATTTTGAACTGCAAGCTAAAGATGAAGAGCGTGTCACTCCCTATATTTTGGGAAAACCTAAATTAACTGCTGGTAGGGAATAGATAGATTCTTCCGGGAACTATCTTTTTTGCAAAAACATCTCAGGAAGCATGGACAAAGTATATGAGGCATCCCTCTCGGTCGCCAAGGGATGCAATCTGTTAATCTGAGATATATCTATCCAAGTTTTCAAAGCATCTCTTCCAAATTAACTAAAATAATCAGTAGTAATATATAATTCATCATCATCCTGCCAGATTTTTATCGGCTCAATTGGGTTATAATGCTCATCTAATTTATACCCTAATTCTCCTGCTGCTAGTAAAACTATTCTAGAAACTTTTTTTTCATTCGCTACATGATCAATCAAGTACCTAAGTCTAAAATATTCCTCATTGCTTAATGTGCTATATATATGACATTTACTGACACTTGGAATGAGGCACAGGCGCTCCTCCAGCTTTGCCATCTCAGGCATGACCTGTTTTTTTTCATGATCGACTACCCAGTCCTGCGAGGCTACTTTCCTCAATTCCTCAGCTCCCCAAAGATATTGTCGGTTCTTACTTTGAGCAGATCTGAATTCAATGACAGTATTATTAATTACGACTTTTAATCCATCATAAATCTGTACTGCCTCGTCTGTGCAAAGTGCTCTCCATTCATTATCAGCTGTAGTAATATTTGTGCTGGAGTAACGATCAATGCTTTTACCTAATGGAACAAGAACAAGCTTCCCATTATAAAATATTATTCCCGCTTCTATAGGTTTTATTCCGCTATCGCCATCCAATTTAATTTCACACTCCTTACTCGCGCCGATTCTTAATATAGCTTTTTTATGTTTTAACAGTCTGTCTGCTGTATCAATCTCGATCTGAACAGGCGCAACCTCAAAACTAAAATTAAATCCGCAATAAACCCGCGATCCTGGAAAGAGTCTTGCTCCGTCAGTTGAGTGCGCTTCGGAGTGAGATGTGCTGCCAGGTAATTGGCCTAGCGTATCGATCCCATTATTAATGAAGAGCTGTTCCCTGCCTGCACTTACTTTTAGCCTAAGACATGCATCTTCATCGATCGATAGGTGCACGCCGCCATGAACTTCCTTTGAGTAACCAGGCACTAAGGTGAAGAGTCCTGCGTGAAATAGATCTATTCCAGATTTAATAGAGGCTGAATCAACCCTAATAGTAGGTGGCAAGCGCATACCTAACTCTAAGCTGACAGCAATATTAGCACCAAAAAGAGGCAGACTCTCACCTGGTGCAACACGGTTGAGATGATTATAAACAGCATACCTTATTCCTGATTCTCTAAATCTTCGCAGTAAAAACCGATCTACCAATCCGCTGCCACCATTTAACCTCCAGCCACACAACCCCACTCTTTCAACATACGGTCCGCTATAAATATAGCTGCTAATAGCTCTCAAACCTCTACTGATAACTTTTAGTGACCCGCCACTATTTATCCAAAATTTACTCCCGGGAGGGAGTCTTCGGATCTGATCTTCAATTCTAAGAGGGGGAGTGATAATATTAAGATAAGGCCTTGTATCCACTGAGCCGCCGACATGTGTATGTTGAACCAATACATCTTCAAGGCCTGCCCTTTGAAGTGCCTCACTAATACGACTTTCCCAGCTTTCAGATCTATCACCAATTGCGGCATTTTTGCGATCTACCTCAATTGCTGCTGCCAATCTAGATTTTAGCTGCTTGGCTGCCTCTCTTCTTATCAATACATTCCATTCATTATCTGCTGGCAGATTTAATAATCTAGAAAGTGGCCCAAATACCCCCTCCATAGTGGGGACTCTTTGAAGTAGCTGTAGTGCAGTGTTTAACAGCGGACTATGTCCCATGAGAGCTTTTTCTTCAGCACTTACATTTAATAGGCAACACTCAACTACAAAGCCTAGTGTTTGCGGAGAGATAACATTGCAAAGATCGTTCAAACCCTGCATAAGTCTTTGAGGATTTTCTCTATCTATCTCAGTTACAAATCGTCTTACTAAGGTGCACCATCGCCGCATCTCCTCGCCATCTGCTGGGATGTCACGTAATAGTTCCTTAGCAAAGATCTCTTTAGTTTGTTTTGCTAATGGATGCCATACGCTACGCATACGCTGCTCTTGTCCTCTCTTACTTAATTCACCATCACCCTCAAATAGCGCATCAAGAAGTGGTGCTACCTTAAAACTGCTGCCCTCTATCCTTTCCTTTTTAATACTTAAAGCAAATATCTCTAATACTGGCCTTCTTCTGGATATATCTCGACCTCGTAATTTAAAGTACTCTACTAGCTGCTGATTAGTTTGGCGTGAGCTCACATCATCTTTTTGATCATCAGTGGCTGCACCAGCAGCCCGTAAAATCATATCTGCAAAAACCGCTCCTCGTACTGGATGAGCTTCTATAATACCAAAACATTCATTTACCATCGCCGCACAAGAGAGAGCGCGCGCAAGATGATCTGCCACAAGGCTACCATCCTCAGTATGCCTTCTGTCACATAAGACTTTTGATACAAAACTTCTTGTGTCATCACAGTCTGTAACAATTCTTTGTAAGGTGGCACGTGCAGCAGAGTCGTCCAGCTTATCCGAAGATGCACGATCAGTTATATGCCACAATCCAATGCATAATGAGATTAGGGCTAGTCGTCTTTTATCTTCACTTAATGTAGGTTTATCAAGAGCTCTTGTTCGTAGGGCATCTAGTACAAACTCAGCTTCAGTATTTTTACCAGCCTTACTTGCGCCAGGAACCATCTGATCACGTAAAATTTCGTAAAACATAGATGCGGTGCTAGCTGATACTGTGATTTCAAAATCATGTAACAGTTTATGGACGATAGTTACAGGACGCGAGCAGGATCTAATTGCTGCGGGCCAATCAAACTCAGTCTGATACCGCTGTTCTACAAAAAACTGCTGAAGTAGAGCCTCGATTCTATTATCAAAGGTAGATTGTCTAGGGGACTTGTCATTAGCTTCAAGTCCCCACCATAACTTAGTTAGTAACAATAGATCTTGATATTCTGTGCTACCACTCGCAAGCAGTTGATCTACCTTTGCAAGGCGTTGCTGAGGAGTTTTCAACATCGCAGGTTGTGGATCCATATGATATATTATCCTAGATAGAGCTGTTGGCAAAGCTATAAGAGTAATATGCCACTAAGATGAAATATGATCATGTTAGTAGTTCACCAAGAAGGAAAGCTATTATTTCAAGTACAATGCCTTCGCTGTGCCTTTAGGGCTTTAAGACCCGCTTAAACGCTCTACAAACCGCAGTCGCAGAAGAGGCACCACTTCGTCCGCCCTTGAGTGCTGATTTAGCTGTGTCTTTACTTTGTCCGCTGCGAAGGAGTGAAAACTCTAGCTTCATATTTTCACTGACGCGCGGAGCCACACTAAGTTTACTGTAGTTGCCGCTGCTATCAGTTGTAAAGCTCGCGATCCTGCCGCAACGAGTTTTGTCTACTTTAAGCTTTACCTCCAAAAGTGTATCTGCAGCATTTCCACTGCCAACTACTTTTAAAGCAAATTTTTTGCTTGCTTTTATATTTCTAGAGAGAATCGTGCCAGAGTTGTCAGCTCTACCTACTGAGAGCTCAAAATCTGTTGTTTGATGAGGTATC
>CAZKXU010000100.1:0-11897 GCA_964556665.1 uncultured Bdellovibrionales bacterium | reverse complement strand
TGGGGCAACGATGTGATGCTAGACGTGAAAAAACTTATTTGGAGGAGCACTAGTCATCCGCCGATCCACAGATCGAAACAGATAGGTCTAACCAAAAACACTCCAATTGCACCACTGCATCGCCAAAATGCTCGCTATCCGCATCTTCCTACTCAGATAAGAATGCTGCAACTCCTATACGAACACTCGGACACTGACTGATACCTACTACTTCACACTATTGATGACTTATACTCAGTTTCGGGTTGGGGCGGGTAGCTTTTGTTTTTCCTAACCATTATTTACCCAAAATTCATAAATGCAATCGGCTCAAAGCCAACGCGCTTAGAGAAGAGAACATATGGGAAGCTGCCCCGCTGTCTGTTGTACAGCTCTACACTGTCGTTCACAAATAAGCGTGAGGCGGCGATCCTGTCTTCTATAGTCACAATCTGATTATAAAGTTTACCATAGTTTTTATCTGCTTTAAGTTCTGGGTACTGTTCTGTAATTGCAAATAGAGTTTTGTTAGAACTGCCAACAACGTTGGCTTTTAGATTAACAGTCTCCTCTATTGTGCGCTTTTCGTGAGTGACATATGCATTGACAATTTCTACTATTCTTGGAATTAAGTCTAGACGCAGTTTTAGCAAAGCATCTGTGTTTGCCTTAGCCCGCTCGATATTAATTTTTAGTTTTACTAAACCATTATACATCTCTAAAAAAAGAATTATTAAGATGAATAGATACATCGAGACTAATACAACAACTCCCATATTCAGTGGCAGCCCATCGGCTATATGGTGATGGTAGAGGATCAAATGATAGCCGCCAAATGAGATCGCAGGGCCTCCGATAAGAGCAAAAAAAGTCTTTAAATTAACTTTAAAAAGTGCGGAGGCCTCATTGCCATCAGCAATACAGAAAGGATTATTTTTTGAGCTTCCCTGGATAAGCATTAAGGGGGTTTCACTGGTGTCATCAAAAACCTCTGCTGTGCCTAAAACGTAGAGCTTGTCACCATCAGAGATATAAGTTTCATGAACCTCCAAATAGTCACTATATTTAAGCAGTTTCGGGGAAACTTTTTTGATAAATTTATATAGCTCACTATTCCGATCTGCCTCTTTACCAAGTAATGAGCCGATTACTCCCGCGGTAAAACGATCCTTCTTAAAACGATCCCTTACTAAACCGATACTTGATGAAAATGAAGAGGGGCTAGTCTCCGGCTGAACAAGCACTGTGCCGGTGTCGTCTGTAATTAATATAGGATCCTGACTGCAAATGCTTTTTACTAGAGATTTTTTGCGACTTCTACCAGAACCTTCCCATTTATAAATATCGGTCTGATAAAAAAGACATTCTAGTTTACTGAATGGGGCGGTGTATCTCTTTTTATATAGTGTAGCTTTGCCGTAAACTTCAGCTATTCCTGGAGCTACCGCCACAGCTTTAGCAGTCGGTGTGTATTGAATTGTTTTACTTAAGCGGTATAGGCCTAAGCCATACCTGTAAACAATGAAGCCTATACCAATTAGAGCAAGAGAGCCGAGAGTTGGATCCTTACCTGTACTCATTAAACTTTAGAATAGCAAAAACCTGTTCACGGTACCAGCCATTTTGGGTTGACTTAGTTAGGCTTGAAGCTAATCTATACTGTCTAATCAGGAATTCACGGTAATAGATCAGCCTGCAGGAAAGAGCTCTCAGCTGTGCAGCGCTCAACCACAGCACTCGGATCTCGGAGCGCTGTTCCTGAGAACTTACGAACCCGTTTCCTAACCCTCCATAGCCATTAGTTATTTTTTTGGAAATTTTCAATGTAGGCAGAAACCACATTAATAATTTAAATACTAAAGCTACCTCAGCGGAGAATGGCTTAAAATGGGCCTTTCGGGACCCGTTTTAAGCCATTCGAGGAGGATTTTGACCAAGGATGGTCAAAATCCGACAGACAAAATAACGCTTCGTTATTTTGTCATTCACTATAGTAGAGCTGTATGCCTTAGTGATAGAGGGAAATCATAACCAGGACCTGCGCATTTTCCAAGTGCAATCGGGCATACCTTATGAGAGATCAGAACTCGTCATTAGCTCGCGCGGTGAAGTGTCTTGCTCTGCAGTACCCAGGTGGGAGATTATGGGGGCAACGATACACTGCCGAATTTAAGCCCTGTTAGGACGATATTGAAGGAACATGCTGAGCTAAGACATGACACTCAGAGCTTAGATGGCATGTTATCTCCTGGCTCTCTTTTTCGTAGATACTATGTGACTACTATAGTATAGAGAATTAATACAATGCTTAAACAACAGTTTCTAGGCGCATTCTTACTCAGTATCCTCCTCCCTTTTGTAGCTTACTCTCAAACACCTTATACAATAACAATGTTAAATGTAGGTGAGGGAGAGTCGATTTTGATCGAATCGCACTTTACCAATGAAACATTGCTAATTGATACTGGCACTCTCGCCGCCGCAAAAAAAATATTACGTACACTTAAAGAAAAAAATATTAATAAATTATCAAAAGTGCTCATTACTCACCCACACCCCGATCATAGCGGTGGACTCTTTGGCATCTCTTCAGTAATGGAAATTGATAACTTTTACGACAATGGTGAAAACTTAATGCCTATGAGCAAGGAAAATGAACTTTACCGTCAATATTCAAAGTTAGTAAGAGAGCGTAAAAACTATCAGGTCTTAAACTCTGGAATGCGGCTTGCAGTTGATAAATTAAAATTAAAAGTATTAATGCCTGAAAAGCAGCGTATCGGTGACTTGAACAGTGATTCACTTGTAATGTTATTAAAATATAAAAAATTTAAAATGCTCCTAATGGCAGATGCCAATTTAGCCACAGAAAATATGTTAACAAAAATGTATTGCTCTAAACTAAATGTCAATATCTTAAAGGCTGGTCACCATGGAGCAGAGGATACGGCTAGTGAGGAGTTTTTAAAATGTACTCGACCGGAGTATGTGCTTTTAAGTTATGAGAAAAATCTATTACCTCTGATACCTCATCCGAAAACAATAGAAATTTATAAGAAAGCAGCTAAAAAGATATATCAGACCGCGATCGATGGAGACATTGTGATTACACTAGATCAATCCGGGAATTATCAAATTAAATAGTTTCTGGATGGGCCTCCAAGCTGACTTTATGCAATAAGGTAGTTCTCGGAAAGAAACTATTTAAAAAGCACTGCTCCAATATGCTCAGCTTTTTCAAATATTCTTTTCCGCTTCTTTAGATTTACAATCTTCTCTTTATCAGATTTTGTTGCTACTCGAAATTGCTCTAGCTTCCTTTGTAGCTTAGTAGAGGGTAGAAGCGTATTGGATATTCTATTTTTTGGTAGCGCAAATGATATGCTCTTTGAAAATTCAACTATTCCAGTATTTTCAAGCAATGCCTGTAAGCTAATTGTTTTCCCTGCGAAGTTGCTGTAAATACGTATTGGTACGACAAAGCTTAAGCTAGCTTTTCCATCAGCGCCTAAGAAGCCACTAAGTTTATTAACTGCTTTGGCAGTTTGTGACCTGGTTGCCAAGATGTCACGCCTCTTTTTATTAACCACACCATAGAATTGTAATTTAAATGGCATGCCAGCGCGCAAAGCGCCACCATCAATAGTAACTTCAACCAGGCGGCCAGGTTTAACTTTGTTATTAAGGCTAAGAATAATCTCCCCTAACCCTGGATTTGGTGGCACAGGGTCTACACTTGGACTCCCTGAGCTTGGTGGAGTAGGTGTAGGCGGCTCAGGTGTAGGTGGCGCAGGTGCAGGCTCCTCTGTAGGTGTAGGCGTAGGGGTAGGCGTAGGCGTAAACTCTGGACTAGTATCCGGAGCAGCGGTACATTCCAGTGCTAATTTGTCAATTGTTTTTGAATACAATTGGCGATTTTGGGCTGCATCTATGGCTATGACCTCTATAGTATCAGAACTACTCATGCCGCTTAGAGGTATTTTAATAGAACCGTTAGGGAGATTTTGATACTGGTTATTATCAATGCGTGCGCCATTTTGAAGGATTTGTAGTTCTGCAACTGATCCAGTTTCATCCCAAAAACCTATTAATAACTCAGTTGGCAAGCAGTTGGTCCGATCTGTTAATGCCCCATCAACTACTGGATGGAAGCGATCGAAATGAGCTCCATAGCCAGCCTTAATGCTACGAATAGAGTGATTATCGAGCCAATATCCAAACTTATATACCCACTGTGCCGCCGCAAGGTTACTACCATCACAGAGATTAGGGTGTGGTGAATGCTTAAAGCCGTGATTTCCACTGGCATGGCTTGGTGCGTAAGATGCAATATTGTTGTCGCGTCTATCGGTACGCATGCCCCTAGCAGCCCAAAATGCCATAGACTCAAGTGCCGCACCATCTCCTAAACCAAGATAACCATTGTTGTTAAGCTCAGCGATTGCGCTTGCTTCGTCTGAGTAACTAAGGGCGGCTTTGGCCAATGTATTAGAAGAACGTAATGAGTTGTGACAGCTGCCACAGTGTTGATCCATGCCTGCGTAGACGTCAGTAAAATCAGGGATCTTTCTAGCTACAGGATCTGTAGTAGTCTTTACTATCGGTGTACAAAATGCATCATAATCAAGATACTGGATTGTGTTTACCAGATCTATCGCTGGGCTCTGATCTGCAATACTTCCAGTAAAAGCATACCCTTTACCATCGTGGCTATGCTGGTGACATCCTCCACAATCTGCTCGTTGTTCACCTGGCTTTAGTGCATGCCAACTATTTACATTTGTAAAGCTCATGCCGGTCAAGCTGTCTAGCAAGCTAAATTCAAAAGGGGCATTAGCAGGTATTAGTGCCTTAACAGAGGTATCAAGCATATTAGTACCTGGAAGATTTGTTGTGCGGCCTCGAGTATCTATAATTCCAAGTAGTCGTTTTGTCTCTAGCTCCTGCCTAGCTCCACTGCTATCAGTGCCAAAGCTTTGAGCTACCGTGCCTTTATAGTCGGTCGCCTCATTACTTGTTAGGCTGATCTGAAGACCTAAAATATTTACTGGATCAATTCCCTGCGAACCCCATTCCTTACCGCCTCTTGCTCCATCTGCGCAAAAGTCAGTTTGTGAATAAGGTGCAACTAAGGCACGTAAAAAAGCTGTTGCTCTAATATTAGCTTCTTGTGAGCTCCAGTTGCTGTTTGGATTCCACGGTTTATTTCCGTATAGGCAATCCATCGGTACTCTATCTGTATTTTGTAGATTAGAGGTGCCGACAATGGCATATGGCATACCGGGTGTAATGCCGGTATTAGGAGCTACTATCGTCGGCTGAAACGGCTGCTCAGAGGCTGTATCGCCTGTACGCTCTGACCATGTAATTACAGGTACGGGAAAAGCAGCCCAATAAATCTTGCCATTAGCGTCCGGCAGAACTGCGCCATCCACTATCTTAAAGAAATGTTTTCCGATATCTAACACCGGATCAAAGGGGTCAAGTCCTGATTGGCCATTTATTGGACCTGCACCACCTATATAAGGCCTAAACCAAAATCTTTTTCCCTCGTCATCATCAAGTCGTCCATTAGCACTTGTAGGAGTATGGCTAAAGTAAATTACATCTGGCTCTGCACAGGCGGGGCTAGAAAATTTGCCGTAATACTTCCCGTTACTTGCCTTACCGGATGGGTTGTCGGCTACGGTAACATTAGATGTGATCTGTACATCTCCAAACTGGCCAGTTACTTTGAAAGAATTGCTGATCTTTAGATCGTTTTGACCCAACATCGAAATAGGTAGGCGCACAAGACCACCGTAGCCATTGTTATTAGCCTGATAATAAATTGTAGAAACAATATTTTCACCCTGGTCTACACCGATATTTTTCATACACGCGGTGCCTAGATGTGCTGCTAGAGGGTTACGACCATAACCTAAGCCTGGATACCATTTGCCATTTGAATCAGAGAGCTGTTGTTCCCAGTGGCGAGAATCTGTGGTTGTGCCTTGATATGTAAAGCCAACACCTCCACGTAGTAATCTAAACGGACTAAAGGCGCTAGTTGTAGTGTAGTATTGAAATTGATTAGGTGGGCCAAGATTACCGTCAGGATATATTTCAGAGGTAAAGAGATTAATGTTACGGTTGTGATACTGACGTTGATCGTTTGAATTTTGCAGTCTTCTTCCATCCCAACCATATACTAATACCTTACCTTGCTCAGTCGTCATCTCTACTGGCCCTACAAAATAATTGCCACGGTTTGGCTCACGCTCGGCAAAGCTGGCTAAATATGGGTTCATAGCGTGATCGTGTTTGTTAGGTGTAAAAGGAGTGAGGCGCTTTATAGTCAACTGATTTAGGTTTAAGTTTGGATTATTTAATTTAGGAGTAAGATCTACGCTGTATAAATCGGCGCCATATATACTGAAATAATCCGAATCATCACTGTTGTTTTTGTGGCTCCAAGCAAACCATAGTGTCCTGCCATCACTGCCTATGCTTGGGCTGTCGCTAACAGCACCATCACCTATTGGTGCGTCTATTAGCGTTTCATGCGCCCCAGCAATTGGGAAGAGTAGCTCTATCGCTCCGGTAGTATCGTTTAAATAATAAATCTTACTGCCTTTTGATTGATTTACTACGGCTACGACATCCAAACCAGTTTCAAATTTTCCTTTATTTGCATTATTAGGATCACTCAGTATTTCTCCCCCTACAAACACAATAGGACGGTTTGGCCATATATACTCCGCAGCTAATTGTCCCTTTGAGCTCGCGTTTTTTACAGTAACCCAGTTTTGAGAATGAGATTGGCTTACATGCAGCAGCGTGTGCATAGCCATGAGTAGTACGCTACATAGGAAGTAGTGCGCTACTTTAGACAGCTTTGCAATTAAATTAGCAAACATAACCTGTTAAAACTAGTCGAAAATTATAGGGAAGACCCCTCCATATGAGTATTAGGCAATTGCTGTGCCAGTAAATATTATGATCCTCGTTATGAATGTTACTGAACATAGAGTACGAATCACAGTTACTTTTGCATAAGAACCTCCACCTGGTACTCAAATTGCAATCGTTCATTAAAGGCCGCCATTTGAGTAGTACAAAAGTGAAAATGTTGTTAAAAAAAGCTTTTATTCTATTTTTATCACTAAGTGTGATATGTCCCCATGACTTATATGCACAAAATATAGGCGCACAGAAAGTTAACAGGAAAGGCTCTCTTTTTTCAATACTAGCCAGTGCAATACTTACAAAAAATAAGGCGCTTATCTGTATATATCAAAGTGATCCAAATAATATACGCAATTACGCTCTAGGCATTGTAACAAATGTCCCTAATGAGGAGGAAGCTCAGTGGTTGTCTGGTTTCAAATCGTATCGCAGGAAGATTAATTTAAGAGCAGATCCAGCTCGCAGAAGTAGTAGTTTAAGAAAACTGCGTGCTGCACGAAGAGATATTTCTCCTGTGTGTGCGCTAGAAGCAGCTAAGGCTATCCAAAACGAAGAGGATCCTACGATTGTAGATCCGTCTCCTGAGCCAACACCTACGTTTACTCCGAGCGCTACAGCTACTAGCACACCAACCGCACTGCCTACAGCTACTACTACAGCAACACCCACTCATACAGCTACTAGTACGGCTACTGCTACCCCAACTATAACGGCAACCAGTACAAGGACCCCTACGCCAACTGCAACCTATACAAGTACGTCTACTCCAACAGTAACTCCAACTGGGTCTCGTACGCCTACACCCACTCCAACCGCCACACGCACGCCGACAGTGACCCCAACTAGTACTAAAACCTCTACACCAACACCAACCGCTACTGCTTCACGTACTCCAACAGTCACTCCAACCAGTACTAGAACGCCAACTAGAACCCCAACTCCTACACCTACGGCTACATCAAGTACTACTTTAAGTTTCAGCACCTATCTTGCCTCACCATTTAGTAGTGGGCCCGATGATCATGATGCTGTTCGGGGTATGAAGTTTGATTCAAAAGGGTACCTATATTTAGTTGGAGGAACCTCGTCTAAGGACTTCCCAACAACCGCTGATGCCTTTGATCGTACCTACTCAGGTGGCACAAGCTTTCCTAAAGATGCTTTCTTTACAGTACTTAAGCCGGATGGTAATGGGGCTTATACGATAGATTACTCCACATTTTATGGAGAGCCGGAGTATGAACGTTTTTATGGCATAGAGTTAATGGAGCTAGCTGTGCCAGATGCCAGTGGAGCCACTATGATAGCTGCTCTCACTGGTCGTGGTGGTCCAAATCTTGTTCATCCCGCAGGAGTGCTACAGGAGCAGTTTCTTGGGCAATTTGGAAATCACTATGGTTGGCAAAATGCTGCGCTGGTAGTGTTTAAGTTTATTCCAGGAACTGGTTGGGTGTTTAACTGTTCAACATACGTTGGACATGGCGAGACTTTTCGTGATGTAACGTTGGGCAAGGCAGCCGATGGAAAGATATATGCCTATCTTGTCGGCTTATCAGAACCAGGAATTTTATTACCTGCTGGATGGACTAATGGGGCATTTCAACCAACCTATGCAGGAGGAACTGTTGATCAAACGATAGTGCGCGTACCGGTTGATAACTGCGGAAGTGCGTCACCGCAGGCAACATATTTTGGTGGAAGTCAGGGCGAATATCGAACACCATCAATTGGAGCTGTAATATCGGGGGGTAATATGGATTCTGTAGTAGTTGGCTCAGGTACCTTTTCTACAGATCTTCCAGGACTTGGACAGGGATATCAAAATACAATGAGCGGAACAGGAGATATATATGTTGCAAAATTAAGTCCTGATCTAAAAATACTTCAAGCGGTAACTTTAATAGGTGGTGCTGGAACCCCTGGGCTTGAGACCCATAATTTGGCAGTAAGCTCAGATGGCAAGATATATCTTGGCTATGCAGATGATGGAAATTCATTAGCTTTAGGCACTGGGCATACGTGCTACGGTGCAATCGGTGCAAAGTTTAATGCAATAGTAGCAGGATTTGAGAACAATCTAAAAACATTAATTGGGTGTCACTATATCGGTGGCACAGATGGTGAGATTGCCGAAGGTGTTTCTGTATCGCCCTTTGATTTCACGGTAAATTTAAGTGGGACGACCTTTTCTACAGATTTTCAAGTAAGTAGTGATGCTTATCAAAAAACGCAGGCTAACAATATTGGCGATAGCTTTATAGTTAAATTTAGTGCTGATTTCAAAGATATTATTTATTCCACTTATTTAGGAGGAGCTGGAAAAGATGAGGGCCGGGTAAGCGCTGCAAATATATACGGGGAGTTCTGCGTAGCTGGCACCGGCGAAGCCGGGTATCCAACTACTGCGAATGCTTTAGATCGAACCTTCAACGGAGGGCAAAGTGATGCCGTTGTTAGCTGTTTTACTCCATAAAGCATATCAATACAAATCTAATATATTCGACGGAGGCTCACTTGCGCATCCAGGGCAGGCTAATTCATCATTTTTGCCTTGTGTGGCAATGTTGAAAAGTTGTAGAGGCTAGTTTCGAAGTTACATTATAATGCCAACAAGTTAAGCTAGTGCTTGGATTACGTTCCGTTTTTGCTAATGAGATAGCAATAGACTCAGTGTCATCAAATCTTTTAATTGTTACTTTTTTACAATTCCTTAGGGAGAAAGGTTCTCCAAATTTTACTGCACAATTTTGGGCTAGGGAAGCACTAAATGCTACACAGCATTAAGAAGGAAAGAAGCCGTTTTACTCTATTCGCCATATCTAATTATGTTATAGTAGGTCTCTTATTATATAACACAATATAAATTTATTTTGAGATCCGGCAATAATCTTTGATATGCAATTTAGGATATTCGTTTAATGAGTTCCACTATCGATGATTTTTCTGAACAGTGGTCTGCCTTTAACCAGAACCGTGAGTTTTTTGCCTCAGAAGAGCTACTTGTCGACCATTTCGGACCACTTTTAAAATTAACTGATATTGCTAGTCAGCGAATAGCTGAAGTAGGTAGTGGTAACGGTCGCTTTATTAAAATCTTTGCAAAATACGCACGGGAAGTTGTAGCAATTGAACCATCAGCGGCTATTAAGGTAAGTAGAGCATACACGAAAGAATTAAATAACATTCAGTATGTAAATTCAGATGTCTACTCACTTCCGCTATTAAATCCATTTGATTATATATTTTGTATAGGAGTGCTACACCACACTGCCGATCCGCTTAAAACTTTAAATATCATTAGGTTGCATTTAGTGCCTGGTGGTAGAGCAGTAATATGGGTTTATGGTCGTGAGGGTAATGGTTTATATCTTTTCTTTTCAAAGCTGCTACGATTGTTTACAACACGGGTGCCGCATCGTTTCCTGATGTTAGTAGCTGCACTTTTATTGTACCCACTTAAAGCCTATATCTTTCTCTGCAAATATCTGCCCTTGCCTCTTAGAAATTATATGCTTCAGGTATTAGGGAAATGTGATTCGTATACACAAAAAATGAATATTTATGATCAGCTCAACCCTAGAATAGCCTACTATTGGCGGCGTGAGGAATTTGAAGCATTACTAAAAGAAGCAGGCTTTGTTGATATTAAGCTGTACCATCGTCACGGCTATAGCTGGACTGCTTTAGTTTCAGCTTAAATAAGTAAAGGGTGAGGCTTAATCAAGCAAAAAACTAGCAAAAAACTAGGACACCCAAAAAATAGCGTATATATCTAAAAGTAGTACGAAGAGGTGCCGATAGAGAAAGTATGACGTATGCGCGATCGGATATCTACGACCCTGAGGATGTAGGTGTATATCATTGTGTAAGCCGCTGTGTGCGTAGAGCATATCTTTGTGGAGAGGATGAGCTTACCGGCAAATCGTTTGAACACCGGCGCGAATGGATACGCAGTCGACTTAAAGTGTTAGTAGACATATTTGCAATAGAGGTAATAGCGTACGCAGTGATGAGTAATCATCTACATGCAGTAATCCGTAACCGACCTGACGAAGCAAAGGGCTGGGAGGATAAAGAGGTGGCGAGACGTTGGCGCTTGCTGTTTCCTCTGCGCCGCGATCTAAAGGGAATGCCGATGAAGCCTAATAGTGCAGAGATTAGCGCTATAACGATGGATAAGAAGAAAGTAGAGCTATACCGTACACGCCTATCAGATATTAGCTGGTTTAACCGCTGCATGAACGAGAACATTGCAAGACGCGCAAACGCCGAAGATGAATGTACAGGCCGGTTCTGGGAGGGACGGTTTAAGTGTCAAAGAGTCTACGATCTAAGTGCCATCCTAGCATGTAGCGCGTACGTAGACCTTAATCCGATTCGAGCTGGGATTGCTAAGACTCCTGAGCAGAGCGATTACACAAGTATACAGGATCGGATTAAGAGCTATAAAAAGCAGCTAAATAGTAAAGGTTTGGGAAAGATACTTATCTCAATCGAAGAGCTATCGAATAACACAGTTACAACAGATGAATATTTTGAGCTAGTCGAAGCCACAGGAAAACTGTTGCGTCAGAACAAGGCAAGTATCTCTCGGGAAATTAAACCAATTCTAGAACGCCTAAAGCTATCCCCTGACGAGTGGTTAGAGACCACACGAAAAATTAGAGTGCGCTTTCCTCGGATTATTGGCAGCGCTGATCGTATCTCTGAAGCAGCAAAAATTGCCAAGAAGGAGTGGTTCCAGGGTATTAATGCGGCCAGAGCTCTTTTTGCTGCTTAATATTTTCTTGAATCACTGAAAATCACCAAGGAACTATCGGTAATAAAATATAAAAGTGGCTCTTAGGCTAAGAAGTTTCCTATCAATTAAAGTTATATCAGACTTCTCATACATAAGGCATCTGAATTGTTACTGTAATTAATGGGTGTTCTTTAAACCCAGTCAAGATGTGTTCAAAAAATAATTATAA
>CAZKXU010000099.1:0-12332 GCA_964556665.1 uncultured Bdellovibrionales bacterium | reverse complement strand
TGGGGCAACGATGTGATGCTAGACGTGAAAAAACTTATTTGGAGGAGCACTAGCGCCCTACCCCTTCGCCTTCTTAACCGCCTCTGTCAACTCCGGTACAACCTGATACAGATCGGCAACTAATCCGTAATCTGCAATTTCGAATATCGGAGCATCTGGATCCTTGTTAATCGCCACAATGACTTTTGAATCTTTCATACCGGCCAGATGCTGTATCGCTCCAGATATTCCAACTG
The DNA here is from genome assembly GCA_964556665.1 of uncultured Bdellovibrionales bacterium. Lineage (GTDB taxonomy): Bacteria > Bdellovibrionota_C > UBA2361 > UBA2361 > CAZKXU01 > CAZKXU01. The sequence goes on along the minus strand of CAZKXU010000099.1, from coordinate 12,096 downwards.
CTATGTAGAGATTTGGGGCCACAATTTTCCCGGTCTGTCCAACCTGCCAGTCGTTCGGTGCAAATCCGGAATCAACAGCAGCTCTGGAGGCACCGACTGCGGCATGTAGCGCATCTGCCAACGGGAATATGACCTTCTCAAAATTCTCAGCAGACTGCAGCGCCCGTCCGCCGCTAACTACGATCTCAGCATCACCTAACTCAGGGCGATCTTTTTTAGATACTTCATATGACAGAACCTCACCGTATGCAGCGGTGTCATATGTAATCGAGATCTCACTCTTACTGCCCTTCTTTCCACTTTTTACTGCCGGACCAAAGGCGCTTGCTCGTATAGTTATAACCTTATTAGCTGACTCTATTGAGACATCTGCTATACCGTCTCCTGCAAAAACCGGTCTCTTCAATGAACCGTCAGAGTTAACAGCGATAATATCGGAGGCCTGTCCAGCATCTACTAATGCAGCAACCCTCGGCATAAGATCCTTACCTGTACTGGTAGATGTAGCAACTACAGTATCCGCCCCACAACTCTTAAAGAGGTCATGCAGCTGAGCTGCATACGGACCAGCTAGATATTTTTCGAATACAGCTGCCTCTGAATAACGCACTTCATCAAGTCCATACTCAAGCGCAGCATCCGCAGCAACCGAAGATCCTTTTCCTAAGGTAACACCTACTATCTTACCCTTTCCCCAGCTGTTTTTTAACTGAGCTGCAACATTAAAAGCTATTAACGCAGTCTTTGGCAGTACCCCAGCATCATTTTGTTGAAAAAAAACTAATATATTACTCATAAAACTTTAGCCTCCTCCTGCAGCACTTTTACTAACTCCGCCACGGATTGCACCTTCCTACCGCCCTTTCGTCCAGCCGGCGCTGTAAGTTTAAGGAGCTTTAGTTTGGGTTTAAGATCAAGTCCAAGACTTTCTATCGCTATCTCTTCAAGCGGCTTTTTCTTTGCCTTCATAATACCTGGCAACGGAGCATAGCGCGGTTCATTCAACCTAAGATCAGTTGAGATAACAGCTGGTGTCTTTAATTTAATAGTCTCTAACCCTCCATCAACCTCCCTTGTTACCGTAACAGAATCGCCTTCATATACAACCTTAGAAGCGAAGCAGGCCTGTGGGAGATTAAGTCTGGCCGCCATAAGCTGTGCTGTCTGATTGGCATCAGAATCAATCGCCTGCTTACCCATAATTACAAGTCCGTAACTATCTTTTCTAAAAATCTCGACTAGCACCCTTGAAGCCAGATCGGAATCGACTAAACCCTCATACTTAACGAGGATGGCTCGATCTGCACCCATCGCCATTGCATAACGGAGCTGTGTAGCCGTATCTGGGTGTCCAATACCAACAACGACGACCTCGGTCGCCTTGCCTGCCTCTTTGAGTCTAATAGATTCCTCAACTGCAATTTCATCAAAAGGGTTTACAATCCATTTGATACCATCAGTTTCTATACCGGTACCATCTCCTTTGATTTTAATCTTAGCCTGATAATCAGGCACCCGTTTTACAGGCACTAATATCTTCATATGACATTCCTCTCCTAAGCCACAAATCTAATAGGGAAAATGAATGGGAGCAAGTGACAAATTCCTCTGCGAAGCACTACCGTGCGGCTGCAATCACCCCACGTTTTAGTAAAAACTCTTCTACCAGCTCTAGCATGGCATGACCTATAGTAATATGTGACTCCTGAATCCGGCCAGTCACCTTAGATGGCACAATTATAGGTAGATCACAGCAGGCCTTAGCGGGGCCGCCTTCTGCGCCTAAGAATCCGATTGTCTTTATCTTACTGCTCCGAGCATGCTTTAAAGCATTTATAACATTCGCAGACTTTCCAGATGTGCTGATCCCGATGAGCACATCCCCTGGCCGCCCCAAAGCCTGCACCATCCGCTCAAAGTATGTTTCAAAACTATAGTCATTGCCGCAGGCTGTAAAAGCAGAGCTATCAAGCGCAAGCGCAATAGCCGGGAGGGGACTGCGATTAACTTGCGGTCTAAGACGAACTAAAAGTTCCGCGGCTAAGTGCTGTGCATCCGCGGCGGAGCCACCATTTCCGCAAAATAGAAGCTTTCCTCCATTTGCGATCGAATCAGCACATATCTTTGCGCCGTCAACAACAGCACCAAGACAGGACTCCAAGGTTGCGCGCTTTACGGTTATAGACTCCTCAAATAATGATGCTACATGCTTTTTAGCTAGATTATCATCCATGTCACCTCTTTCATTTTATAATTTATCATTATATCCTGGGTGAGCCAATCTCTAATTTAACAACTAATGAACGGACTTTTTGAGCGGAATAACCATAGTAACTCTGCCATTAGCTTTTCTGAGGTAAAGCCTGAATTTTTACCTACAATACGTACCGTCTTTACACACTACGATCTTTCAGCGCCTAGCGAAATTGTTCAGGTTAAAGAGCTTGAACTTAACAGCAATAATTTCAAAGTAACGACCGCAAATAGTACCACATTACTACGCAAACAGATCTCCAATAACAGAGCAGACAAAGTAGTGCTTGAGATCAAATTACTTGAGTTCCTGCTTAGTCAAGGGGTAAGGGTCAGTACTCCGCTACGGACTCGTGCAGGCGAGCTCTTTGTTGAGGCGAATGAGCACCTCTTCTGCGCCTATAAATTTATCCATGGAGTTCACTATGCAGGCTCATTCACAGAGCTAAAGGAAGCGGCTTCCGAGATTGCTAAACTTCATATGGCATTGAAGCTTGCTCCTTTTCAGGATGAAATCAGATCTTGCTTTACCTTCTTGACTAATCCTTTATCTACCACAATCCTCGACCAGATCGCTGAACATGTTGGAGACAGCTCCGAAACAGATCTCCTATATAAGGAGCATGCCGAACTTATACGTAGTAGCCTTGCTGATGCAGCAAGAATAGAACCATTAATCGAGGCGCACAAACAGATCATTCACGGAGATCTACATCCACATAATTTTCTGTTCGAACACTCAGAACTCAAGGCAATACTTGATTTAGGAGAGATGCGTTATGGAGCCACCCTAGAAGACATTGCATTCTCACTGCATCGCCTTTCGAGACAGCTTGTAATTACTTTAGGACTACACAGCAAAGCAGAGATTCAAGCCTGCATTCTAGAGTGTGTTGATCTGTATTTGGAGGCTTACTCAAGCATCAATAATGCTATTAACTCTGACGCTAAGGCTTATCTTCCTACTTTAATTAAACGCACTGCTCTTAAAAAAATCTTTACAATTCTTAACGCCAACTATCTTGAAAACAATACCCGTTGGAACTTCGATCTAAGAAAACACCTTAACTCACTTAAGGAAGCAAGCTTCTATGAACAGAATTAAGGCTGTCATATGGGACTGGGGTGGAGTCTGCTGTAGCGGAGGGGAGCATTTCTCCTGCAAACGTATGCTTGATTTTACAGCGCTTACCCCCGATCAGATGAGTGAACGTTCAAGAGATCTTGAGTACAAGCTATATTTAGGAGAGATCGGAGAGCAGGAGTTCTGGAATTCAGTAATTTCACGCTTTAAGATGCAGCAAGATAATTTCACAGTTGAGGAGCTACGGCAGGGGTATTACGATTCATATACGGTTTACGATGAGGTTTTGGAGCTGATTAGGAAAACCAGGTATGGATTTACCCATGCCCTACTTTCCAATATGGGGGCAGACATGTCAGGGCGAATCCGTATCGAGCATGGCGCAAATGCGCTATTCAATCCGATCCTATTCTCACATGAGATTGGAATTAGAAAACCTGATCCAAAGGCGTTCCTATTAATGCTGGAGAGATTAAATCTAACTGCCGAGCAAACTCTTTTTATTGATGATATTCAGCGAAATATTGAGGCTGCTACCAAACTTGGCATTAACACAATCTGGTTTGAGGATAGAGAAAGCGGGGTTAATAAGGTTAGAGCTTTTTTTGGCTTAATCTAAGTGTACTACCGAATTTTTCTAATTTCGAATAGTGCTTCTTTGCTCTCTGGGGTGAGCCTAGCTTCATAACCTTGCTTTGCGATCCAGCTAGAAAGCTCAATCCATCCGCCTTGATTTACATCAGATTTCCCATCCTTATCTCCACGATGCTCACGCAATGGAAGTCCCGCGGCGATCCAGCGATCTTTTAGATTTTGAAAGCGCCCGCCAACTAAGGCTCGAAGCTTAGATAATGAATCGATAGGATCCCATTCTGTTGCTGCCTCCGATTTACTCTGACTTACCTCACCTAGTGCCATCTTGATCCTTGTCGCCATTTCATGCGCATACACCTCCATCATATTATCAAAGGATCGATCCAGTATCCCTTCAAACGATTTAGTTAACTCCTCAAGATGTGTCTGTTCAGGAAAATCAGGGAGCAGCTCAGCTGCTGCTCCCGCTTCCTTAATTTTTCTAGCTTTGCTGCTCATACAAATCCAAATACGTTAAGTAGTGATGTAAATACTCATTAACTCTTCTCCTCTGCGAGCGCGGCTCGCACCCTGGGACAGTCGCGACTCGTCTGATCTCGCCGAAGTCTGGATGCCCCTACTTTTTTACCCAAACATTAATGTCCCTAATGCAGTGCTTGAATATTATTTCAGTACCGCACTAATCTCCTCAAATAGCTTTCCGCGATTTACCGGTTTAGTAAGAAATTTTGTGGCTCCGGCTTCCCAGACAAGCTTTTCAACTTCAGCTTCATTATCACCACTTACTACAATTACTGGCAAGTCAGATCCATACTGACTCCGCAGCCCACGTAACAAATCGATTCCACTGCCGTCGCTAAGCTGAATATCTGTAACTACAACCCTTGGTCGGCCATGATCTGCGAGCAAGCTTTTAGCTTCTACTAAAGACGCCGCCGTAAAATAACGGAGATTTAAAGCCTCCGCTACATGCGCATAGAACGTTGTAACCTGCAGATTATCATCGACTAAAAGCGCCCACTGATTATATCCCATCCTCGGCGCAACCTTAATCGTAACCTTATTTAGCTCAAGACTACACTGATTGTGCTGCTCTATAACTGCAAGCTCAAATTTACCAGCACTAGTGCGCGCAAGGTTAAATGCCCCTGCTAACAGATCCAGCGGCTCCGAAAGATCGAGCACCTGTCCGTCAGTTAAGCGTGCTATGGTCTGCTCTGATAGCAGCTCGCCATCATCTCTAACATGAATAACGACCGAACTATCTTTTTCATACACCGAAAGTGAAGCACTCTTTTCACAGCGATCTATTGCTAGTCCTACGACAAGTCGAAGTGTTGCCTCCAAAAACTCCCTGCTAGCAACAGCAACTCCTGACAGATCCTGTAACTCAATATTCATTCCAATACTCTTTTTCCTTCTTTCTGCACGATGCTCTGCAAATAATTTTAGATCTTTGAGGAGCATGTGCAGATCTACCTCTTCTGTGCGCTTATACTCCTTAAGCTTAATCAGCTCCTTAAGCCAGCGCATATCTGAGACACCTGCGGCAAGAGCACGTACGGCTCCTTCGATCCCAGATACCTCTTTCAAAATCTCAGCCGAGCGCAAGCGATTTTTGCTTTCTTCCTTTATAGAATCGCAATTAATGGAGATGTCCTGTGCTATATTATTGACGAGATGAGTCAACTCCTTTATCTCGTGTTCACGCTCCGAGATTGAACGCTGCGTTGCAACCCATGTATCAGATGATAGAAACTGCGTACGCACCGAATTAAAGTAAGTACGAGTAACTGCAACTAAGCTGTTTAGAAAAATAAAAGTGCGCCGATGGCCGATTAAACGTGCCTGGGTCGAAAGAGGTAAGATTATATAGATACGCTCCGCGCGGTTATCCAATACTGTTTCTAAGCGGAAAAAATAAACCTTCCTTGGAATTGATGCAAACCAATCAAAAAAGGGGCCATTGAATTGCTCCCCCAGCTTCAATAATGGCAGTACTCCCGCAATTTCCTTATGCTTATCAAGAATATGAGTTAGACCTTTAACATAAATTGGATCTACCGTAGAGAGAACCACCTCTTTATCACGTAAGACTAGGGCGTCATTACGACTATATAAAGTAAGAACATGGGAGTTCTGATTTAGAATACTAAGACACCGCGCCAATATGTGTAGTAGAGCCGGTGTAGAGGCCAGACTTTCCGCTGCACGCGAGATAGTTGGAAGCGCACCTCTTAGAATTAGCGCACTATAATTTATTGCACCGATTCTTAAGGCGATCAGTATGAAGAAGAATGTTATTCCAGCAAAAAGCCCACTCGCATTGAAACAGAGAAGATGCCACAGCGCTAAAAAGGCAAAAAGCGTGTTAATTAAGAGATTCGGAACTCTACTCCAAGGCAATGTTGTGGTAGCAAATATTAGAAAAAGTAGTAAGAGTTCAGATAAGAGCGTTGAACCTATGCGCAGCGCCGGCACCAAGGCCCACCAAAGCACTGTGCTCAATACGATTAAAAGCTGATGATCTAAGATGCGCCTAATCTCTCGCTGTCTAATCAGTCCTAGATAAACCGTACACTGAAACAGCGCGACAGCAAGCCATATAACTGCCAGGTATCTGTTTCTAAATGCACTACTAAGTGCCACATAAAATACAGTTGAGCCGGTTACTAAGCTTAGAATCGGAAGCTTGAGCATGATCTCGCTTATTACCTCTTCAGCAAAAAGTTTTGAGAATCCCTCCGAGAACTCCTTCTCATGTTGTTCTGCCTGTGAACTATCCCAGGTCGGGATTAAATTTGCCTTCTGTGTAGAAGATTTAAAGAGAGAGGAGCCTAACTGATCCTCTTTTCTAGGAAAGAAAATAGACTTAAGTAAAAACACACTCAACGCAGCTGTAAAAAGAATTAAGCCCTCATACTTGAACTTAAAGTGCTGCGAGTAAAGTATATCGAAAACACACCAAAATATAACAGTAATACTGCCTGTAGTTAACCCTATCAATGCTGCCTCTGCAGCACGTAAGGAAAGAGGCAATAACACCAACAGCAGGGCTGCTAAAGGAATAAAGGTATTAAATAGAGGATCTAAACGAAAATATAGCGCCGCTCCACAGAGGAAAAGAGAGATCGCACTTAACTCTCCCCATACGAGTCCAGGAAAAATAGTATAGTATTTTGCACTTACAATTAAATTAAAACAGAGAATAAAACAAACTGCCCCTAATTTTACTATTAAGGTCAAGGCACTATCCCTTAGAAAATGGAGATCAGAGAGTGTGCCAAGAAAAATTAGGGCAACGAAAATAAAGATGTGCGGAACCGTTACTTTACGATAAAATACGCGCGCCCTTCCGATAGGGGCCAATAACGCCTTTGATAGATCTAACATCATTATCCCACTGAGAGATCAAGAAGTTTTCCACAGCCGCTGCATATAACCCGTCCACTGATCTCGGGTGGCACCTGAGCTTTATGTGCAAAGGTGACGGTATAACGACGCGAGTTGCAGTCTTTACAGGCGGGCAAACTTCCATCTGAATCCTGAAAAAGAGCCCGGGATTTTTCCTGTACATACGTTTGAAGAAATGTTTCCAGATCAATTCCAGAAAAAGATTCGGAATGCTTGGAAGCCTCCCCGATTAGCTCCTTAACCCGCTGCATGAATGAATCGTTTTGAGCCTGAGTAGAACCTTTGACGATATAATCAACCGCACCTTCATCTATGAAACGACCTTTAAGGTGCACTGAGGGGTTGCCGGTAAAAATCACTATAAAGGAAACCCTACCTCCACGCTTGATGGTGTTGAAAAGGTGTGACCCGCTCTTATCACTCAGTCCGATGTCGAGGATAGCTAAACGAAATGCATCGACATTAAGAGCTGACTCGGCTTCACCGACACTAGCACATGCTATAGTGGAGTATCCGGCTGCACTAAACAATTTGTGTAGACGCTCCCTTTCCTTAACACCATCTTCTACGATAAGTATATCTTTCAAGATTAATCCCCCTGCTCTTTAGACACATTAAATGAGTAATCCGTCTCAAATTTAATTGAATCTTCTTAATTACTTAAGGTGTCAAATTAGGAGAGGTTAAGCATCACTATATTTTGAGCAGAGTGTTCTACGTCTTAAACCTATGTACTGAAGGGAGAAATGAAAGAGACCGTAATAATAGCTCTAAATGAACGGGAGGCAACTAAGTTAAAAGCAGCGGAGGCGCTCGCCCTTAGACTTAAAGAGAATGGCGTTCTATCATCTCGGGTCGACATTGAAAGTAACATTGTTTCTAGATTAATTGAGAGAAGTCCTAAGATACTAGTCCTGGATTACTTACTCGGGGATTACAGCACCGGTATAGATGTGCTGCTCTCACTAAAGGCGATACCTGAACCTAAACGCCCAAAAGTTTTTTTCCTAACCGATGAACCTAGCGTACAGGTCGCAGTTGACGCAATGAAAGCAGGAGCTGTCAATTATTTCGGCATAGAGAACCCTCAGTCGCTGAAACTCCTAGTAGATGAGATTCTAAATAGTCTAGTGAGCAACAATCACTCAGCCAGGCCAGTAGCAGCAAAGCGAATGACACTTAGTCAGTTAGTTGCACAGGCACCAAAAAGTATGGCCTGCATATCACAGTTACAAAGTAGCGTGGCAAAGAAAACGGCAGTTACCGTGCTGCATGGCAAGCCTGGAAGCGGACTTACAACCTTAGCTTGGGCTATGCATGAGGAGCGCACCCCAAAACATATGGCAAGCTGCCTTGACTTAGGGCTATACGATGGCAAAATCTCCTCACTTTTTCTTGAGGGAGGCCGCTATGAGTTGCCACGACTAGGAGCTTCACGCGCACTGATAATTGAAAATGTAGATCACAACGACACCGAACTGCTTACCTTTCTTGAGAAAAAACAGAGGGCAATCTGGCCACAAAGTGGGCAAGCGCAGGATGGAGCTTATCTAACAATACTAACCTCTAATGACCAGGTTGCAAGAAGCTGGGGGAAGCTACTCAATGCTACGGTTATTACTGTCCCAGCGTTAAACGAAAGGAAGGAGGATTTTTCTGCGTTAGTACAGCGCTTTACACGTGAAACTGAGGAACTCTCTGATCTTAAACTTAAGCCCCTCACCTCAGAGATTGTCATTTGGCTATCAACGCTTGAATGGAGAGGTGAGCTAAAGCAGTTACGAGCAGTGCTGATTGATGCACTAATTGGACATACCCTTGATGGCCAGGAAATTAAAAAGCAAATCGAGTTAAGTAGAGAACTCTGGGACTCTGAGCATCAACAGACTTACTTACCAGATCGCTTTGAGGTCGCGAGCATACTTGAACTTTCTGAATTTAATTATAGAGTAGCAGCAGCAAGACTTGGAACAACTGTACAAGCCCTGCGTAACTGTTTAGCTAACAGGTAAAACCGATCATGCTTAATCATCCTGAAAAAATACTCCAAGTACAGCCTCTTATAATAGGATTGCCAGATTTTACGCGGCGAATAGCAGCATTCATTAACTCAAATTATAGAGCAATAAAACCATCAACAGCCACCTTTAGCGAGGCCTGGGGAATTGCGCTGAGTGAGCGTCCAAATATCATAATTGCTGAAATCGGGATTGGTCATCAGGAAAAAAATCACAACTGGCTGCGTCAGTTTTTAACTCAGCTGCGTGAGAGATTTAGTCAGGAGTGTTATATCTGCCTCGCTGTAACTGCTTGCGAGAAGTTGATGTATGCTGGAGATCTACTATTCTCCGAGGAGAAGCTCACACCATCTGGCTTAGTAGATACATTTGTTATCACTCCGCCAGCCGCCATACCTTCTATCCCCACAATTGAACATCAGCTCCTACAAGTTATGGAGTTTTTTTCAGTTGAGCTTGAGAGACGAAACTCAGGCAAGCTACCATTGCCGGCGTTAGGGACATTTGGTTGGGCCCAATCAATTGTTGATCCTAAAAGTCGTGAGCTCTGGATGCGCTGGCTGCCTAGATACGCAAGCTACACCAATGAAAACCCGATTATCATAGGTGAAACTGGAACAGGCAAAACCAATTTAGCCTATGCACTCCATCTTCTATCTGGACAGAGCGGGAAATTTATAAGTATAACACCTCGAGACTTCTCCTCTTCCGAACTTGTACAGGCAGAGCTTTTTGGCGCAGTAGCCGGTGCATATACAGGCGCTGTGGACAAATGGGGATTAGTACGAAGCGCCGAGAAAGGCACACTCTTCATTGACGAGTTACAGAGTATAGATAAGGAACTTCAAGGCAAGTTAATTACATTCATAGAGAATAAAATATATCGAAGAGTTGGAAGCGCAGAGACCATCGAGGCAGATGTTCGATTTGTCTTTGCTGCGAATCGCACCTTAAGCGATATGATGCGCACCGAAGTGCTTAGAGATGACTTTGCATATCGTCTGGAACGGGTACAGTTAGAGCTCTTACCTTTGCGCTTTAGACGTCTTGATATTGCAGGCGCGCTAGCATTTGCACTTGCTAAAATCTCCAGACAGCGTCCGCAGAACAGATCGATAGTTGGCCTTAGCAGTGGCTCTTACCGTATTCTTTTTAGTCAGAACTGGCCGGGCAACTTACGCCAGCTTGAAAACACAGTGGCACAGCTTTGTGAGTTAAGTGATATGCGTGGACGCGTCGTAATTGATGAGGAAGTCGTAGCTACCGTATTTAGTTCAAGTCTTAGCGGCACTCCCCATAGCACGCAGGAGATTCTCTCTCACGCTGCAGGCAAACTCACTAGGCAGATCCTTAAAGAGCAGGTCTCCGATCTTAACGCAGGAATTGAAAAATTCTCCGATCTAGCTAGACTTGAAGCGATCGAAGCCGCTGCTGGAGACCTAAAGGCTGCCTCACAACTTTTAGGTGAAAGTGAAGCTGCTTTGGAGCTATTTAGAGCAGGAATGAGCCTTAAAAGGAATAGAGGTTCTTCATTATGAAACTTGTAAGCTTATCTGAATTTCAACGTATCTCATCTCTTACCGACTCAGTCTTATCCTACCTCTTGAAAGCTAACCTGCTAAAAGTTGAAGTTGATGCCAAACAGGGCATTTTGGTAGATATCGACAGCGCTTCTAATGAAGCTATTATAACCGCCATACGTCAAAAGGAGGCGGATCTACTGAAAGTTAATAATTCCTTATTGGGTGACCGATTAAGCACTTTAATTGGCGGCCATCTTGATATAATCTTAGAGCGCGCACTGGCAATTTTGAAGAGTTAATGTAATTACTGTTCCAGAAGTTCTAAGTACCTATGTCCAATCGTGAGGAGATAAAAAAAACTATACTTATTGCTGGGACAGTTATAGCTTTACTCCTACTGCTTCCCTACTTTGGATTTAATAGGATCGACAAGCCTGGAGCTGCAACTAAAGTCAAGGATATAAGCAACAGATCACAGAAGCAGGTTACAATCTCTAAGGGAACTGAAAGCAGCCAAGCAACCGAGGATATAGATAAACTTTTGGAATGAGATATGGTAAAAATTAATAAGATATATACAAAGACCGGTGACCAAGGAGAAACCGGACTAGTGGGCGGAGCTCGCGTAAGTAAAGATGACCTGCGCGTGGAGACCTATGGAGAGGTTGATGAGCTTAATTCCTACCTAGGACTATGTCGAACGTTAGCAACTAGCAAGAAAGTGACTCCGCTAGATACTATATTGAGTAGGATACAAAATGACTTATTTGATATCGGCTCACTTCTAGCAACACCTTCAGGAGAGTCATGGCAGGGAATGCCAAACATCGAGCTTCCTCGTATCGGTGAACTTGAACGGTATATTGACCAGCTAATTGATGGACTCCCAGAGCTGAGATCCTTCGTACTTCCAGGCGGCACAGAGCTTAATTCCTATCTTCATATAGCACGCTCAGTCTGTAGACGAGCAGAACGGAGGATAATCACCCTATCCAAAAGAGAGCCAGTCTCCAGCAACATTATTATTTATCTAAATAGGTTAAGCGATCTACTTTTCGCAATGGCGCGCTTCGAATCGAAACAGAGCAATACACCGGAGTATCTTTGGGTGCTGGGTGGTAAAATATCCTAACATAACACAGCGGGACCACGGGCTTCTAGTGCTCCTCCAAATAAGTTTTTTCACGTCTAGCATCACATCGTTGCCCCA
>CAZKXU010000098.1:0-12334 GCA_964556665.1 uncultured Bdellovibrionales bacterium | reverse complement strand
ATTTCCTCCTTCCGAGGCGTGCCAATCTGGGGCAACGCTGCGCGCTATACGTGAGAAACTTATTTGGCGAAGCACTAGAGAAAACGTATTGTGCTACTCTTGTTCTTTTGGCGTAGCAGATCTTTAAATTTGTTCCAGTTAAAGCAGGGGCCAGGATCAGTTTTTCTACCGGGAGCGATCTGATCATGCCCTACAATATTCTTAATCGGATGTCGGGAGAAGATATCTAAGGTTAACGTTACTAGCCCGTCATACTGCTCAGCTGTACAGAGAGAGGCCTCGGAGCAAATAAGTTCAATCCCGATGCTAAAATCATTTACATTTTCACGTGAGTCATCCGCAAATGGCATCTTACTCTGACCGGCATGCCAGGCCCGCTTACTCTCCTCTACAAGTCTAAATACCGTACCATCACGAGCGACTGCATAATGCGCAGCCACCTTATTGCTATCCAGAAGCTTTATGCAGCTTGCTGCATCGTGGCACAACTCGTCAGAATGAGAGGGATCGTACATCGAGTGTATGACTATAGTGTCGATCGCTAATCCGGAAGGACGGTCATTGAAATGATTAAGAGGTTGAATTCGCATTTTACGGTTTATAGTATACTATAAACTAAAATCGCAATTGCTCAAACGGTGTAGATACTGGGACCGCGGGCTTACAGCCCGCAACGAAATGCCAGCTAATTCGTATGCAGGCTGGAAGCCTGCGGTCCCAGTAAGGAGGTTTTTAGAGGGCCCTTATTACCCTTACTTAACGACCAGTACTTAGTTATCTAAGTAAAATACTCTCCTGAAATAGTATTTTGGGTAGTAACGGCTCCCTTTGTTGAAGTCCTTGCGCAGCAAAGACCCCTTGCCAGGCGATTATTTTACTCTCTATCAGGCCGCTAAATTTATGAATATAGGCAGCACCGCTGGCCGAGAGCAGCGTGACTCTTAGCGGAGTATTAGCTGAATTTACGATCTCATTAATTCTTAAATCACCGCCTGCTACTATAATGGTATCTGCACTTATAGTAAGTGTAGAGAGTAACTCCACATACCCAGCTGCAGCAAGAATGTTGACAGGTTTAAATCCTATAGGCCCAGGCTCTTCTCGTATCTCAATACCAGCCGCACTCGCAATATTTGCCTTTACTACATAACGACCAGAGATCGTGGTGTTAGGACTGCAGAGGTAAGCTGAGACTGCAGAGCCGGGTGAAAGCGCGTTGCCATATCCAGTTTCATCAAGGCTCCCAACTCTAGTGAGATCGCATCTGCTCTCACTACTAAAAAGTGAGTTGTAGTCAAATAGCGGAAAGCTCTCCTTAGGTGAAATTAGCCGCCCATCAATAACTTGGGAGGATAGAAGCGAAACATCCGCGGTATTAGAGATGCTGCAAACCGTACGCTTTATACTGCTGACACCATGCTGTGTCGTATAGTCATTACAGGCATAACGCTGCAGCGTGGTGTCAGGGTTCTCAAGTACCCAATCTAGAATATTAACGCTAGCTTCGTTGCGTGCAAGCTTAGCGTGAATACTGTCATTTCTTAGAAGAATTATTCGAGCAATATCGAAATAGATTGCCGCACAGAGAAATGAGATTAGTGCCATTGTTAGCAGAACTGAAAGTAATGTAAATCCAGCCTCGATTTTCATGGCCTATTTAATAATAGATTAAAAAATGGAATCCTGCCCAGATGATTGACCTCTGTAAATCTGAACTGCTTTGAACTTGTAGTAGTAAAGGAGGTGTCGATTGCAACATGTGTGCCGCCAAGCACTGAATTAGCAAGAAGATTAATATATTTTAAATCAGTAAGTATCGGTTGATTCTCATTATTGGATTCTCCGCTATGTCCAAGAAAGCGAAGCTCCTCTTTGTCATTTAGGTAGATAGTATAAAGTCTATCGATTGGGATAATTAACCGTATATTGCCGGTGAGATCCGGATTGCTCGAATCTGCAATCATTGATATCTCAGGGGTGGCGTTTAGCTCCCAGCAGGATGGCGCACTACTTAGCTGTGTTAGCGAACCAGTTAGCTCTATAACTCCATCAGCATGCACACCCAGATAACTTTTATAATCATCCTTATTAAACGGCTCTGCAAACCGTTCGCAACAGGTAAAAATAATTCGACTACCAAGAGTTATTGCTTGGTTGACTATCAGACTATTTTGAACAGCGAGCTTTGCGCTAGTAATTGCATCTGAATTAGTTGCCGGTGGGTTTGTTCTGCTGCGCATGACCGGGTTGTCGGTATTGTTGCTGAACCGAATTTGACCAGCATGATGGATACGTGCTGGCAACTCCAAGCGGTGCTGATCCAGCTCTACAATTGTTTCATGAATTATTGATCGTAGTCTAAGCAAGCTCTCATTGTCTTGAGATTCGATCATAACCCGCAGATGAACCCCTATGCTCTCTTTTAGAACAGTAATAATTGAGAGCAGAAGCGGTGTGCTTACTACGATTGTAATAAGAAGTTCAAGTGTAATGCTGCCACGCTTTAACATTTAATTTATTATAAATATCGAGATTAAACCGGAACTCTTTCTACATTTTACGTAGATCTTCTCTGTCCTGGAGATTAACGATTCACAATTTCCTCCATTTAACTCATCTACGATCCAACTCTGCTCCATACTGCTCGTATTGTATCTATTTCTGCTTATCTCAAGAGCTTTGAACATATGGGCATCAAGTTTAAAGACTGCTGCTCCAAACGCAGAAACGATGATTATTGAAATAAGACACTCCAACAAAGACACCCCGTCTTCTAACATGAATCCTTTATCCTCCCGCGTAGTGAGATCGAGACTTTACAGAGCTGGTTTTTCGCTGTAACCAATATGGTTGCAGGTGTTGCCACTCCGCTTTTATATAGCCTAATTACGTTGCTGTTGTTTCCGCCCATCTCAAGTGAAAATCCTGGATGTAATTCTATGCGCTCTGCTTTGGAAACTATACATTCCTCACTTTTACCAAGATAAAAGTCGCGATCTATCACTAGTTCATAATTGCAACCTGTTTGCGTGGCCTTTAAAGCTAGTCTTTCAGCAAAGCGTGCGAGTCTGTATGCCTCAAATTTGAGTAGCTTCTTTTGTAAAGAATGCATACCGCTAGGAGCAGCAATTCCTACAATGATGCCGACAATAGTAAGCCATAACAGAAGATCTGTAAGACTGTAGCCTGATCCTGACTTCATATAGATCTATTCGGGAAGGATTGTGAAAAGTTTCCTCGTACATGCGAGCATAAGTTTTTTACTGGGACGGTGGGCATCTTGCCCGCTTTTGTATTTACAGCTCCACAAGGCGGGCAAGATGCCCGCAGTCCCAGTAAAAAAAGCTTAGTTTATACTGCACTAGTGCTTCGCCAAATAAGTTTTTTCACGTATAGCGCGCAGCGTTGCCCCAGATTGGCACGCCTCGGAAGGAGGAAATCCGCAGCAATACTGGAGTATTGCGAGGATTTTCCGACTGAGAAGCGTGACAAGGTGGGGCAACGATGTGATGCTAGACGTGAAAAAACTTATTTGGAGGAGCACTAGACCTTATGCCGCATAGGAACGGCAAAATACTACTTCTTTCTCTCCCACATCTTCTCTCGTTGCTTGATGCGTAGTTGAATAAAATCGTACTTTAATTGGTGCTGTATCCATTCTTTGGCTGTACCGCCGAATATGCGCGCTAAGTCTGCTGCTAATGGCTCATCTATGCCTCTGCGACAGTTTAGAAAATCACTAAATTCACCAACTGTAACCTGTGGAGATAGAGGTAGCTTCTCGACTGCTAAAGATCTCTCCTGAATAAGCTTCGCTACTTTTATAGCAGGGTGTGTAACCTTGTCCTTGGATCCTCCATGCCGTGTTGGTTTCACTCCTTCGTTTGGAGGCTTGGAGGCTTCGAAAAGTTCAATGACAGTCTCCGCGTATAGCTCTGGAAACTGAGATTGAATTATCTTCATGCTATCTGAGATTTTTCTAAGATCTCTTAGCTCGGTGCCTGGTTGCGCGTCTATATCGTGTGCTGATTCTGCTAACGGGTCAAGGACCTGGATCGCTTCATTGATAAGGAGCTTGGCAGCTTTTTTTCGCTTTACGGCCAAATCTGACCCTCCGCTCTGCTGACTTACGGTCTCTAGGAGCTTGTCGAGTGACTCTACTGAGAAAGGTGCTGCGATAGCTCCAGCTATTCCATCTAGTGTAAGTGTCGCTACACTGTTAATCCCGTCCAGGGATTGATTCTCTAGTGTCAGTACAATGTGAGGGATCTTTTCTCCTAGCTTGTCTTTAAGGTTATTAATAAATTCACGTATCGGCTGTATGCCTGAATTAAGAGACACAAAAATAAACTCAGGATTTTTCTCCTTGCTAATATGTGAAAGTCCCTCTTTGATTGAAGGATACAATGATAGATCTGTTTTCTCGACGCAGCTTTTAATGATCTCGCGCAACCTTACCCTTCCATCCGGGTTTGGATCAATAACTACGGCTGTAAGTTTTACAGGCGCCATAGATCGGATGCTTTAAGCAGAGCAGGGGCAAAGAGAGATAGAGGCTATTCCTCTTCCATGCCTGTGCCGTTTCTGTTGTCTCGCGGCGGAGTCAAGGTAATCGCTTTTTTAAGGAAAAGTTTCTCACCGTTTACCTCTTGGATTGCGAGTTTTGCAATAACATTCTCTGAGGCTTCCTCAGAGACATCTACAAATGAATAAAATTTACGGGATCTAAAGCGCTTTATTTCGGATGGAGCAATTTCGCATTTGCTCTGTAGTATTTCACCTAGGCTCTGCTCAGTAATGCCGTGCTGCTGTCCTTGGCCGATATAAATTCTTGCCTCTTTTGGTAGTGGCACTACGGGTTCAGTGTTTCGAGCATGAGCTTCGCTGTGCCGATCTGATGACTCATTATATCTTGATGAGTCGTTGTGTCTGTTTGAGTTGTTGTAACGTCCTGAGCGTTCACCATGTTCGGATTCCTCCTCATCGCCGCTATCCTGACGACGATCCCAATCACGTGCGCGACGTCTTGAATCCGGTCCTTCTTCTGAATCGGGAGTGCGTGAGCTCTCCATATTTGGCATAACTTCAAGTGTATTATGAAGCAGTAGCGCGATTATCTCATCCCTATTGGTAGCTTCTAAAATCCCGGCTACTAACTGTTTTGTTTTGTCATCAGAGAGATGAGAGCTGCGGCTAGCCTGTTTTTTTAGCTGCTCTAGCTTGGCTCCTTTAAGAGCTTCAGGAGTTGGCAGCTGTCCCTGCGAAAATTCACATCCGGCAACTTTCTTGAGATAATGAAAGTTAGTAAAGTCCATCGGTCCAACAAGACTATATACTCTTCCTCCCTTGCCGCCACATCCATCAGCGCCGATACGGTGCAGATATATCTCTGGTTCAGTCGGGATAGAGTAGTTGATAATCAGATCAAATTCGGCGAGGTCAATATTTTTTCCACCGATATCGGTTGTAACTATCACCGGAGTAGTGCCGTCCTTTACCTCTTTCATTATTTTAGCAAGACGAACAGGAGGGTAATTCCCAATAACTTTAGTTGCATTAATGCCACGCTTTTTTAGGATCACCTTAACTAGGTCAGTGTCAGAGGGCATATTACAAAACACTAAGGTTGATGGCAGCGCCTCTGCTTCAATAAGATCGCAGAGTGCCTGAGGCTTAGCTAAAAGTTCAGCTGTTACCTCAAAGTAAATGTGCTGCGCTGTTGGGCGGGTAGCCATTAAAGGTGCTGCTGTTTCTTGAATCTCTTCCATAGGTTCCTCTCCTAATTTTGAAAATTTCTTTAAAATTCCTGCAATTACCATAGATATTCCATTAACTGAGACAATAAACTGACTGCCTGTAATAAAGTTCAAAAGCTCATCGAGCTCGCTTGACTTGGCAGCCCACTGATCAAAATTATCAAAATAGACACGATCCGGCTTAAATTCGGTTCGTCCTGTTTTGAAATAAGATAGAATGGCATTAGCTGGACCAATTACGATACGGGATCTGTTTTTTAACAGCTCGTTATCGACGTTGTCCCCCGGTTCTAGTACCAGGTTGCAAATTCCCTTTCCTCCTAAATCTGTAATGCGCTCCTCAATCGCTTCTGCGCGCCCCTCTGTTGCTGTAATTATCAAACAGTGTGAATGTGATTCGTATGATTTTATAAGTAATGCGCTAAGGCAGGCTATCGTCTTTCCACTTTTTTCCGGAGCGTTTAATAGGATATCTTTTCCAGAAACAATTGCTGGGAGAGCTCGCGCTTGAATAGGGGTCGGGTTAATATAACCTAAAGCGGTAATAGCAGATAAAACCTTTTCGTTCGAAATTACTTCGCTAAACAACATAACAAAAATACACTATGCTTTTATTGTGAAACACTGCCTGATGATATACCGTGTTATATGAAACCGGATTAATGCTTTAACTTAACAAAAAAATGAAATTATACCAGTTAAAGCTCTTTGCCCTGTTGAGCTTAATCGTTTCCTGTCTTCTATCCTGTACCGGGCCAAATATTCCTGCTAAGGGGTTGGGCCGGGATGCTCCCATGGATGATGCCATTAATGCTGGGAGAAGTCCAGCCGAAGAACTTCAGAGTAAGTGGAGGCTGAATCGCATGAGCTGTTATCATGCCAAGTATGATGCTGATATTACTGATCTTTTTCCGATTGCATTGGCAGATGGTGATAATGGGCTTTTGGTAGTTAGTAATACTTTGGGTTTATTAAACAGTGCTGGCAAGCTTTGTCCAATCATATCACTACCGACAGGTATCAGAAAGTCGGCTGTCGCTAAAACAGCGACTCTAGGGTTAGCCTTATCAGACAGAGTAATCGTGTTAGATCCTTATAATGGCCAGAAAAAGGAGAAGGTTGTTAGGTCACGCGTTACAGATCTCATTTTTGAGCCGGACGGACAGGCGCTGCTCATAGGAACCGTTGAAGGGAGTCTGTATCGTTGGCTATTTTTGCAGGATAAGGAAGCAGATACAGTCGTAAAGAGGGCTAAATATTTTGAGCGCTACGCAGCTCACTCAACTGTAATCAGCGCAGTAGCTTATCATCCTGATACACGGGTTTTTTTTAGTGGTGACTGGAACGGGAATTTATATGCTTGGCTTAGGTATGACGCCGACCCTTTTTCCGGGGAGTATGACAAAAATATTTTTGCACCGAGATTTTTTGCTGACAAAGTCTCCCGCGTAAGAGCCTCCCGTGGTGCTGCAGATAGGATAGATCATATTCTTGTTAGTCCTGATGGAGAGAGTTTGATAGTAGGTCTTGCCTCTGGAATGGTTGAAGTTTGGAGTGTCAGAGGTTTTGAGTTGGCAGGCTCATTTTTGGCAAATAAAGGTATAATCAATAGCATGATTCTATTGCCAGATGGGAGAATAGCCACCTTGGGTCGGGAGCGAGAGCTTAAAATCTGGAAATCAGATACTAAAATAGATCCGGTCTCAAGGGTTAAGACAGTATCCTTTGAGGTAGAAAAAAGCATTGATGCAAAAGGTGCTAAGAAAATTGCGTTGGCGGGATCGAGAATTATGGGGAGTGATGGTAGATCTGTTTTTGATCTAATGTAGTACTAAGTAAGGTAAATTCTTTCCAAGATATGAAAAAACTAATTTTTATCACTGTCATTCTAGTTGTAGTTCTTGATCAACTGAGCAAGGCTTTAATTATTGCAAACTTTGCACAGGGGGAATATCTAACAGTTGTACCTGGCATCTTTAACCTTACTCTAACATTTAATCGTGGCGCAGCTTTTGGAATGATGGCAGGTCTGCCAGATGGTGTTAGGGAGCTCTCTCTCTCTCTTGCAACTATGTTGGCATTGGGAGTAGTCATCTACCTCTTTCGACACCGGGATTATCAGTCTACTCTGCCGCAAGCAGCACTAGCGATGATTTTTGGTGGAGCGCTTGGAAATGTTGTTGACCGTATGCGTATGGGAATGGTGACTGACTTTCTTGATTTTTACTATGCAGAGTGGCACTGGCCAGCATTTAACCTCGCCGATAGCTGTATAACGGTAGGGGTAGCTTTGCTGCTACTTTATAAACCCAGAAATCTAAGCAGCTCCCAAGAAACTAGTAAGATATAACTCTTTCCCAACTTCAACCGTTGTTGTAAAATACAGCCCATGCGTAACAAGAAGGGAATAATCTTTAAAGTGAATATTATAAGCGTGCTCTTATTAACGAGCTGTTCAGTTGATAGTGTCGGCGCGCCGGAGGCAGGAGCTTTGACCGGTGCTGCACTTGGAGCAGGGCTTGGCGCAATAGTAGGGAGTCAAAGTGGGCATGCTGGCCCAGGGGTCGCCATTGGAGCCGGTTCAGGTGCTCTCATTGGTGGGTTACTTGGAAAGTCACAGCAAAATACGAGAGAGGATGCTGCGCGGCAGGAGGAGCTATTGCGGCGACAGGAGGAGGAGTTAGAGCGGCAGCGCCGTGAGCTCGAGGACTTGAGGAGACAGGAGTATCAGGATGATAGGTATAAACGGCTGAAGAGGAATGAGGATCCGGAGCCAGCAGAAGAAGATGACAGCTTCAATAGGCCGGAGGTTGAATCCGATCGGGGGAGGACTTACTAGCCAGGCCGCAATTGCAGCCAGATGATTTTTAAAAATTGAGTTATGAAGATGAAAAACTATATCAAGATTTCTATATTAGTTGTTGTCTCTATAGTCGTTTCCTCCTGTGCTCAGATTCAGGAGCAGTTTCAGGGGGCGGAGTTTAATAACACCACTAATGTCGCAGCAGCAACCGGCGGTGTCATCGGCGCGGGTCTTGGTGCGATCGTCGGCAATCAGACCGGAGATGCCGGAACCGGCCTGCTGGTAGGAGCAGTGGCAGGCACAGCAGCAGGCGCGGCTGTTGGAAGCGCACTGGAAGGGCAGGAGGAGGCTATCCGTACTCAGGATGAGGCTATCGAGCGGCAGGAGATTAATTTAAGGGCGCAGCGTGCTGAAATAGAGGAGCTAAGAAGAATAAATCAGGATTCTGGAAGCTTTAGATCCTCTGCCTATGATGCGCCAAAAGCTGCCTACAAGAGATATCCGTATACTCCAAGGTCAACTTCAAAAAATGATACAAAGAGAGTAGGCACAGCGCATCGCTCTGGGGTCGTAGAAAAAACGATCTCAACAACGGATAGCAAGCCTGTTACAGATAAAAGTGTACCCTTAAATAAACCTAATTTAGCTGAAGTTAATAAGTATGCTGCTGCTAATTCCGCAGTTTCTGGGACCGAATGTAAGGAGGGGTTGGCGGAAGCTGGCAAGGCTAATGCCGCTGTTGAAAGTGCAGATAAGTTATTTCATTTACGCCGAGCTTTAAGGCTTTGTCCAGATAATGCGTACTTTCATAACAGTCTAGGTGAGGTCTATCTCTCGCTCAACCGTCTTAGCGACGCTGAGTTTGAATTTCGTGAGGCAGTTAGACTCGACTCTAACTTTACTATCGCTCGAAATAATCTGGATGCTTTAGGTAGGTAAGGTTTAGCCTAACTTTGGTGAAACTATCAGAAATATCGTAATTGCTCAAAATGCGTGGGCACTGGGAGCGCGGGCATCCTGCCCGCAAACGAATTCACTGCTACTTCTTTGCGGGCTGGAAGCCCGCGCTCCCAGTGCAACTTATGCTTTCCCTACACTTTTGAGCAATTACGTAATAGCTTCCCAATTAATTGAGAAAATATCTCTAATTGTTGAAATGAGTATGTTTAAATACTTCTGAGAAAGGGCGGCTAGCTGAATGAATATTGTTGATATCTTTTACGTCTAATATCAGGAATATAAAAATGAGGAGACATTTATGCAGGACGCCCAACTCTCTTATAGGAGCACTTCCCACGATAGAGAAGCGGATCTACTCTCTGATTATCCTTACTGCTTAATTCCAAACCACTACTTTGAGTCGCCCAGAACGATATCTGTCACATTTGAGAAGATAAATATAAATAATAAAGTTAATATCGTTGTTGCTACAAAGAGTCAGAGTAAAATGAAGACAGCTTTGGGAACATTGGATCTAGCTCTTACACAGCCCAGTTATCAAAGATCTTAGTATACGAATCGCTTCAGAGATGCATTGATTTTTTTCAGTCTAGATATGAATAATCAACTATCTAAGCACAAATTAATTCTAATTGGAGAGGCAGTCGGCTTCATAATACTTTTTTTTGTTACTTGGTTGGATGAGGGGGTGATACTTCCTTACCATTGGCTTGGCTCGTGGTTTGGGCCGGGAACTTGGGATGAGGCAGCCCTTGAATCTGTTGCAATTGCACTTGTCGGTTTTTCGGTCATTGCCTACACAAGTTGTCTCCTGAGCAAACTTCACTATCTAGAGAGTTTGCTGAGGGTATGTGCATGGTGTCGAAAGCTCGAACTCAATGGTAAATGGGTGCCAATGGAGGAGTTTTTAGATAAGGCTGGTGATATAAAATGCTCTCATGGAATATGTATAGACTGTGCCTCGAGAATGCAATTGGATACTGCTAGCGAAGCTAATAGCAAGGGCTCTTTTATGGTTTTGCAGCAATGAGTACTTTACCTCGTCATATTCAACTCTCCGCTAGATATATTTTGATGAAATCAATCTTTTGGATTGTTGCAGCTACAATAATGATAGCAATCGTAGTCTTTACTGAAGCTGAGGAAGCGCTATTTTCAAGACAACTTCATCGGTAACGTCACTACGCAAGCTGGGCGTACCGCTATGGGACCCGCTACAATACCAAATCATCCCGTTACTGGTTTAGCAGCACTTGCTGCTCCAGATACAGAAAAAGATGCGGGATTAAAACCTTTGGTTAAGACCCAAGATGAGATGGTAAGATCGCACAATCTAAGAGAGGTGCTCGATGTTCTTGGGAATTGTAAATTACCGACTCATCGCATCAGAACTCTTCACCTTGGTCCAAACATGCCAGACGTTGCAATTGACCGATCTGCAAGAATGCCGGTTCTTAATCTTGATCGTCTACCGGTAGATTATAATAGGAAAGCCTCTCTCGCCTTAGGTGCCAAATTAGCCCAGGCCTTCTGCTTGTGCGATCTGTATCGTCAGGAGGGAATAACTCGAATTAGTTCTCATCCATTACTCGAAGGGGATGTTAGACGCCTGCCAAAGATGATCTATGATGCTGCATTGAGATTTCCCATACTTCACAGCTTTGCAGCACACTACTTATCTGCATTGACAACCATAGATGATGAAATTGGAAAGCTTGCATTGATTATAGGTAACTTATCTGCAGCGGCTAAAGCACTTATAGGCATCTTTAAACCTTCAACACCCATAGTAGATCTATCACATGTTAACGAGCCGACTAAGGAGCAACCTATCTCAAGGTATTTAGGGATTTTTCAGCCTTGTGTATTTTCTTGTTGCTACCCAGAGAAAGTAATAGGCCAAAGCTTTCCCAAGACTTTGACTATGGCATTAAATCGGGCCATTGCAATGACATGCCGTGATCTGGGATTTCCTGAGTTTAGAGGAGATCCTTGGGATGTGTTAGCAGCCATCAATCCGTATCAACTAACTCCAGCACAAAAGAAATTAATTGAGCACTTTCATGTAGCTGGCTATCCTGTTGCAGAGTGGGTGAGAGAATCTCAGTCAGCATTCTTTAGGCCTGTGGGAACATTCTGGACCAAGTTGGATGCTCATCTTAGCATACTCTCAGAGCGTGCTCTTAGTAGAGGTGATAACAAATTACGCTTCACTGTAGTTGGTATAGGAATGAACGAAGAGCCTTTGTCTTTGGCGATGTCAGTAGAGCGTTTTCTTGATACGCACAAACTACGAGGCAGGTTAGATTATGAGATAAAAGTCCTTAGCAGAGAGAATCCAACTATGCGATTTTTAATTAATTCACGTAATAAGGGCACCGAACTAGCTATAATTTATCCCACCTCATCACTGCCATCAGATGAAAGATTTCACAAATTCTTTTATAGAGCTAGAGGTGGCTTTGCCCCTTGTCAGGAATTGAGCACACATATTGACTACTTAGTCAGCGATATTACTGATAAAAAGTCGATTCCTCAGACTGAACCGTCAGCTGATTTGGTATTAGTGCACAATGTATTTCAATACATTGAGGGAGGGCCGAATATGCTCCAAACAGTAAGAACTATAGACAGCTTATGTAGAAGTGACGGATATATTTCCATTGCTGGAGATGTTCTTCTAGTATCAACAGATGAAGGACTAGAAGCTTTAAATATGATAATGCTAGGATCGAGAAACTTTGGATTAGCTAAATAGTTTGTACTGCCTCACCGGAAAATGGAATTTTGAGTGTCCGCGCTTACTTGGTACCCG
>CAZKXU010000097.1:0-12756 GCA_964556665.1 uncultured Bdellovibrionales bacterium | reverse complement strand
ATCACAGCTTTCTGATTTCATTGCTTGGAAGATTTCTGCCTCCAGCTCCTTCAAATGTGACGATCGCTGAATTAACACCGACGTTATCCAGTTTGCCGACTTTTGATCCAACTCGGTCACTTATGGATTTTGGGCTTAATGATGCTGTAATAAACCCTGCTGCAGGCATCTCATCACGGCGCGGTGAGATTCGTGAGTTGGCTACCCTTTTCTTGCGACAGAGTCATGATAGTGCGATTGACAGTGATGATGATAGCGAAGGAGATCTGCGGGAGTTCTCTGATATTGGTGCGGATTTAGGGTTGTATCCAACGCGCTCAGCTTCCTTTTTTATACAGAGCAATTATAATGATGATGATCGTGAGTTCACCTCCTGGGCAGTAGCAACCAGCATTAAGGATGATCGCGATGACATAATACGTGCTCGCTACAACTTTGTTAAAGATGGACTTGATCAGCTGGATGGCAATTTAGAGATCAAGATAAGCGAGCAGTTAAGATTAGGTTTTTTTGGCATATATGATAAGACAGAGAGCCAGTTCGTTGAGGATCGTGTGGCCTTACGTATCATAAGTCCATGTAACTGTTGGTATGTTGATTTAGGTTATAGCGATCAAACTAATCCGGATAAACAGGATTTATTGGTTAACTTTACCTTTGTTGGTCTAGGTGATATAGCCCAAGGTCTAAGAGTTGGTGAAAGGAAGGGTAGTTAAATGAATGTGATAGTTACAGGCGGAGCAGGGTTTATTGGTAGTAATCTAGTTCATTACTTACAACGTACTCGACCGCAATGGAAAATTACGGTTTTGGATAGTTTAACATATGCAGGCAATGTTAAAAATATTTCTAATTTAATTAACTCTGAAAAAATTAAATTTGTTAAACTAGACATTACGGAAATTGATCAGTTACGGCCATTTTTTGAGAGTGCTAAATTCGATCTAATATTTCATCTGGCAGCAGAGAGTCATGTCGATCGATCTATTCATAGTTCAGCTGAGTTTGTTAAGACTAACGTTTTAGGAACGCAGAACCTGCTTGATTTAGCAAAAAAATTTGGGATTAAACGGTTCGTACATGTGTCGACTGATGAGGTGTACGGTTCGCTAGGTCCAAGCGGACGCTTTGTTGAAACTACACCACTTGATCCTACTAGTCCTTATTCTGCTTCGAAGGCCTGCTCGGATCTATTAGTGCTAGCTTATTATAAGACTCATGGGTTTGAGGCAATGGTAACTCGATGCACTAATAATTATGGACCGTATCAGTTCCCCGAGAAGTTTATTCCGCTCTTTGTTACAAATGCTGTCGAGGATAAAAAAGTGCCTCTGTATGGAGATGGGATGAACGTAAGAAGCTGGCTGCATGTAGATGATCACTGTGAAGCACTAGCCTTGGTTGCGGAAAAAGGTAAGGCAGGAGAGGTGTATAATATTGGTGGTACTGCTGAAGCAGAAAAGACCAACAAAGAGGTGACACATAAGATTTTGGATCTGCTTAACAAGCCACATTCACTAGTTGAATGGGTTAAAGATAGACCGGCGCATGATCGGCGCTATGCAATTGATTATGCCAAGATCAAAGCTGAGTTAGGATGGTCGCCGCGCACAGAGTTTGAACAAGGATTAGCGAGTACGGTTTCATGGTACCTAGAAAATCGGCCTTGGTGGGAAGAGGTGAAGAGTGGCGCCTATAGAGAATTCTACCGCAAAAACTACGATAATCGCTAAAATTACTGTATATGAAGATTTTATTACTTGGCGGTAGCGGCCAGCTTGGATATGAGCTTCAAAAGCGAGGTCAGGATCTCAATTTTGAGATAATTTCACCTGTACATACAGAGGTCGATGTCTCTGAAGGAGATGCGATCTCTTATCTTGCAGAGAAAATTCGAGCAGATGTGATTATAAATTCAGCGGCTTATACGCTGGTAGATAAGGCCGAGGATGAAAAAGATAAGGCCTATCTAATAAACACTCAGGGTGCAGCCAATGCCGCCAGAGCTGCGAGAAATACAGGAGTACGCCTTATTCATATCTCGACTGATTATGTTTTTGATGGGACAGCAAGTGAGCCGATTACAGAACAGGCTCCTACTAACCCACTTAGTGTCTACGGCGCTTCGAAGTTAGCAGGAGAGAACCTGATTCAGGAAATCTTGGGCAAACAGGGGTTAATTGTACGCACATCATGGCTGCATGGCTGTAAGGGCAAGAATTTTTTACAGACAATGATTAGATTGTTTCAGTCTGAGGAAATAGTTAAGGTAGTCGATGACAACTACGGCTCACCTACGTGGGCCGGCTGGCTAGCTGAGGTAGTGCTGGATCTTACGCGCATAGATTGCGGCGGAGTTTTGCACGCTAGTTGTGAAGGCAAGGCAAGCTGGTTTGATTTCGCGCGGGAAATTTACACTGAGATTCAGCCGATATTGAAGGATAAAGTCAAAGCAAAGCTGCTGCCACAGGGAGCAGCAGAAGCTTTGCGACCTGCACAGAGACCAAAATACTCTGTCTTAGAATGTTCTGCTTTAACAAGGGTACTTGGCAGGAAGCCAATTCGTTGGCAGGAAGGAGTAAGGGGTCATCTTAAAGATTTGGGTTACCAAGTATGAATAATGTTAAGGCAGTTATTCTAGCAGGAGGTCAAGGAGTTCGCTTTTGGCCAATCAGCCGAGCAGCTCGTCCAAAGCAGTTTCTCTCTGTCTCAGCTAATGGGGATAGCCTTATTCAAGCTACTGTTAAGCGAGTGATCAAGCTAGTAGGGTTAGATAATGTCATTATAGTAGGCAGTAGCGCACATAAGAGTCTATTGCGAACTCATATTCCATTAGCAGATGTAATTTTTGAGCCTTGCGCAAGAAATACAGCTGCAAGTATCGGATTGGCAGCGCTGCATGTACGGAGAGAGGATCCCGATGCTTGCATGGTTGTTCTGCCAGCTGACCATTCAGTAAAAAATGAGAGAAAATTATTAAGTGTTCTACGCTCAGCTATTACTCTTGCGGAAAAAGAGCCATTATTAGTTACAGTAGGCATCAAACCAAATGGACCGAATACAGCATATGGATATATACAGCGTGGCAAAAAAATATCTGCGCATAAATATCATATCAATAGGTTTTTTGAGAAGCCAAACCTAGAAAGAGCAAAGCAATACTTAGAGAGTGGGGAGTTTTTTTGGAATAGTGGCATGTTTGTTTGGCGAGCATCGGTATTATTGGATGCCATAGCTGAGTTTATGCCAGAGCTGCACGCCGGCTTAACTAAGATTGATAAGGTTCTTGGTACTAAGGCTGAAGTTAGGACAGTTGCTGCAGTTTTTGAGAGTCTTCCCTCAGTTTCAATTGACTTTGGTGTTCTAGAGCACGCAAGAAACTGTGCCGTAGTAATAGCAGATGAGTTTGGATGGAACGATGTAGGATCGTGGGATGCGTGGGCAGAACATTTCGAGCGTGACCGCGCAGGTAATTTGTTGCATGGAGATGCGCTTGAAATAGATAGCAGGAATTGTGTAGTCTATAGCAAGAATAAGTTAGTTGCAGTATTGGGGGTCGAAGATCTAGTAGTTATTGACTCAGAAGATGCGCTTCTTGTTTGTCCGCGGGCACGAGTGCAAGATATTAAAAAAATTGTGGATGAACTGAAGAAACGTGGAAGGAGAGAGTTAGTATAATTGTTGACAGGGAGAAAAAGAGATTTACCACAGAGGACACAGAGAGGGAAAAGAGCTGTAAACTGAAATCTGTTCTCCGTTATCGGCGTACTGATAACGGATTGCGGGCATCTGATATTTATTCCTCCATCTCTTGACTGAACTGTGACCTCTCTGAACTCTGTGGTAAAATTGTTTTGAATCAGTTAGGAAGAAATTATGGCAAAACGAATAGCATTAATAACCGGTGTGACAGGACAGGATGGTTCATATCTCGCAGAGTTTTTACTCGAGCAGGGATATAAAGTTTACGGTATGGTACGCCGCTCTTCGGTCGAGAAGTTTGAGCGCATACAGCATCTGATCGGCAATATAGAGTTAGTGCAAGGAGATCTGCTAGATCAATTTTCATTAATTTCTGTCCTACAGAAGGTTAAGCCTCAAGAGGTATACAACTTGGCAGCACAAAGTTTCGTACCTACTAGTTGGGAGCAGCCGGTGCTGACCTCTGAGTTTACAGCAGTTGGTGTTACTAAGCTGCTTGAGTCAGTAAGGTTAGTTGATCGTAATATTAGATTTTATCAAGCGTCTAGTAGTGAGATGTACGGTAAAGTTAGAGAGACTCCACAGACCGAGCTTACTCCTTTTCATCCGCGATCGCCGTATGGCGTATCAAAGGTATACGGACATTTTATAACCGTTAATTATCGGGAATCATATGGAATGTTCGCAGTCTCCGGGATTCTCTTCAATCATGAGTCGCCACGGCGTGGATTGGAATTTGTAACCCGTAAAGTGACTGATGGTGTAGCGAAAATTAAATTGAAACTTTCAAATGAGCTGCGACTAGGAAATCTTGAGGCCAAGCGTGATTGGGGTTTTGCCGGTGATTATGTCAGAGCAATGTGGTTAATGTTGCAGCAACCAGCGCCGGATGATTTCGTCATTTCATCTGGCATTACACATTCTGTAAGAGATCTTTGCCAAGTAGCCTTCAGTCATGCCGGATTAGATTGGGAAAAATATATAAAGATCGATAAGAGTTTTATAAGACCGGCAGAGGTAGATCTCTTAGTAGGAGATCCAAGCAAGGCGAAGCGCATCCTTAAATGGGAGCCAACAGTCTCATTTGAGCAGATGATTAAGATGATGGTTGATGCTGATATTAAGAGACTATCTAAGGAAGCAGAAACAAATAAATGTTAGGTTATACACTTTTAACATTTAAAAGTGCTCTGAAGAAGTGATGCAAAGCCGAGTATTTATTGATTGATGACGACTAAATGCGAGCCCTAATAACTGGAGTATCAGGATTTGTAGGACAGCACCTGACTGCGCATCTATTAGAATGCGGGGATGATGTTAGTGGAGCCTGTAATGCTGGCAAAAAAAATCTTAATCTGCCCTGTTTTGACCTGGATGTTACAGATCAGAAAAGCACTGATGCTCTAGTGGCACAGCTTAAACCGGAGGTGATATATCATCTGGCCGGAATTGCCTTCGTACCTGAAGCCGAGGAGAATTTTGAGAAAACGTTACGGGTTAATGTCTTAGGTGTTCATAATATTATCCGCAGTGTAGAGAAGCTTAAACTTGGTTCAAGAATCATTGTTGTTTCGAGTGGGGAGATCTACGGTAGAATTAGCCCATCAGATCTGCCGCTAACGGAGTTAACTCCTATTAGGCCTGCACATAGCTATAGTCTTAGCAAGTCGATGGCTGAGCTAGTAGTAATGCGATATGCAGCAAGTGGCCTATCTCGCCCATGTATAGTCAGACCATTTAATCATATTGGACCAGGGCAGGACGATCGCTTTGTAGTATCTACTTTTGCGCGTCAGTTGGCACGTATAGCCTTAGGAAAAGCTGATAAGATCGTAAAGGTTGGAAATTTGGCTGCGCGGCGCGACTTCACTGATGTAAGGGATATTGTGCGAGGTTATAGATTAATAGGGCAGGGCCAGGGCAGCGGAGATCTTTATCAGCTATGCAGCGGCAAGGCGATCTCAATACAAGCTATTCTGGATATGCTTATTGAAATATCAGCTTTACAGGTCAAGATTGAACAGGATCCGGCACGTATGCGACCGGCGGAAGTTCCGGAGATTCGAGGTTCATACGTCAAGGCGGAAAATGAGCTTGGATGGAGACCCAGTATCTCATTACGGCAATCGTTAGAGGACACCTATCGCTACTGGCTGGAATTGGATAACCATACTACATGAGCATTTTCGTTTGGCTTAGCTTTATTGTTTTTGTCCTGATCATGTTGGCGCTTGATCTAGGCGTGTTCCATAAAAAAAATGAGGAAGTCAAATTTAAAGATGCACTAAGATGGACAATCGTATGTATTGTACTCGCCTTATTATTTAATCTGCTAATTTATTTTTTATATGAGTATAAGCTTTACGGAATAGGTGTTGCTCCGCCTTATACAACTAGTGGCTCAAGAGCAGCGCTCGAATTTTTTACCGGATGGTTAGTTGAGCAGACATTAAGTCTTGATAACATATTTGTTATAGCGGTAATTTTTGGATATTTCCGTATCCCAGTTCAGTATCAGCATAGAGTTTTATTTTGGGGAATAGTCGGAGCTCTCTTGTTGCGCGGCGTGATGATTGGTCTAGGCGCAGCGCTTATTCAAAACTTTAGTTGGTCTCATTATTTATTCGGAGCACTTTTAATCTATGCCGCTATTAAAATGTCGCGTAGCGGTGATAAGGAATTTGATCCGGAGCATAATGTTCTTTATAGGTTCGCTAAGCGCTTTTATCGCACCAGCCCCGAGTTAGATGGCGAGAAATTTTTTACAGTAGTTGATGGAAAGCGCGCTATTACCCCTCTCTTTCTCGTGTTGGTAGTTGTGGAGAGCACGGATGTGCTGTTTGCAGTCGATTCTATACCGGCAATATTTGCTATTACTAAGGATCCTTTTATCGTTTTCACCTCAAATATCTTCGCCATACTTAATCTGCGCTCCATGTATTTTCTTCTTGCGACTTTAATGAACAGGTTTGCTAACTTAGAAAGAGCATTGTTTTGGGTGCTAATCTTTATCGGTGTTAAGATGATCCTCGATGCTCATATAGAGATTCCTGTCTTGTATTCTAGTGCAGTGGTGGTTGGGCTGCTGCTATGGGGAGTTCTAAAACCTACCGCTCCTCAGCAGCAATAATCATAAGTGCTTTAGCAGCCTCTTCAGTGAGGCGTGATTTGTTTTTGACCAGATAGCTTGGAACGATAATCATATCGCCGATTTTAAGGTCATCCGGATTGTTTAGTTTATTTATCCTCGCAATCCGGCCTGCATTTGAGCGATCTTGGGTGTACCATCTTGAAATCATTGAGAGTGTCTCTCCAGGCAAGGTAACATAATGTACTACATCGCCTCGTGGCGTAAGCTCAGCAGGGTGCTTAAGAGTAGTCGCGGCTTCATGCTCGAAGCGTGGTTCAATTGGGGCGTTTAGCCTCTCTGTCTCTGTGTAACTTGACTGATCCTCTTTAAGCTTGGCATGTAATTTACCGCCATGCACCTGAGAGGCAACGTCCTGAGGTTCTAGGTAGTTAACATTATCCCTCCATGGGGTGTCGGATTGTTTTGGCAGCACCAGTTTGGGATTTCCTCTGATTCCACGGGTGGCAAGTGAAACCTCTTTGTACTTATCATGTGGTATATGGAACGGACCACGGATCATCCAGCCATCCTCAATCTGCTCTAGATCGAAGTACTCCTGATTCTCAGGGTAATAAAAATGCAGGATTAAAGGATTAAAGGACTTTTTCTCTACTTCAAGCGCTGCAGGAGCGCCTCGATGTTTAATAAATCCACGCAGCTCTTCACTCTCCATTTCGCGGGAGATCAATAGATTGGCTGCCAAGTAGGGGTTTTCAGAGCTCAAGGCAACGGGTCCACGATTATTAAGTCGGCCTATCAGGCTATCGTTAATCGGCGTGCTGGCTGTGCAACCTGTAATTATCATCGTTCCAAGAAGGCAGCGGATCCAAGAGTTAGTTTGCATTGGTTCTACCCATTCCATAGAAACTTCTATTATCGCAGAGCGTGGTGGGCAATAGCGATCTAATCTGAACCGCAACACGACTTAATTTTACTTCCGCTGGATAGGAAGGCTGAGAGATGCTGTCGAATGAAGTAGTGTATCTGTTCTCAGCTTTAGAGCTTTGAATAGCTAGAGCAAGCATGCCCGGGTCGGTTAGCCCGATGCTCTTACCTGCTGGAGAGAATTGCTGCTTTTTATTATCTATGTAGGTAACCAAGTCGTAAACGTCTGCTGCTAATGACTGCAACTTTTCTTGCTGTAGTGAAGAGAGATTGTGTTGAGTTGCCTCAAAGCGATTCTGACGTATGCGACCACATTCTGCAAAAATTTTATCTCCGGAAATTTTATACTGTTCAAATTCTGCGGGGCCGCTAAGAGGTGTTTTGCTAATAGTTAACTCGACTGATTTTAATACATAGTCCTGCGGAGGCGCTGTCTTGGTGGCAGCGCTGCATGAAATAAGAGCAAGAATGAGCGGAGGTATAAATAGGGTCCGCATGTATTCAAATTTAAAAGCAATTGCCGGAGAAGGGACTTGAACCCCCACACTGTCGCCAGTATCGGATTTTGAATCCGACGCGTCTGCCATTTCGCCACTCCGGCGAACTACTGATTATTACTAACATTAAATACAGATTCTTTCAATAACGGCTGATTAATCGCTGACCTGATGCAGTTCTCAGCGTGTACTACGATCTCCTGAGTAGTTGGGAGCTCAGCTGCTACGAAAGGAGTAAGAACTGTTAGTTTAAATTTAACTCCGAAGGGGATAGGGCGCATTTTATAACGTAATAACTCCCAGGAGTTTTCAATTGCGACTGGAACGATAATTGCTGATGGTGCTGATCGAATGAGTGCCATTACTCCTGATGGCTTAAAACTTCTCATAAAGCCATCACGTGCGCGTGTCCCTTCCGGAAATATACAGGCAGCGCATCTCTGTTCTTCTATGAAACGACCGAGCTTTTCTATCTCAGGAATCGCTTGTCGAGGGTTTTTTCGATCGATCAAAGCATTGTTGCCAGATCGAAGATTTATCGAGATTCCCGGGAATCCTCTTGAAAGCTCCTGCTTAGCTATATACTTCAAGCCATGTTTTCTAAAAACCCATGAAAGGATAGGGATGTCAAATAAGCTTTGATGATTTGAAATAACAATTAACGGGCGATCAGCTGGTATGTTGTGGTTGTTTGATATCTCAAACTTTGTACCGACTATTATAAGAGCACGGTATATGAAAAAACACATAATATTCACAACCTTTTGATGTAAGGCTGGACTTATACTCAAGGCTATAAGCTGCAAGAGGTGAAAGCTAAGTAGGATGATGGCGAAAGCCAGATTAAAAATAATGGTGCTTGGCCAACTAATTAATTTTAGAAGTTTTTCGTTCAAAACGCTCTACCCATGCAAAGATCAGCTCACCAAGGCGCGCTGCATTAGAATTATCGATGCATTGTAGAATAATCTTGGTCTTTTCGTAAAGTAAGAGACGACTTGAATCTTCAATTTTTGATATATGCAGATGGCGCAGAATGTCTAGATGGTATGCTAAATAAATTCGCTCTGCAGGGCGAGGCAGATTGTAAGGAGCGTAGGCATTCCTTGCCTGCATTGCTAAAATACTCTCCCGTTCATAAGTACAATCTGTGATTCTGTCAATATGCGGGCAGTTTACAAGTAGGGCTCCGCCAAGTGTAATCGGATCTAGCTCTTTAACCTCGCTGATTAAAATCTGTGCGATTCTTGCAGGTCGTGGGTTAAAACTTGCCCCTTCTGGTCGCGTTAGCTCTGCTTCCTCTAATCCACCATGGGATGAAGAGAGTAGGTAGATCGCCTCTAAGCGCGACCAATCAGCAGGCAGTAAACCTTTAATTAGCTCAGAAAAGCCGGGAGCATCTTTAGATAGAAGGCCGGAATGCATAGGTAGAGTTTAGCAGAGAATATTGCTCGGATACAGACTTCGACGTACTAAAATAGTTCTCGGTCAGAGGCTATATTAATCCAGCCAGAGCGCTCTGCTGCGAATTTAGTTTGCCAATCAACCCTTCTAATCTTGAAAATTGTAATACCAGAGCATCTTCCTGATATTTTAAATTACTCTCGATTTGGGAGATCTGTTGATTTAGGGAGGTAATGGAATTTTCATTACTTTTTTTGCTTTGGTCAATTAGTCCGTTAAAACGGGTATACTGGGAGATTGTTCCATCTACAGCACTTAGTGTTTCACCAAGGCTCTCGGTAAGAAGTTGTACTCCTTCAGGATCTGAGGCAAATGCATCGGTGAACTGATTACTATCAAATTTAAGAGTACCATCACGCTCTGTTGTAATGCCTAAGTCAGCTAGTACATTAACATCTCTTCCAGAGTTAGAGGTGCTGCTTAAGGCGCTGCGCAGAGAGGTGATTAAATTGTCATCAAGTGCAGTGTTAGCCAATGGAGCAAATATATTTGATACGTTTTCACCGTTCTCTTCACGAACTATCAGGTCATTCTCTGAAACAAATTTAATTACCTCATTGTATGCATCTACAAACTCCTCTATGCGGCTCTGAGTGGTATTTGCATCATTTTCTACGCTTACAGTAGCAGATCCTGAGTCCTGTAGCGTGAGTGTAACGCCAGATATGAGATCATTGATAGTATTACTTGATCGGGTAATCGTTCCATTCACTCCACTTAATGTGAAAGTGGCGTTAGTAGCCTGATTTAATGTTGAAGAGGCAAAAGCCCCGGCAACTGTGATATCCGTACCGGTTGTTACTGAGATCTCTCCATCTTCTGTCCCGGTTTCCTTGCTACTGATTGTAATCGCATAAGATGGTGCATCTGAAGTGCCGGTATTTACCGCAGTAGCAATCGCTTTAGTAGATGTACTATTAAATGAGGAGATAAAATCATTTACTGTACTGGAGCTAGTAAGAGTGACCTCAACACTTTCCTGGCTATCGCCACTACCTATCGTAACAGTGACTTTGTTATTGCCTGTATCGACAATGTCCGCATCAATTACATCGTTTACTGAATTGAAGCGATCGTCAAAAGAAAACTGTCCGTTTTGGGCTGTAGTAATTACATTAATTAAATAAGTACCACTACTAGCTGAGTTAGCTGCGCTGGCAGAGAGTATCGAATCATCTGAAGAGCTGGCGGTTTTTGCAACAACGGATCCGTTGATCGCTCTAAATTTGGAGGAGCTCGCATTAAGCGTATCAAGTAAGGTCGATAATTTTTCAAAGGCTGCATTAGTCTCGGCAAGGGTACTAACACGCTCTTCCTTAGGTTTAATAAGAGCAGCTCGTTTTTGATCAATAATAGCTTGAATTAGTGAAGCCGAGTCTATGCCTGAGGCGATTCCTGAGAAACTAATTAGTCCAGCCATAGTGAAACATCCATGTTAAATGAGGAAAAATCAGCATAACGCCATCCGTTGCGTTAAGTATGATATCGACAGGGAAAACCGTAACTTTATTTATTTTTAGGAAACTTCAGTGATTTTAATGAATTAGGTCTATAGACCGCTTAGCACAGAGTTCAGAGCGTTTTGTTGGCTCTGATATCCTCCAATTAGCCCCTCTAGCCGTGCGAAGCGAAGCCGTATTGTTTCGGCCTGTTTATCAATCAGTGCTTGAGCACGAGCGATCTGATCATTAATATCTGTGACTAATGATTTATTGTTGTTGACTACAGTATCAAATAGACCATTGAATCTCACAAACTGATCAATAGTACCTCCGGTGGTAGCAACACGATCAGCAAATATTCTTGAGAGCTGAGTAACCGAGTTTGGCTCGCTGGCTAGCGCCTTTTGAAAGTCTTCTGATTTAAACTTTAGTGTGCCATCTCGCTCAGTAGTTATGCCTATATCGGCAAAGATTTTTACAAGGGATCCGGAGTTATAGACTGCGCCTGCTATTTCGCTACGTATAGCAAAAAGAGCATTATTATCAACATCTGTAGAGGAGAGGGGCCCAAAAATATTAGTTACATCCTCGCCTTCCTCTTCCCGAATGATTAAATTATTCTCTGTTATAAAAGTAACTATTTCATTGTACTGATCAATGAACTCCTGCACTTTTCCGGTGCTGCCGGCACTGTCTTTGCCTACTGTGATCGTGGCTGTAGCTCCTGCACCGGTCTTAAGATTAAATGTCACACCGCTAATAACGTCAGCTACGTCATTGGTTTGGCGTATTATGCTACCGCTGATTCCTGAGAGTGAAAAAACCGCATTAGTAGCGTTGCTGGTTGTAGGAGCAGCAGCAAACGAGCCAGCGCTGGTTATGTCGCTTCCAACAGCTATGCTAACAATCTCCCCTTTTTGTGTGCCTGAATCGTTAGTATTGACAACAATACGATAGTCTGGCGCAGCTGAAGTTCCAACGTTGACCGCGGAGGCGGTAGCGCGTGTAGTCGTATTATTGAAAGTGGTGATGAACTCATCAACCGTTGTAGTAGCAGTAACCGGAATAGTAACTGTTATCTGATCCGAGCCATTCCCAATAGTATATACTACATCACTATTGCCTGTGGGCGTAATCGCGGAGTTGATTACAGCACTAGGAGAGGAGAAGCTGTCACTAAAGGAAGTAGTCGCATTTTTTGCGAGAGTAGTTACTGTTAATGCGTATGTTCCGGGTATAGCAGTGCCGCTTGCTGTTGCCGAGGCAGTAGTCTCGTCTGAGGATTCAGCTTGATTTACCGGAAAATTTGCGGTGATTGTGGTGAAGTCCTCTAATACTGCTTTAAGAGCTGTAAACTTATCATCTAATTCCGCTAAGACAGAGTTTGTTTCCTCAAGATCTGTAACCTTTTTTTCCTTAGGCGTAATACGAGCATTAGTTTCCTGCTGTATGATAGCATCAATTATACCGGCCGAGTCGATTCCGGATGCAATACCTGCAAAATTTACCAGAGGCATGGAGTTTTTTTCCTAGTTGTAGTTATCCATCTAGGAAGTGTGCAATAAGTGGGCCTAGTGCTCCTCCAAATAAGTTTTTTCACGTCTAGCATCACATCGTTGCTCCATCTTGTCACGCT
>CAZKXU010000096.1:0-12959 GCA_964556665.1 uncultured Bdellovibrionales bacterium | reverse complement strand
GGCAACGCTGCGCGCTATACGTGAAAAAACTTATTTGGCGAAGCACTAGCGCACTGTAACATAAATAATTACCCAAAATTATAGGCATGCTTAGTTTTTCAGACAGTTATAAACCTAGCACTCCGCTAGCTATGCGCATAGCTGCTCCTATATTAGGCGGTTCATAGGGGGTCTCGATCATTTCATGATAAAGGGCATTTGAAAGTATCTTACTTAATCCTGCCTTTAGACGCTCACCAAAATCATCACCTTCTTTGATCATGATCGCCTTGCCAACATTTACTAAAATAAGAGCATTTGTCTCCTGGTGGTTAGCCTGGGCATGTGGATAAGGAACAAATATTGTCGGACGATTGACAACTGAGATCTCAGCTACAGCTCCTGCACCGGCACGGCTTACTATTACATCACTCCAGTTAAAAGCAGAAACCATATCATCGATGAAAGAATCAACTCGCACAGCATAATCAACTTTCGCGTAACTCAGCTTCAGTTTTTCCATATTATCAGATCTACACTGATGCCAGAGTTCAAGCTTTAATTCCTTGAGCCAAGGTGCTAAATCCACAAATGCTCGATCTATCGCCTCTGCTCCTTGCGAGCCGCCTAACACCAAAATCTTTCTGGGCTCCGTAAGCACGGCCTCTCGGCGCGCATTTAATAGCTCTTTTCTTACCGGGTGTCCTGTAAAAACATTATTGCTCCGTCGCGGCATTACTGCTTCTTTATTAGCCAAGGAAACCTTAGTTGCAAAGAGAGAGAGAAAAAAGTTTGCAAGTCCGGGCTTTATTTCAGCTTCATGAATCCAGGTAGGTATCCCTTTTAAGAAGGCGATCAAAACAGGTAGAACAGAGGCATATCCACCAACTCCAACACAGCGATCAGGCTTATAAGCTCCTATTAAGCTCCATACCTTAAAAAATGCACGCGGCCAGAGCAATAGAAGATCAAAGACTCCACGTAAACCACGTCCTTTTACCCCTCCCAACCTAATCTCATGACGTCTAAATCCACGCGCGTCTATAAGCATAGCCTCTAATGGACGTCCGCTGCCGACAAACTGAATCTCTACTGTAGGAACTAGTTCTTTCAGAGCCTCGGCGATAAATATCGCAGGCATCAAATGACCACCACTTCCACTTGCTGCAATCAGAATCTTCACAGCACCCTACTCTGATAGTTTCTTATAACTGCTAATAATAACCCGACTGTCATTAATGAACAAACCAAGGCAGAGCCTCCATAGCCTACGAGCGGCAATACCATCCCCTTTGTAGGCAGCAATCCTATTACAACACCCATATTTAAAAAGGCTGGCAACACTATTAGCAAGGTAAGCCCAACACTTAAAGATAATGAGAATGTATCTGCGACAACTCGCTTTGAAAGAGCCATGCCTCGCCACAAAATAATGAGGAACGCAGAGATAACAGCCAAACATCCTATAAACCCAAGCTCCTCTGCTATGACTGAGAATATAAAGTCTGTATGAGCAGCTGGCAAATAGAACAACTTTTGCTGTCCAGCACCGAGACCTACACCGTTAATCTCTCCACTACCTACTGCAATCAATGATTGAACTAGTTGATAGCCCTTGCCTGATGCATCCTTCCATGGAGTCAGGAAATTTAATACTCGCGCTAGACGGTATGGAGAGTTTAGAATTAACAAGCCTCCAAGAAACGCGATTCCTACTCCAGCTGCTATAAAATACCTAATCCTAGTCCCGCTCACTAACATCATCGCTAGCGTTACCATAACCACTATAGAAGCTGATCCAAAATCAGGCTGCAAAAGAAACAGCGCTGCAATTGTCCCTACCAACATCAAGGGCTTAACAACTCCGAATCCAATTCGCTCCAGATCGTCCTCATGACGTGCAAAAAAACCGGACATAAATACTACCATCATTACTTTGACTAGCTCTCCAGGCTGAAATCGAAGTGGGCCAAGATGAATCCATCGACTAGCTCCTCCACCCACTGAACCCACACCAGGGATTAAAGTCAGAAGAAGTAAAAACAATGAAAGAAGTAGGCACAATGGAGAGATTTTTTTTAGCCATTCAAGATCAACCCGACTAATGATCAAAAGAAGTGCTATCCCCAGAGCGGCTGCCAGCAACTGCCGCTTTACAAAGAAAAGGGTATCTCCAAACTTCTCCTGCGAGAGGATTCCGGTAGTAGAGTAAATGATAATTACACTGAAAGCGACTAAGGCCAAGGTCGTAAAAAGCAACAATCTATCAGCTACTAATGGGGCTTTAAACTCATCACCTTTCATTTACGATCAATTTAAACACAGAACCACGCTCTTCGAAATCATTAAATTCATCAAAACTGGCGCAGCCAGGAGAGAAAAGTACAACATCTGTGGCTCGCGCTAAAGTTTTTGCCGCCACTACAGCTGCTCGCACCGACTCACAAAGCTCGTACTCCAGAGCTGCATCCTTCGCATGACTTGCTAACAATGACCGATCCTGGCCAAATATTATTAACGACCTTATCCTTTCTTTGTTGGCGCTGATTAACTTTAGGAGCGGCTCCCACGAACCTGCCTTAGCAAGCCCACCAATGAGGAACAAAATCTTACTTTCAGGAGAGGTACTCAATATGGTCGAGAGTGCAACTTTAGAAGCTGCGACAGTGGTTGATTTTGAATCATTATAAAACGTAACGCCATTAAGTTCAGCGACATATTCGATTCGATGTTCAAGCGGTGTGAATTTTTGGATTACCTCCCTAATGCAGCCGGGTTCAATCTGCATTAGACGTGCTGCCAAAATTGAGACAGCAAGGTTAAATCTATTATGTGCTCCTAAAAGTTTTGTTGAGAGAAGTGGATACTCCTCCCAATTCTTACCTATGTGGATCTGAATGACATCCACACCCCGCTGCGGATTATACTGAACCAGTGCACCCTCCCTCTCCTCAAGGCTAAGGCTCATACTCACTCCCATTATTTTGCTCTTAATTCGACTCTGCCGGGATGCAACCATCGCATCATCTAGATTAATAATCGCGAAATCGTCACGTCCTTGCTGTGCAAAAATCCTGTATTTAATATCAAGATACCGATCTAAGGTGCCATGTCGCTCCAGGTGATTATCAGAGATATTTAAAAGAACGGAGATCCTGGGCTTAAGCGTTGTGCAGCTCTCAATCTGATAACTAGATGCCTCAACTACGAGAAGCGGCGCAGCAGCTTTTTCTATAAAGAGTGTGCTAGGGTCAAGTTTACTGACCACCGGGATACCTACATTGCCTACTAAATGGGAATTCACCTTAGCAGCCTGAAGCATATCTGCAATCAGGCTAACTGTGGTACTTTTTCCATTGCTGCCTGTGACGACAATTACATCCGATCCAAGCAGCTCTATGCCTAATTCTAGTTCACTTATTAATTGTATATTTTCACGTTTAAGAACAGAAACTATAGGGTTCTCAAGAGAGACCCCGGGGCTTAATACAGCAAGCTTTACCCGCTCCAATAGCGGTAGAACTAGCTCACCGCTTATCTGAAAATGGGCTACCACTCCAAGAGCTGTTAGCTCATCAAGAATTCTAGAAAATTTCTGACTTAGTCTGTATTCCGACTCGGATTTCTCATCGACTGCAATAACCTTAATACCGGAGCGACTAAGTAAACGTGCACTCTCTATCCCACTAAGTCCTAATCCAATAACAATGACATTATCTTTTGAATGATGAATCTCTTTAAGTAAACTTCTAATCTTCATCTCTCTACCGCAATTTCAACGTAGTCAACGACACTAAAGCCAGCACTACCGATACGATCCAGAATCGAACAATAATCTTCGGCTCAGCCCATCCTTTTAATTCAAAATGATGGTGTATCGGTGC
This sequence comes from uncultured Bdellovibrionales bacterium, assembly GCA_964556665.1. Lineage (GTDB taxonomy): Bacteria > Bdellovibrionota_C > UBA2361 > UBA2361 > CAZKXU01 > CAZKXU01. The sequence goes on along the minus strand of CAZKXU010000096.1, from coordinate 9,096 downwards.
CATCTTAAACACCCGCTTCCCAGTTATCTTGAACGAATAGACCTGTATCATAACAGAGAGCGCCTCCACAACAAAGACTCCCCCTGCCACTACCATTAAGATCTCCTGCTTTACCAATACAGCTACCAGCCCCAGCACCGCCCCTAATGCTAAAGAACCGATATCTCCCATAAAGACACTTGCTGGGAAGGTATTGTACCAAAGAAAACCAAGCCCTGCAGCCACCACCGAGGAGAGCACAATGCTAAGTTCGCCCGCCCCAACTATTGGTGTGAGTTGCAGGTATTCCGATATTCTTACGTGCCCTACCAGGTAAGCAAATAAAGCATATGTAGCTGCTACTGTCATGACTGGCCCGATAGCAAGACCATCCAGCCCATCGGTCAAATTAACGGCATTAGAGGTGCCAACCACTACCAGTATTACAAAAGGAATAAAAAGCAGCCCTAAATCAAAGGTAAGATCTTTTAAAAAGGGAAAAGTTAATTCAGTTGGAAATCCGATAATGAGCAGCACTAGCGCTGCTACTGCCGCAATACCACCCTGCCAAAGTAGTTTCGTGCGTCCACTTATACCCTTACTGCTCTGTTTGGTAATCTTCCTCCAATCATCTGTAAATCCCAACGCTGCATAGCCAGCCAGAACTGCCAAAGTAAGCCATATATAAAAATTGGAGAGATCGCAGAATAACAACGCCGAGGCAATAACACCCACGATAATAACCGCTCCTCCCATTGTGGGAGTTCCCTGCTTTACTCCATGCGCCTTCGGACCATCCTCTCGTATCGGCTGTCCTTTGAGCCCTATCTCCTTTAATTTCTGAATAAACCAGGGCTGCACGATCAACACAAAGGCAAAGGTAAAGAGAAACGCCAACATAGCTCGGAATGTGATGTAACGAAACACATTAAGCCAGCTATAAGTTGTATGTAATGAATATAAGAAATGATATAGCATCCAAAAATACCGATAAATTTTTTAAACTCATTTGGCAAAGCACTAACAGCTCGCCTCCTCAGTAAGCAACTGTACCCTAGGCTTCATCAGTGTCGCCTACTAACTTACCCACCAACCGATCAAGTCCGATACCGCGCGAAGCCTTCACACACAGCACATCCCAACTACGGCTATTAACAGCAATCAGAGCCTCCTTAACATCATGAGCAGCTACTGTATCAATTCCTGCTGCACGCACAGGATCTAAATATGCCTGCCCTTGCTCACCAACCGCAACTAAAAACTGAGGCACTACAGACGCCGCGAACTGTCCTGTCTCTAGATGATACTGCGCGCTACTACTACCCAACTCTAACATTCCTCCAAGTACTAGACCAACTCTTAGACCTGAATTTTTAAGAGAGCGTACTACTTCAAGAAATGCCTGCATTGAGACCGGATTGGCATTATATGAATCATCCAAAACCTTCCTTCCATCAAGTGTCTCTTTAATATTAAGCCTCATTTCTGGCGGACGAAAATTCAAAAAAGCGGATACTATCTGAGCCTCTGTAATCTCAGGCTTTAACCTTCTAGCCGCAGCTATCGCAGCCGCTGCGTTGATGGCATTGTGCTCCCCTAAAATAGGTAAACTCACTGATAATTTCTCTCCGCGATCGCTGAAAGTAATTCTAAATCCGGCTAGACCTAAGTTCTCTATTAAAGTTACTAGTACCCCATTCTTACCGGATTTTTCAGTGCCAAAATATATCACCTCTTGCCCAGGCCGAGCATGCCGCTTTAACGCGTTAAGCAGCACATCATCATCAGCATTAAGTACTAGAGCTCCATCACTTTTTAGTCCTGCTATAATTTCAAATTTAGCGTCTGCAATTTTGTCGATACTTCCAAATGCCTCTATATGCGCAGCTGCAATGCGGGTAATCAATGCTATATCAGGAGCCGCCATCTTACTTAGCGCCTCTATTTCACCTGCGTGGTTCATCCCCATCTCTATCACACCCCAACTATGTGTAGGAGAGAGTTTGCAAAGCGTATAAGGCACACCTACATGATTATTAAAGGAACGTTGCGAATACGCCCCTGCACCGGTTCTTACCAAGAGAGCTGCCAACATCTCCTTTACTGTAGTCTTGCCGACTGATCCTGTTACAGCGATCAAAGGGGTTCCTAGATGTAGACGCCAAGCGGCTGCGAGCTGAGAAAAAGCCTTAAGTGTGTCATCTACGAGGATGAGTCGATCCTTAAAGATAGATTTTTCGAAGATCTCTTTATCCTCTATTAGAAACAATGCGGCGCCCCGATCATAAGCCGTAGCCAGAAATGCATGTCCATGAGTCTTCTCACCTTTTAATGCAACAAACAGCTCACCTCCCTTTATTTCACGGGAATCGAACTCAACTCCTCGACACGCATGACCGTGTGGCTCATGCGAGATGCCACCTGTAATCTTCAGTATATCCTGTTTGCTTAATGTTAACACTGTTCGAGCGCCCTAAGAACCTCCTCCTGATCGGAGAAATAAGATTTATTTTCACCTATTATCTGATAGTTTTCATGCCCTTTACCAGCCACTAATAGAATATCTCCTGGCTTAAGTAAAAGAACGGTTTCCAGTATAGCCTTACGTCTATCAATATCCGTAAAACGAGCCTTAATACCACAGGCTAGAATATCTGTAATGATACTGGCAGGATCCTCGGTACGCGGATTATCAGATGTTACAACCACATCATCTGCCAACTCTGCTGCCACATTAGCCATAATAGGTCGCTTTCCCTTATCCCTATCCCCTCCGCATCCAAAGAGAACAATTAGTCTCCCTTTGCAGAGCGGTCGCAAGGTTCTAAGTACATTAGCCAAAGCATCAGGAGTATGGGCGTAATCAACATACACACCAAACTGCGTACCAGCTCCAACACGTTCAAGTCGTCCCGGTACCTGTGGTGACTTTTGCAACACCTTTGCAATATCAGCAGGAGCAAAATTCAAGGCTAATAATGAGGCAAAGGCGGCAGTTAAGTTCTCTGCATTATGCCTTCCGATCAGAGTTGAACTGAGTATCTGCTCCTTCCCCTCCCAGTATAGTTTAAATTGCGATCCTGACAGATTCTGCTGAAAATCCGAGATACGAATCACGCCATTTGCCCATCCAAAGGAGAGATCTCGCAGTCCTAGTCGCTGAAGTTCATTTCTAATTAGAATCCCGTATTGATCATCGGCATTTACTACCGCTGACTTTGTTTCCTTTAAACTCTCCGCCAAGATCTCAAAAAGCCTAAATTTAGCCTTAAAATAATCCTCTTCATCTGTGTGATAATCAAGATGGTCACGCGTAAGATTGGTAAAGACCCCCACATCAAACTGAAAATCTTCCACTCTTTTTTGATCTAACGCATGCGAAGAGGTCTCGATAACTGCAGACTTAAAACCATTCATGACTGCTGTGCTCAGATAATGATTCAAGCTAATCGTATCAGGGGTAGTCAGTGTAGCTGCCTGATCTAATAGACCTGAAGCTGCAATACCCAGCGTTCCGATCCTTATACAGTTTAAATTAAGTTTATTAAGTGCATGATAGAGAAGCCAGTTTACAGTTGTCTTTCCATTTGTTCCTGTGATGCCTATGACCTTTGAAGCCGCTGTTGGATCTTTGTAGAAAAGCTTTGCGAGTTTACTTAAAGCGGCGCGGCTATCCTTGACCACAATTCCAGGATAATTACCTAGCTTAGTAGCATCAGTGACAACTGCCGCGACTGCCCCCTTTTTGAAAGCTTCATCTAAAAAATAATGCCCGTCGGTCTTAGTGCCGGAGATCGCCACAAACAGTGCACCAGGCAAGAGCTTCTGCGTTGAGCAAGCTAGCGAGGTTACGATCGGGTCATTACCGATAGCTGCAAATCCTATCTGCGCTGCCATGTCATTTAATCGAAACATGGCTGTAAATATACAACGAAATGCATGCTAGGCATAGGTGAGCGATGGCGCAGTAGGATTGATTAAAATTCATGTTTAATCAGTTTTCTATACCGCCTGATACAGGCTAGCACCGAGCTAATCGTGCTCCGTTCTGATCAGTATCATATTCAGATATCAGATAACTATTCTCAGTTACCGGATTATTAAGTTGCACAACAAATTCAAAAATATCATAGGTTAAACATGGATATATAAGCTGTGTTTTCTATATCCCTCCTAATGACACGCCTAACATTATATACTAAACTCCATTTCCTAAGTTACACGTATAAGTAACATTGCTTTGATGGAAAGACTAAAACCTATAGATACCCTAAGAGGGATAGCCGCTTTAATAGTGATGATCTCTCATATGTTAGCAGTGATGTTGCGTGCAGATCTCTTTCCTGCGGCTATCTCCCCCCATATATATGCTCACGCAAAATTTGGCGTTGATCTCTTCTTTGTACTCTCCGGTTTTTGTCTTTCTCTTCTACTGCTGCGCTTAAATTCATATTTTAGCTTTGTTCAATACATTCTAAGGAGAATTTTAAGAATTTATCCAAGTCATATTTTTGTATTACTCCTTTATTTCATAGCCTTAAATTTGGGAGTAAGTTTTAACAATATTAATACTTCGCCCCAGGACTGGCTGATTAACATCTTTCTACTCTTTAATATTTTCCCTACTGACAAGATAAATCCAGTAACCTGGAGCCTTTTTTATGAGTTAATTTTCTACATTTTGCTACCAGTATCATTGGCCTCCATACGAAACGGCAAGATACTCAGGCCTTACATTTTCTACACAGCTTTCATTTTTTTCGCGCTTATTAGTGGTTATAAATTTCTAACATTGGATGGATATTATTTCAGCTTTTTACACGGCGTATTAATTGCGTATCTTTTTACAAATAAGAAAAAGTTGAGTTTGCCTAGCCTGGTCATAGCCGCACCAATACTACTAGCAGCATATATACTAGCCTATCTGGGCATACCAACAGTAGAAGATCGTCTTTGGATAGGCGTTATAAATGGAATAATCGCTGCCGTAATAGTACTATATTTTATTGAGCGTAACTATTCATTTGCTATATTGAACTATGTTGGGAGATTTTCTTACTCGCTCTATTTGATACATTTTCCAGTTATCGTGGCATGCACACGCTTTGCAGTCCGCATTCCGTGGATAAAGGAGTATTTAAGTCAGAGCTGGTTCTATACATTTATTTTTATAGCTGCGATTTTTGCTGCATGTATAGTTGCTGCAATGCTATTATATAAATTTATTGAAGCCCCTTTTCATAGGCTGGCACAGCGTATTCAATTAAACCTAAATCCGGCAGTTGCCGGATTTAGGCAACCTAGAAAAAGCAGTTCTAACCCTTTTTTAGGCCAAAAAATGCCCGAAAACAGCTCGGCAGCAGCCTCACCTTTTGGGTGAACTCGCAAACTTAATAAAGCTATTTGTTTTCGGGCATTTTTCGCCTTTTCTTAGTTCGAACTGCTCTTTCTAGGCGCAAGCCGTCATAAATCTGCGGCCTGCGGTGACTGTACAGCATAACTAGCGCTGAGTAATCCGTTCTCCTCTGGTGCGCGTATCTCATTTCTCATGGCTAGGTAATGCATTGCCCGGCTCATAATACGTTTAAAGATCGGGGCAGCCACTGCTCCTCCATAAATTGATTTACCTCCAGGTTCATCTACTACGACCATCAACGTTAAGGTCTTCTTAAGCCCAAGCGCTGCTCCATCAGCAAATCCTACAAAGGAGGCGACATATGCTCCTTCCTCATAACCACGACCGTCTCGCCGAGCCTTTTGTGCAGTCCCGGTTTTACCTCCAACCCTAATACCTCCAATCGCAGCGTTGTGACCTGTGCCATGCTCACTCTCAACTACTCCGTACATCATTGCACGCACCTGTGAAGCGGTTCGCTCAGAGATAATCCGCTTTAATTCAAGTCCGCTATCGTCCTGTATCAGTTTTAGGCGCGGCAACTTTCCGCCATTTGCAATTGCAGAAATTGCTCTAACCATCTGCAACGAAGTAACAGCAATACCTTGACCAAAGGCATGCGTTGCCACATCTACTTTAGACCATCTATCTATATCTCTTAAAATACCAGCACTTTCACCTGGCAAGGTTAAGGCCTGTTCGCCGAATCCGAAGTCCTTCATGCATTGATGGATCCTTTGTGCACCGAGACGTTCTCCAATCTTAGTCATACCGATATTCGATGATCGAACGATAACATCACTGAAACTAATCCTATCATAAGGGTGTACATCGTTTATCCTTCTGCCACCAAAATAAAAATGTCCGCCCTCACAATCTATTATCTCCTGAGGTGACACTATCTGATTTTCCAATGCTGCAGCAGCAACTATAGGTTTGATAATAGAGCCAGGTTCAAAGACGGTTTCGGCGATTAAGTTGCGCATACTATCTGCTTCAATTGAGGCTGCATTAAAATCAACTGCCGGAGTCTGCCCAAGCGCTAGTATCTCTCCGCTATCCGCATCTAACAGTAATCCCAACACATGTTTTGCCTTACTATCTGCATGTCCGCGCGCAAGCTCCTCCTCGACAATAAGTTCAAGACCAGCATCTATTGTTAGTTTTAGAGCATTGCCCTTAGGCATTTCAAAACTACCTTTATTTAGCGAAACCGGCTTGGCAATCATATTTCCAAGTGCATCTCGATTAAACACTGTCGCCACCTCACCAGCAGCCAATTGCTTCTCGTATTGCTGCTCAAGCCCCGATAGGCCGCTGCCGTCTATCCCAACTCTCCCAATCAAGCGACTAGCAGCCTCTCCTTGCGGATAGTACCGTTTTGATTCCATGACACTACCGATACCTGCAATTTTCATCTCATTAATCTGCTCTGCAATAGATCTTGGTATCTGTCGTTTAAGCCAGACAAACGGTTTTTGCTCGTTTAGCTTAGATAATAGGAGGCTGCGATCGATTTTAAGTATTTTTGCTAGCTTAGTAGCCTGATCATTTTTGTTAACGATCTGTAGTGGTCGTGCATAAACTGAACTAGCTGGCACTGAGAACGCCAAAAGTTTTCCTTGACGATCAAATATCGGCCCTCGTTCAGGGGCGAGCTTAAATTCCGTAAGGTGCTGTTTTACAGCCCAGTCCTGCCATCGTGCAAAATCAGTAAGCTGCAAACTGACCAATCTATATATTATTACAGTGACCCACAGAAGCGCTAACACTTTTACAATCCTTAGCCGCTTAACTCTGGCTCCTTCAGAAAGTGTGTCGCGCTTAAAAAATGGTTCTTTCAACGCAAAGTCAATCATCGCCCTACCCTTAATTAATAGAAATTCTTTTTACCTGGCTTAACTGTAAGGCATGCAAGTTAAGTTCACGCTCTGCCCTCACAGAAAGGTTGTCAGGTCGAAGGAGTAGAGAACGTTTAAGCTCCAGTTCTCGACGTTCCATATCTAGTGCAAGTGCAACCTTGCGAGCTTCTGCCAGGTCATAACCAATTGAGGTAGTTTCAATCTTTATCCAGACCTTACTTACCAACGCAAACAGAAGAAGTGCAACTGCCAGAATCCGTGTTCTGTTAGAAACTGCTAGTCTTCTTTTACGATAATAAACCCTCTGATAATCAAGGCAGATCGCCATAACAAACACCTTTAATAAAACCTAAAAACCCTTAATCTTGCACTGCGTGAGGCTGGATTCTCCTTTACCTCTTCAGTGCTCGGCAAAATCGGTCCTGGCATCAGCTCTCCCAATACCTTGCCAGGTTTAGCTCCCGGAAAAGAGGCGGAAAACTCCCCTCCCTGAGCCCACGTTCTCAGCTGCTTAGTTACTATCCGATCCTCTAAGGAATGGAATGTAATTAATGCAGCTCTTGCCCCTGGTAGAGCTAAACTAGGCAACGAATCTAGTAATTTTCTTATCTCATTTAATTCGTCATTAACTCTTATACGTAACGCTTGAAAAACAACCGTTGCCGGGTTGCGATCTTTTTTATTTTGATCACCTATTGCATTGCTGATCACAGCACTTAACTGTTCAGCACTTAGAATCGGACGTTCTTTGATGATGGCAGACACAGCCGCTTTGGCTTCATTTCCAACACCACCCTCTTTTAAAATTTTAAACAGCTCTGCCTTATCAAGTTCATTTACAAGTGTGGCTGCCGTTATATCACCTTCACCCATGCGCATATCTAATACCTGATCCCTAAATGAGAATCCTCGATTCTCCCAAAGCTGGTCTGTCGATACTCCAAGATCCGCCAAGATACCATTAAACTTTGCACCTGCTAAAACCTCTTGTGCCTCAGAGAATTTAGCTCTCACTACTGTTACTCGTTCTGTCTCTCCAAATCTTGTAATTGCATTAGCATCTCTATCCAACGCCACTACACGATTACTAGGGTTAGCCTGCAAAATCGCCCTAGTATGCCCACCTCCTCCTAAGGTGCAATCTAAAAACATTCCTGTGCGTTGGGCCTCAAGCGCATTAATCGCTTCGTTTAAAAGTACTGATACATGTCGAGACTCCACACCGTTCACAAAACTCTAGAAAAAGACTATATATCCACATCAGCGAAAAGATCAGGATTCTCCAACAGCGCCGCTTCTGCCTGCGCAAAAATAGTCTCCCAAACTCTCTTATCCCACGCTCTAAATCCATGAATTGAGGAGGTAAAAGTTACCTCTCGTTCAATACCTGCATATACACGCAAATGATTTGGAATTAGAATTCTCCCGGCCGAATCAAGCTGACACTCTGCAGCACGGCTGAGGTAAAAATTCTCTAATTTCTGAAGCTTAGCGCCGAAGCGGCTCTTACTCCTAAGCTTGGCTTCAAACTTTTCCCACTCTGCAAGACCAAAGCCTTCCAAGCATCTCGCTCCTTCAGAGATATAGTTTGTAAGTACGATACTATTGTCATTATTGTTGGACAGGACACGTCGAAATTCAGATGGAAGACTTATGCGGCCTTTCTCATCTAGTGCGTGCAGAAAGTTACCCCTAAAGCCGTAGCTACCCCCCTCTCGGTCTGCCGGTTTGATATGAGGTTTCTCTGAGACCATCAGTTACTGCCGAAATGGTATTGACTCAATAAGTCACTGCAAAAAGGTGAAATAAACCTAGAAAGAGCAGTTCGAACTAAGAAAAGGCGAAAAATGCCCGAAAACA
>CAZKXU010000095.1:0-13239 GCA_964556665.1 uncultured Bdellovibrionales bacterium | reverse complement strand
TGGGGCAACGATGTGATGCTAGACGTGAAAAAACTTATTTGGAGGAGCACTAGTCTATTATCCTAAATCCGGCAGTTGCCGGATTTATAGCAAGTGACAGAATACCGTAGCGTTATTCTGTCACTTGCTATAGCTACATGGGCGCTCTGTTAAACTACTTGATATTATTTGAAATTTAGAATATAATGGACTAACTTAGCTAACTAAATGACTCATATGAATATGGGGTAATTATGGCTACAAAAAGCATACATGAAGTGAAAACGCACCTTTCTCGATTAGTTGAAGATGTATTAGCAGGAGAGGAGATCATAATCTCACGCTCAGGAGAGCCGGTGGCAGTCATAGTTCCTTACCGGAAAAAGAAGCGAAAAGGAGGAATTTGGAAAGGTAAGGTCAAAATCTCTAAAAACTTTGAAGAGTTACCGGAGGAGTATGTCGAACTATTTTACAAGGGCTCGCTGTGAAATATCTTCTCGATAGTCATGTGATACTGTGGTGGCTGGAATCTCCAAAATTACTAGGTAAGCATAGGCATATTATTGAAGAGAGTAGAAATATATGTCTAATCAGTGCGGTTACGGCTTGGGAGCTTGAAGTAAAATCCGCAATGGGTAAATTATCTATTCCATCTAATTTTGAGGAGGCTATTAATAGTTGTGGGTTTCATGAGCTACCACTGAAAATGTCACATGCGAAAACGATTCAAACTCTACCTTTGCTGCATAAAGATCCATTCGACCGTATGCTAATCTGCCAAGCACTCTGTGAAAATCTTACATTAATTAGTAGAGATAAAATATTTAAAGAGTATAATGTTAATGTTCTTCTGGTTTAAGCGGCATAGAATACCGCTGCATCCAGCCAGAGCCTAAGTACTCTTACGGCTCAATACTATTATCAATCTGGCTTAAACCACCTTCGCAATCAACCAGATACTCCTTACCAGCCGACTTGACACGGCCTTTAGAGCAGTTGGCTCCGGTAACAATATGCTTTCTATATCCTTGATCAATATCACGAGCGTTTAGCTCTACAATCTCCTGACCCTGATTATCATCACCAGCGCGCATGAAAAGACTTAAATGACCTAGCTGTTTTGCTGTTTCAATTTTCAAGGCATCCTGAGGGGTGGTCTCTAATGTAATAGTTGATTCAGATTGCATCGATCTACGTGCATTCTGCATAAACGCCCTCTCTGCGATCGGCTTATCATCTCCGCCATATGATAGCACCCTTGCATTCTGTACAAGGACTTTAGAGGTCAACGCGTCATCTTTACGCATATAGGTTAAAACGACATCAACTCTCGTACCTGGTAAAGCATGCCCTTCGATGCCTGATACAGCATCAACTTCAATTGAAACGGCGCGAAACCCTTTCGTCAATGAAAGTGGGGTAAGTGCTGGCTCACTGCTTAGATTGGTTCTCAATACAGGCATTCCAGCTGATAGTTTCTGCTTTGAGAATAGATTCTGGGCCTCCGATATATCGTGAATAGCATCCTGAGGTACCTGATTTCTTGGCCAGTAGACCTCTTTTAGGTCAGCCATCGTAAGTTTTGTGCCTGGAGCGATATCACGGCTTGGCGCCAACAATGTAACTGTTCCGATCACTGCCGGCACTGCGCTTACAGGAGGAAGGGGGATATTTTCCTTGGCACGTGCTTCTGTCCGGTAATTTAATACTACTGTGATTACTAATAAAATCGAGATCGCTAATCCGGCAGCACCTAGTAAAAGAATGCGCTCATTCTGCTGTCTAGCAATCGGTTGAAATTTAATAAATTTAGCACTCATGACAACCTTCTCCCTTAATAATAAAGGTCAATACCTATATGCTCTGTGTTATTAGGCTTAGCTGCTCATATAGGTACCACAGGAGAAACAGAATACTGCGATAGCCTCCCCCAATATGGGAGTGTGCAAGTTCTAGACCTAATAAACTCAGTCTAAAAAAGATTGACTGGAACTAATCCGAGTCAGTCTGTATATTAGTCTGGTGCAGTGGTCGATCTGCTTCAGATAAATATCTGTAGCAAAGTAATTTTTATCTAACCTACTGATTTTAAAGAGTTTTTATGCGTATCAGGGCGGTCATTGTTGTTACTCTCTTTATCTTTCTCATCACAGGCTGTATCGGATGTGGACTTTGGGACACTGCTCCCACAACCCCCAGCATAGATCACGCTTTGCAGAATAACCTTTCTAGTGCCGGCGGTACCTCCTCTGAAAGTCTTTCTGGTGCAGCTGCTAACTCCACTACCAATGCCCGAGCTATACAGCCCCCGCCTCAATACCAGCCAGTCGAAATTGTATGGGCCATACCTGAGACTCCTGTGGCTGGATACATAATCAGATACGGATCAGACAAAACCAACTTGGAGCACATCATAAAACTCAAATCAGAGATGATCGAAAAAAATAAGGATCCAAAATACGGAGATACATTCCGTTATGTATTTGAAAATGTAAAAACTCCTGAGACATTTTTTGCAACTGTTGCTGCTTATAATGAAAAAGGGGAGGAATCGGCACAGAGTGAAGTTATGACGGTGAGATGAGGGGTCTTAAAACGTCTAAAGTCTAACGACTAGTGCTTCGCCAAATAAGTTTTTTCACGTATAGCGCGCAGCGTTGCCCCAGATTGGCACGCCTCGGAAGGAGGAAATCCGCAGCAATACTGAAGTATTGCGAGGATTTTCCGACTGAGAAGCGTGACAAGGTGGGGCAACGATGTGATGCTAGACGTGAAAAAACTTATTTGGAGGAGCACTAGCGTCAGACAAAAACCGTCGACGCTTTTCGTTATACCTTGCACGTTAGACATTATACTTTATCGTTACCGACTTTTCTAATTTTAACCTAAATCACCCTAACCCCCTTAGCACTCCCAACCAGTACCTCATCTGCAAGATTTAAAAACAGGCCACTCTCAACCACACCAACAATATTTTTTATTTTGCTTTCCACCTCTAAATTAATCTCTGCAAGCATTATGTCTATTAATATATTACCGCGCTCAGTAATAACCGGCCCATGCTTACCGCTGCCACTTCTTAGTATAGGCTCACCCAACTTAAGTCTTCTTAATTCACTCTGAACAACAGCAGCTGCTTCAGGTATTACCTCTATCGGCACAGCGCAACCCTTAGCAAGATCGGAGCAGAGCTTACTCTCATCCACTATAAGAAAGTATCTCTCACATTTTACAGCTAAGATCTTCTCCTGCAGTAATGCACCGCCCTTACCTTTAATAGCCCATCGTTTCTCATTGACTGCATCTGCCCCATCGAAGCCCCAATCAATACGACCCTGATATGCAGAGGAGAGCACAGTAATTCCATGAGCCTCCATTCCCCATGCGCTTTGATAAGATGTTGGGACAAATGAGGCGACTAACCCCTCTTTCTTTATTCGTGCCGCAATCTCAGCAATTGCGATATCGACCGTAGTTCCGGTTCCAACACCGATCACCTCTCCATTTTTAACTCTTCTTGCTATCTCCTTTGCAACTGCTTCTTTCATAATTTATATATAGCTAAAATCGTATTATAATCTTAACAGATTATAGTAACATCAAAAATAGAGATGAATACACAGGTAATACTAGCTCTGGGGGCCAATATAGGGGAGCGATACGGCAGCTTTAACAAAGCCCTTCGATTAATTGGAGAACGCATAGGTACAGTTCTGGCAATCTCAAGATTTTATGAGACCGCACCCTTAAACCCGCCTGAGCTAAAAACACAACCTGATTTTCTGAATGCAGCACTGCTTTGTATCTCAAAATTAGATCCTGAAGAACTTTTGAGTAATACACAGAGGATCGAGCTAGAGCTTGGTCGGAACCGTTCAAACGAGATTCGATGGGGACCACGCTGCATTGATATCGATATTTTATTTTTTGGAGATAAGAAGATTCACTCCCCGACTCTAACAGTTCCGCATGCAGAGATTCAAAAACGTGAATTTGTTATGGAGCCACTTAATGAGCTTGCTGAAACAGTGCCGGCACTTAACTCCCTAGCTCTCTTAAATAAAATCCTGCGCCGCGCATAGGCTCGTCGAAAAAGCTTGATCAGATCAAGAAATGCCGGAATAGAGCTCCATTCAGTTAGGAAGACTCCGAAGACTACTAGTAGATTACGCCATAAAAATCCGGGCAGAAGTTTATCTAGATCATTCACGAATGAGAAATTATTAATCTGTAGTAAAAATCTATTCCTAACACTTAGTCTGTTAAGATATGGAGAGAGAGTCCTTCTGTTGTCAGCTAACACCACCCGTTTGTGATAGGCTACGGCATCAGCTACATAGAGAGTACTAATCCCTAAAATTTTAGCTCGCCATGCTAGATCGGCGTCCTCACGATAAGCAAAGAAACCTTCATCAAATAAAAGTTTGCGATCAGCTAGTCCTGCCAAAAGCTGCGGATGAACTCTCTCCAGATCTTTTTCGAGCTCTCCGCTATCAAGCAATAACTGCATAACGGCCTCACGTTTAAAAAATAAACATGCGCCTGTTCCACCAAAAATTATCTGATTCTGATTATACTGCCCCTCATCAAGCTGATTGGAGCCGCGGTCTAAATGACGTAGACTAGGTGTCAACTCCATACCTGCCGCATCAAGGCAAAGCGGCACAACTGCCTCAAGAGTATCATCGGCACGATAAATCTTTGGGGTTGCTATCCCAGCATCCGATAGATTCGATAGAGCCTCAATTAGTTTGCTGACTGTATCTGGCCTTAATCTTAGATCTGGATTTAGTACTAGGAGGTACTGCGCATCTGTTTTTAGAAAAACTGCTACGGCCTGATTATGGGCGGCACAGAACCCTAAATTCTCCCGATTAGCTACCAGCTTGACCAGGCCAGTAAATTTTTCCTCTACAATCTTAACCGTGCTGTCTTCAGAACTATTGTCTGAGACCTGAACTATTATCTGATTTTTGAGCGTGCTCTCAGCTGCAAAGATAGCATTGAGGCATTTTTCTATATATTTTTCACTGTTAAAGGTTACTATGCTTATGAAGATAGTGTTCAAGTCACTGCCCTACAATCCAAGCCGCGCCCGTAAAGCACGATGCTCCTCCCAGATTTCAGGCGGCATCTTAGAGCCGATCTCTTTAAAGAATTGCTCCTGTGACTGAACTTCGGCCTGCCAATCCTCACTTCTTAGCGCTAAGAGATCCTTAAGAGTTTCAGTGTTTATATCTAAACCTGTTGTATTTAGATGCTCTGCTGCCGGCTGGAGTCCTAATGCAGTCTCAACTGCCTTGGCTGAGCCGTTAACGCGATTAACAATCCACTCCAATACACGCATATTTTCACCGAAACCAGGCCAGATAAATTTACCTTTTTCATCTGTTCTGAACCAGTTTACATGGAATATCTTCGGCATCTTTGCGCCACCTTTCTTACCCAAGTCGAGCCAATGTTTAAAGTAATCCGCGGCGTGGTATCCGATAAAAGGACGCATCGCCATCGGATCACGACGTAGCTCTCCTATCTTTCCAGCTGCAGCAGCGGTCGTCTCAGATGCCATCGTAATACCGACAAATGTACCGTGCTGCCAACTCTTTGCTTCATATACAAGCGGCGCAGTACGGGCTCTTCTTCCTCCAAAAATAATAGCAGAGATCGGCACTCCTTGCGGTGATTCCCAATCCTTACTTATACATGGACATTGCTTTGCAGGAGCGGTAAAGCGTGAATTCGGATGTGCAGCTTTTGTTCCACAGCTTGAGTCCCAGTCATTTCCTAACCAGTCCATAACCCGCTTGGGCGTTTCCCCAACACCCTCCCACCATGGAACTTTTTTATCCATATCCAATGCAGTATTAGTGAAAATGGTATTAGACTTTGCCGTGTCCATTGCCATCGGATTAGTTTTATATGAAGTTCCAGGCGCCACACCAAAAAAACCCGCCTCCGGGTTAATAGCATAAAGCTTTCCATCCGGGCCAAAATTAAGCCACGCGATATCATCACCCACGGTTTCTACTTTCCATCCAGCATCAAGATAACTCTTGGGCGGAATTAACATAGCTAAATTTGTTTTGCCGCAAGCAGATGGGAAAGCGCCACAAACATAATGCTTCTCACCTTTAGGATTTGTAATACCTACAATCAGCATATGTTCAGCAAGCCAGCCCTCCTTACGTGCTAGAGTTGAGGCGATGCGAAGTGCGAAACATTTCTTACCCTGAAGTGCGTTACCGCCGTAATCGGAGTTAGCACTGATAATCGTGTAATCCTCTGGGAAGTGACAGATATACCTATTTTCAGGATCAAGCTTGCCGACCGTATGAATTCCGCGCACAAAATCATTACTATTACTAGGCAGATTCTTAAGTGCTATCTTGCCGATGCGGGCCATGATGCGCATATTGGCAACTACATAGAGTGAGTCTGTTAGCTCAAATCCAACCTTCGAAAAAGGTGATCCATCCGGCCCCATAAGATACGGTACTACGTACATGGTTCGGCCCTGCATTGAGCCGTCTAAAATCTTCCAAAGCTTGTCGTACATTGACTTTGGCTCATGCCAATTATTTGTTGGTCCTGCGTCCTCTTGATAACGTGAACAGATATATGTGCGATCCTCTACACGCGCCACATCGTTTGGATTAGACCTTGACCAGAAGCTATTTGGATACTCAGCTTCATTTAATCGTACAAAAGTCCCCCGTTTAACCAGCTCATCACAGATCTGTGCATACTCCGCATCTGAACCATCGACCCAAACTATTTTCGAAGGTTTAGTGCGGCCAGCAACCTGATCTACCCAGCTATTCACTCTCTCGTTATTGCAAGTCATAAATGTATTTTAAAACTGTTAATTTGAATTTTACCGAGGGTAACATAATACTAAAGCAAAGATAAATCTCCCAGCGCAAATAGAACAAGGTTTATTTGTAAAAAATACTCTGCTACACTATTCATTTTTCCTCAATAACACCAATTAAATCCTTGAAACGGTTCTCGATTGACTTTCAGGATAGGTATAGGGCCGAAGGAGAACTACGGTAGGTCCTATTACCGGCGATTAGTTATAATCGCTACTAGTTTGATGTCGATATCTGGTTAATTAAAAGGTTTTGCCAGTTTTTGTAGTTTCCTGGTATTAACGAGGGAACCTCGCGCTCCTAAAGGTGGCGGCGAATCGAGGGGTTACCTTGGCATTCTGTATTTACTCAATAACCTCGGATGCCCAGGGTTATTGAGTAAATACATCCCGCCGTAGCTCTTAGAAATACTTTTACAAAGTATTTCTAAGTGCGAAGGAGGATATAAATCCACCAGCCTAAATGAGCAGTTTTCTCATTCTCATTTACAGAGCATGCGCGCCGCCTTAAAAAAATCCCGCTGCATCCTGACATTGTGAGTCCGAATATAGAGTACATTATTACCATTCAGTCTTTGAGCGATTAAGAGAGCAGCAAGTGCTGAGAGTGGATCTCGCTCCTGCGCTGAGAGATCTGAAATTGCACGCCAGAACCCTTTGCGCGAGACCCCCAGCATTAGCGGGAGTTCCATCTTAGTTAACTCTGAAAAACGGTTTAGAAGTTCAAAAGATTTAGACGCATCGTCACTGATAAAAGCGCCCATTCCAGGATCAAGAACTATACGCTCCTTTGATATTCCTGCCCTATATGCAGAGTCTACTCTTTCCCGCCAAAAGCCTAGGATCGTCTCAATCAGATCTCCTCTTAAAGCTGCACCAAATGTATGAGCGTAGATTGCTTGAGAGTACATTAATATTATTGAAGCAGTTGTGGGAGCCACAACACGGAACATCTCCTTATCAGCTCCTGCAGTAATATCATTAATAAAAGAGATATTAAAATCAGAGGCACGTCGAGCAATCTCTGCGTGATGAGTATCAATAGAGAGCCTACACTTTCCAGATAATTCAGATAACACCGGTGACAATCGTGTCCATTCCTCCTCAATCCCTACACAGACGCTTCCTGGGCGAGTAGAGTCTGCACCAAGTTCAATTATATCCGCACCTTCTTCTAATAGTTTTGTTGCCTCTTTAATAGCAAGATCAGCAGTGGTGAAGCGCCCGCCGTCAGAGAAGCTATCAGGTGTAAGATTTAGAACTCCGATGATTTGGATGGGTGACATCTATCTGCCTTTTTTTGGACCTCCAGAGAGACTACATCTGTGCGAACTGCCGTTCGCACCTAGGGCAGATTACCATCTGCCCCTACATTTTACCCGGAATTATTATACTAAAAAACAATTACGCCCCTTTCTCCACAATATGCTCGATCAGCGTAGCAAGCTCCTCAAGCCCCCCAGCGGTTATCCTTCGACCATTAATCCAGAAAGAAGGTGTACCTTCAAGCCCAAGCGCATTGGCAATGCTCACATCCTCAAGAATTTTATTTTTTGTACGCTCGGCTGCCAAACACTCCTTAAAGGCCGACTGGTCTAAAGAAAACTTAATCGCAACTTGATCTAGGCTGCTCTGTACCTCTGACTTATCCTCTTTCTCAAGCTCAGGCATAGTTAGAAGATACTCTGCTACCTCTAAATATTTGCCTTGCTCTCCAGCACAGCGCGCTATAAAAGCAGCTGAACAGGCAAATTCGTGAAAAGCTCGATCCAAGCTTGGATTACAACTTTTGTCTAAGGGATAGTTCTTATATACCACCTGTATCTTACCCGGATATTTTTCAAAAATACGATCAAGGTATGGAGAAACTGCTCGACAGGCCGGACACTCAAAATCGAAAAACTCTACTATCTTATACTTAGCTGCTTCCTCACCTTTTACGTAATCCTGACTGGGACCGCTTAGCACGATCTCGATCTTATCCTCTTTAGCAGAGAGCCAGGCGTTATAAAGATCTTCAATAGTCTGCTTAGGCTTACTGTACTCAGCAACTAACAGTCTCTGCAAAATGTGATTGGGCAGCATGTAGCTTGCAAACATTACCAAAAAGGCTACCAGAACTCCGACCCGCGTATGCACTGCCTGAGAATCACCTCCATAGGCAAGCATAGGAATCGACAATATCCCAGTAACTCCACGCAGAAATGCCTCAACAGCCCCTTCCTCCTTGGCAATCCATGCAGATACAAAAAGTGCAAAATTTACAAGATACATCCCCATACAGATCAAACAAAGTGTGCCTATACGAAACTCTGAAACATAAAAAAGGAATAAAGACATAAGGGATGCAAGAGTTGCAAGAAAGAAGATTGTGCCGGTAAAAGCATGACGAGTAACGCTCTTACTATCCTGAGAATACAGAGCATAAAGGAATATTATGAGGTAAAAAGCTACAGCATAAGCTGCTAATGGAAATCCAAAAAGTGTAGCCCAAGGACTGGCAGTAACAAGGTCACAATTAAATTCCGCACTTATGTTACAAAACGAGGGCTCTCTCTGTAGCCCGGACTTAAGTGCAACATAGTGCTGCAATGAAACTACAGACAAGATTCCCCCAATCAAGCAGAGGAGCGCTACTATTACAGGCAATCTATACTTTTCATTTCTCATCATTTTATTCCGAATAACATATAGTGTTCATCATTACTTATCAACGGCAGAACACCGGAGCTCTTAATATAATATCCAAGCCCTGATTGGTTAGGAAGTAAAATATGGGTTGCATTCAATGATCGTGCATAACTTAGCCATCCATCTCCGACTGTAAAATTTTCATTAAATTTTCTAAAATAATCCTCTCCTAGCAAGGTATTCCGATCGTCTAGCAGGGTCTTTACCTGCGGCGCATAAAAGTTAATAAAGCCACCCCAATCCGGTGAGGCTAGTACTACAACAGGGCTATCTAAACTTAATTTATTGAGGGTCGCTAGAACGCCGTAAGGATATGAGGATTTAGGTGGACCGTAAACTCCAGTAAATAGCGGCACTCTTTGAAAAAAAAGTGAGCCTACTAGTAGTCCAGTAATGACAAGCGGCAATAACAGTTTACCATTAAATCCACGCTGCTCATACTTTTCGACCTTAGCAAAAAAACGTCTGATTGTCGAAAGTCCCAAGGTATTGCTCCAGCAAGCTGCATTCCTAAGATTTAAAATCGCATCGGCTAAAGGAATAGCAATCAAGATTGAGAAAAATGGGACCATACGCACAGCGCGAGTAGCCAGTACCGAGAATATAATAATCGCAAAAACTTCAAAAGATCTCCAGGTTAGCTTTGAATTTCTCCCAAGTAGTAGCGACACAAATAGCGTGCCCCAAACAAACTGTAATAACTGCCCAACATTCTCCTTAAAGTTTGGAGTAAGCCACTCCTGGTGAAGTGACATAAAATACGAACTACCTGCGAGCTCCACTATGCTGTGGTGCAGTCCCACACCGTATGGATTTACTAGAGTAGCCAGTAAACAAACAACTAGCAAAACCGCAAGTCTCTGCAAAATACCAGGAGCTATATCAATACGTAAAAATACCAGGTCGTACAGCACACCTACAATTAAGAGCGCCAACAATAGAAGCCCCAGTACAAAAGATGGGTGAATATTTGCCCACACGAAAAACAGTATAGGAAGTATATAGAAAGATTTTTTCAGATCACGTGGACTAGAGATAGCCTCACGTTGGATTCTAAATACCTCTGTAGTAACAATCGAAAATAGAAAAAATGCAAAAACTACAGGGCGCAATATGAAGTGCACCTGAGAAAGTTTAAAGGCCAGCAACGCTACAAAAGGTGCAACTGCAGCAGAGAGGGTGAATCGCCTTACCGCCGGGGCTAAAATAAGAAAAAAAGTGAGTAGATATACTACAGTCAAAATACCGTAAAGAGCCGGCCAGCCTCCAAGATCATACAACTGAAACATTATTAGATCGCTAAGCCATTGATCTGAGACCCAGCTACGTGGTGACTCTGCATATAGAAACGGATCAACCAGCGGAACAATATGGGTTGATAAGATATTACGCCCATTTGCAAGGTGCCAGCCCACTCCAGGATCACGTGCAAACCCATCCATCTGCAAGAATACAAGTGAGATGTAAGAAAATATTAGTATGAGCTCAGTCAGACCAAAAAAGTTTTTTCGCATTGCGCTCATAAAGATAAGAGTGAGCCTCTATCTAAAACTTCGCTTTCTAAACTCAACAACCTCGGTGTTCATACTGATGATCGTATTTGCCAGATCTTTGACCATCTTTAAAAAAGCACTTGGACGGGAGTAGACAAGATCTTTAAACCCTTCGGCTTCTAGTGCAACCACGACGCAGGGCTGCGTAGCCACTACGGAGGCGGTACGTACAGTTTCCGTTAGCACTGCAAGCGTTCCAAAGATCTCCTCGATCTTTATTTCGCCAACCTTAACCCCATCAACAAGTACATCTGCCTGTCCGTCAACCATATTGTATACCTCGGTTGCTGGGGTTCCTTGCTCTACTATGACATCACCAGGTTCAAAGTGCCGGATGTTAGGAATAACATTGGTATCAGTGATCATGGCTTTTGCCAGCATCATGGTAAAGAGCTTAAGCTCCGACTGAAGATATTCGTTCCATAGAGCAGAGAGTGCAGGAATAGAATGTAGTTCAGTAAAAAAAGCTTTGCGATCATAGGCAGTAACTACGATCGCCATATCGGAGCTTACTTTAATTTGGGTATGAAAGAAGTGATTATTAAGCCCTAGAAGATCTCCATTCTCAAAAAAATAGAGAAGCTTATGGTTAAAAACAAAGGAAGGGGCACCATCCTTGATCAGAAATATATCCTTAATGTGTGCTGAATTGGGGTAAATTACAGTATTGGCTGGGATCTTTCGATCTACACCCTTAACAGTGAGTTTTGAGGTAATCTCGGCTACCAGACTTTTTAAATGGCTAGCTAAGGGTATAAACGCAGCGTCCTGTTCTGAAGGGGAATACATATTAGATAATTAAATAACATGTTTCAGGTAGTAGCTCTAGACAAGATATCTTATAATAGGCGAAGTGAACGAACGGTATTTCATAATAATGATTGATGCTCTGCGGTATGATTTTATAGATCATCAAACCACCCCTTTTCTTTACAACCTAAAAGAGAGCTCCGTTCAGGCTAAAGTTATAGAAACAGTCTCATTTCAGACCCGCCCCGCCTACTTCGCCGGGCTTGAGCCGGATGTGAGTAATATCTGTCATCTTTATGAATATAATCCGGAGTTCTCCCCTTTTACTTTTCTTAAGCCCTATTCTGGCGGCCTTAAGCTCTTAGATATTTTGGGCATTGATGGTATCCCTCGCCGCATCATTAAGCGTATTGCCCGCCGCATAGAACGAAGCCGCGGCTTTGCTGCTTCCGCAGATGTGATGGATACAGCCAAGATACCGTTAGACCTCCTACCTTATTTTGCCTTTAGTGAGAGAGGTTATACAGACGATCCGAATATTTTCTCCCCTCATAAAACTTTCTTCGATATTCTACGTGAAAAAGGGATTAGTTGGAATTGGATCGGATATCCGCGACATTTTGGAAGTGCTCAGTCGATCATGGAGGAATACCGTAAATCAAAGCCTGCCGATCTTAGCTACCTTCATTTCTCCGAGCTTGACTGGATTGGACATAAGTACGGCCCTAACTCTTCTGAGATGGCTCGCGCAAAGGAGAGCCTTGACGGTACCCTAAAGAAGCTTTTAGAGGTGCCACTAAGTCAAGGCAGTGCCGTTTTTATCTTTGGTGACCACGGCATGGTTGAGGTCACAAAACTACTTGATCTAAAGAGCAAACTTGAGTCTTTACCCTTAAAGTTGCATTCAGATTTTATCTATTTTCTTGATAGCACACAGGCACGCTTCTGGTTTAGGACAGAAACTGCTAGGGAGGTAGTAACAGAGTGTCTTAACTCACTTAAAGATGGACGCATACTCCGCGAGCAGGAGCTAAAAGAGCTACATCTTAACTTCTCCCATAACCGTTACGGCGATCTAATTTTTGCTATAAATGGCGGGAGCATGATCCATCCCTCCTTTTTTGCATCTTCCGGCATGGCTCCAAAAGGGATGCATGGCTATACACCGGAGGTTCTCGATAATATGACTCAGGTTTTTTATACCGGCAAGAACCGTAATGACCTGGGGGTATTGCGTATGACCGGGATCTTCGAGCTGCTAAAAGTTTTTGTGTTGGGGTGAGAATTTAAGAATTGATTCTTACTGGTGTAGTGTAACGCTTCGTTATTTTGTCATTTACTCTAGTGCTTCGCCAAATAAGTTTTTTCACGTATGGCGCGCAGCGTTGCCCCAGA
>CAZKXU010000094.1:0-13480 GCA_964556665.1 uncultured Bdellovibrionales bacterium | reverse complement strand
TCTGGGGCAACGCTGCGCGCTATACGTGAAAAAACTTATTTGGCGAAGCACTAGATGGGCTAAATAACGGTATTTTTTAAAGGAGCCTTGGTTCCCGGCAGGCATTGAAGCGCTAAAAGCTTCTGCAATCTATGAATCACCGACAGTAGAAAATTATACCAGCTAAAACCAAGTTTTTCATTGATGAGATATTGTAGTTTTGGAATAATCTAGTTATATGAAAATAAGAATTCTAATATTTCTCCTAATCCCTTCGATTCTTTTAGCTGCTCCTAAACAGTTCTGCATCTATCAGGAAAGTGATGGTGCAATTAAGCAGGTAAGTGGCATTACAAATGTACCAGTGGAGTTTAGAAAGCATGCAAAGTGTTTCGCCGAGAAGCAGACCCTGACGATGGCTGCACCAGGAGAGGTGGAGCTAGAGGGTACAATCCGTCGTGAGGAGATCACAACGGATATCGGTAAGATTAATATGCGCTGGCCGCGCAGCGCTGAGGAGCTTTTTGGTCGAACGCCTCAGAGGGCTATGGTTGAGGCGCAAAGGGCGGTGGTTAGAGCTTTGCGAAATGCTGGGTTTCCCTCCACTCTTTTTGATGCGACCCGCGAGTGGCAGGTTGTCTTTATGGACGAGAATGTGCCCGAGGAGCAGATTCCACGTCAGCTTGTCTCTAACTGCCATCCTGGTTGGATGACCCCACCGGCTAATATTTATATCGTAGCACAACGCATTGCGGCAGGTTGCAGCGGCTTTAGGAAACTGGCAGGAAGGGATTCCGATGCAGAGCTAGCGGCTACACTAATTCATGAGATGGGGCATGTGATCGAATACCATCTCCTTGATAACCAGATTGCCCATCAGAGGCTACGCGCAGAGGGATTTGCCTCCTGGTTTGAATTATATGCGGGAGATCTAGCACCGATTATTCCGGATGGTATGACTGAAAAAAAACTTAATGAATATGCTGAGCATTCATATCTTGAATCTCCACAGGCATTTAACTTCCAAGGTTCAGCTCAAGATTACGCTCGAGCGGCGCTTTTCTTCCGTTATCTGGAGAAGAGAAAAGGGGCACGCGGAGTAGTAGATATGTATGAAATGATGCGTACTGAGAGGCTGCCGTTATTCGATGCTCTGCAGAGCAAGCTAGGGATGAACATAGCTAAGATCGATCAGGAGATGAGAAAACTGATTCAATGAACATAACCTAGCCTAACACCCCATTAAAATGATATCATAGCCTCAGCTTTACCGTGGTTAACCTATTATGAAGATCTCATTAATTGGCTTTATGGGTGTTGGAAAATCGACCTTGGGGCCACTCCTTGCAAAGCGTCTTGGGTTTGAATTTATTGAGCTCGATGCTCTGGTTCTTAAGCGAAGTGAGATGGAGAGCATCCCTGCCATATTTGAGAAGGGCGGAGAGGGGCTATTTAGAACTTTAGAAACTGAGGTAGTAGCAGAGTTTGCAGCAAAGGATCGCATCGTTATTGCTACAGGTGGTGGCATTGTCACCAATCCTGCGAATATAGAAGCTTTACGGAAAAACGGTATTATTGCACATTTAGAGGCTAGCTTTGAAACGGTAGCAGCGCGACTTACGGCACAGCAGGACAGGCCGCTTTTTCAGGACATGGAGAAGGCTAAGAAGCTCTTTAATAGTAGGCGTACGCTTTATAAGAACTACGCCGATCTCGCGCTTTCGACGGATGGAAAAAGCCCTGAGCAGCTGTTACAGGATCTTGTTGATAAGTTAAGGAATTTAGTTCAGAAAAAATGAGTCAGATTAAGGCTTCAACTAGGGCGATCTATATAATCGGCGATCCGGCTTTGCACTCACTCTCCCCTGCAATGCACAACGCTGCCTATGAGGAGCTTGGTATGTCTGCGGAGTATGTATACTTAGCTGCCTCTATAAAGGCAGCAGCGCTTAGCGCGGGAGTCGATGCGCTTAGAACTCTTGATATCTTAGGCTTTGCGGTGACCCATCCACATAAGATAGCAATTGTTAAGCTACTAGATCGCTGTGATGAAGCTGCGCAGGAGATTGGCGCAGTTAATACAGTTGTAAATAATGCGGGAAAATTAGTAGGTTTTAATACAGATTATATAGGAGTAGTACGAGCGCTTGAAGAGCGAGGAGTGATTAAAGGAAAAAGTGCGGTAATATTAGGTGCAGGAGGTGCTGCGCGCGCAGCATGTTTTGGGCTGATTAAAGCAGGGGTTGAGGTGACGGTCTTAAATCGCACGATCGACCGCGCTAAAGAGCTTGCCCTAAGATTTGGAGCGCAGTATGGAGGGCTAGAGGAGTTTTCTAAAAAGCGCTTTGATATAATAATTAATAGTACGCCGATTGGAATGGGTACAAAATCAAAGGACACGATCGTTCCTGAAGGGGCTATCTTAAGTGGACAGGTTGTCTTTGATATGGTCTATCAGCCTACGATTACACCGCTACTTCGACAAGCTAATAGGGCCGGTGCGACAGTAGTGCCTGGACATAAAATGCTTCTGCATCAGGCAATTGAGCAGTTTAAAATCTTTACAGGCCGAGAGGCTCCTTCAGAGCGGATGAATCGAGTTATGTTATCCCACCTAGGAGAGGCTTAGTACGTGACAGTTCGATATTGCTTGCCTATACGTGTTGCAAAAATAAATGAAGCAGAGAATCTAATAGCAGAGCATGACCGTTTTTATTCATCATTTGAAATATGGGTAGATTATCTTGAGGACTATTCTTTGCAGGCGCTGTTGGGGCTTTCAAGACATTTAGGTGAGAGACTCATACTACTTTTTCGTAGAGATCGCCTAGAAGCAATCCGCTTACCTCTTAAGGATCGTTTAGCGCTTATGGAGGAACTTACTTCATGCGGATCTTTTCTAGATCTAGATCTCACTACTCAATCGCAGGAGCTTAACTACTCAATAGATCTTGGTCTTAAATTGATTACCTCGTATCATAACTACGATCGCACACCGGATCGAGCTGAGTTAAGGGAGTTACATAGGTTGATGTTGGTATATAAACCAAATCTGGTAAAGTTTTCCTCTTTTTGTAGAGGTGCTGATGAGGCTTTGGCGCTTCTTGATTTCTGGCTTGAGTTAAGGACGCAAACTACTCCTTCTCTCGTCATAGGCATGGGAGAGCATGGGGTCTTAACAAGGATTGTAAGCTTAAAATGGGAGGCGCCGCTTGTTTTTGCGCCGCTTTTGAATCTTCAAGCAAGTGCCCCAGGGCAGTTATCAAGACCGCAACTAGAAGTAATTAATGGAATCTTTAATTGATGCCCAGTGATATATAGTTATGAGCGTTAGTCGTATTTACTCATTAATTGCGGGCCTGTGCGAGCGTGGCTCAACGCACCTGGGGCGTACTACTGTCCGCCCTTACGAAAACATTTGTATTGTGACGAGGCGACTTTGTGCGAACTGCCGTTCGCACGATGGGCGGATTGCCATCCGCCCCTACACGAAAAAATTGTAAAAAGTAAAAATGATTAGGTAGGGGCAGACGGTAGTCTGCCCAAGATGCGAGCGGCAGCTCGCATAGGGATGATCAAAATTATTTTCTGTACGGGGACCCTCTTTTTTGCAAAAACAAGACTTGGAGGTCTATACAGAAATTAGATAGTCTTACCTGTCCGCCAGAAACCTGCTTATTGCACGTAGGGACTCTGTGCTAATATGGTGCTCAATGCCCTCTACGTCTTCCTCTGCAATATGACTTGGAACTCCGAGTGTAGTTAAAAATTTATATAAAAGTTCATGTTTTTCCCGTGATTGTAATGCAAGCCTTTGTCCTTGAGCAGACAGTTCAAGGGGTTGATGACGGCTGGTGTTTTTTAAGTATCCCTCTAATCTTAACCGTTTCAAAGTTCGTACTGCTGTAACATGCGAAACACCAAGATGCTTTGCTACTTCACAGGTGCGCGCCTCTCCCTGTTTCTCAATTAGATAGGCTATGAGCTCAGTATAATCTTCGGCAGCCGCATTTTGATGTTGTCGACGCATTGCTTGAAAGGGCCTAGCGCGAGGATTAATTTTTTTAGTTGACATCTTGTTTTATGTAGCCTATACTACATAATATGTAGCATCTGCTACATATGGAGTCAATATGTTTCGTATTTTATTTTTAATTATCATCCATGCAGTTACGCTTGAGGCGCAGCTTAAAGTTGTGACTACTACAGCTATGATTGGCGATCTGGCTAAAAACATTGGAGCTGAGCATGTGACGGTACAGTCTCTAATGGGTTCGGGTGTTGATCCTCATCTGTATAAAGCAACACAAGGTGATCTAAAGTTGTTATTGCAGGCCGATCTAATTCTCTATAATGGATTACATCTTGAAGGTAAAATGGCTGACACTTTGGAAAATCTTGCTAATAGAAAAAAGGTCGTAGCTGTTACCTCGGAGATCTCTAAAGACGCACTTAGAAAGCCAGCTGAGTTTGAAGGGCAGTATGACCCACATATTTGGTTTGATGTGGCACTTTGGGTAGGAACGATTAGGCCTGTAGTAGAGGCTTTAGCAGAACTTGCTCCGCAGTATAAGGAGGCATTTCGAAGCAATGGAGATAACTATCGGAGCAAGTTATTTGCATTAGATGAGTGGGTCAATAGTCAGATAAATTCAATACCACAGTCGCAACGTGTTCTTATTACTGCACATGATGCCTTTGGATATTTTGGTCGTGCTTATGATATCGAAGTAGCTGGTCTACAAGGAATTAGTACAGCAACAGAGTTTGGTCTGCAGGATGTAAAGCGTGTAGTAGATTTAGTAATTGCAAAAAAAGTTAAGGCTATTTTTGTTGAGGCAAGTGTTCCACAACGTTTTGTATTGGCGCTGCAAGATGGTGTTCGTGCTAAAGGATCAGAGGTCAAAATCGGTGGTGAACTTTTTTCTGATTCAATGGGCGCACCAGGCAGCAGAGAGGGTGAGTATCTTGGCATGGTAAGACATAACGTAAATACGATAGTTAAGGCCTTAAAATGAATATTGCAATTGAAGTACATGACCTTACTGTGGCTTATCAACATAAACCAGTATTATGGGATGTGGATTTTAAGCTACCGGAAGGCAGCATCATCTCAATTGTTGGTCCTAATGGTGCAGGCAAATCAACTTTGCTTAAGGCGATGATGGGATTGCTACCACTATCTAGCGGAGAGGTAAAATTTTATGACCAGCCGCTTTCTAATAGGCGCTCACTACTTGCCTATGTCCCACAACGCAATGAGGTCGATTGGGATTTTCCAATCAGTGTGCGTGATGTGGTGCTAATGGGACGATATGGCGCGCTTCCATTTTATAGAAGGCTTGGCAAGGCTGAGTACAAGATCGCTGATCAGGCGTTAGATCAGGTCGGCATGCTTGAATTTAGCAAACGCCAGATTAGTCAACTCTCTGGTGGCCAGCAACAACGTGTCTTTGTTGCGCGTGCGCTTGCCCAGCAAGCAAGCATTTATCTGATGGATGAGCCTTTTGCTGGAGTAGATGCTGCAACTGAGCAGGCGTTAGTTGGCATATTTAATAGTTTAAAAGCACAAGGCAAAACCTTGGTTTGTGTACACCATGATCTAAATACCGTGATCGAGTACTTTGATTGGACAGTGCTATTAAATTTGCGGCTAATTGCTGCTGGCCCAACCAAAGATGTTTTTACACCGGACAATTTAAGTAAGACCTATGGAGGTAGGCTTGGCCTGTTAAATGAAGTTGCTGAAAGATTACGAAAAGGTGGTTGGGAAAAGCGGGCGTAATAATTAAGACTGTGTACATAATGTCACTTACTTAAATGAGGAGGCACAGAGCTAGTAGTTATTCACAAAGCGTAAGTACTGGGACTGCGGGCATCCTTGCCCGCTTTGTGAAATAGCACTCCACAAAGCGGGCACGGATACCCGCGGTCTCAGTGAGTTTTTAATATGTTAGAACAGTTCCTTCAATTCTGGTCCTTTAATGATCCAAATGTGGGCTGGGTACTTTGCGGTTCAGTATTGCTTGGGGCAGCCGCGGCAGTAATCGGCACCTTTGCATTTTTACAACGAAAATCCTTAGCAGGTGACGCGCTCGCCCATGCCGCATTGCCAGGTGTAACAACAGCTTTTCTAATCTTTCAATCCCGTTCACCAGCAGTGATTTTAGGAGGAGCAATAGTTAGCTGTATTATTGGATATATGACAGTTGAATTCCTTACAAAAAAAACAAAGATTAAGGAGGACTCAGCACTTGCAATAGTCTTATCACTTTTTTTTGCAATAGGAATATTTCAACTCACCATCATTCAAAAGCTTCCAAATGCCGCGCAGGCAGGACTAGATAAATTACTGTTTGGTCAAGCTGCAGCTATTGTTAAGGCTGATCTAATAGTGCTTGCTATTCTTGCGTTCATCCTTCTTTTGTTCGTCATAACATGCTTTCGCGAGCTACGCGCCATAACCTTCGATCGCAGCTTCTCACTAAGTCTTGGGATGAATGTTCAGCTTTTTGATATGCTCTTGGCTGCTGCCATAGTGCTTGCAGTAGTGATCGGGTTACAGCTTGTAGGGGTGGTGTTGATGGCTGCTTTGCTTTTAACACCGCCTGCGGCTGCAAGATTTTGGAGTGATGACTTAAAAAAAATACTATTATTGTCCGGTATTTTTGGCGCACTTTCAGGAGTTGCTGGTTCAAATATATCATATTTAGCACCACGTATGCCAACAGGTCCCTGGATGGTGGTTGCGATTACTACTCTATTCCTCATCTCGTTTTTATTTGCTCCAAGAAAAGGTTACCTTGCGCAACGATATCAACGTGTAAAGCTTGCTCAGCGAATGTTAGATGAAAATTTATTAAGAACACTTTACAAGTTAGCTGAGCAGGCAAGGGATTTTAAGGAGTATTTTGAGCCATCGAAAATCTTAGCATTTAGAGATATCTCTACAACTAAACTTAATCGTGCCATATCAAGACTTATTGCCTTAGGTCTAGTAACATTGAATGAGAGTAAGATTGGACTAAGCGCCACTGGTTTAAAGCGAGCCGCATTAATTACCCGTTATCATCGGCTATGGGAGCTTTATCTTACTGAGCGTGTAAATATTGCATCTGATCATGTGCATGACGATGCTGAGGAGATAGAGCATATTTTAAACCCCGAGCTAGCTGAGCAACTAGCACATGAGCTTGGGCTAGTCGGCACCGATCCACACGGCAAGGTAGTTCCTAAAGAGGTACAGACGGTGGTTTCTATGGGGCGCAAATGAATCTCAGTTTAGGTATTGATGATTTATGGATTATTGCGATTGCAATCATGGTTTGTAGTGCCTGCGCTTTGCTGGGCGTTTTTTTAGTACTAAGAAAGCTCTCCATGATTGGGGATGCGATTAGCCACTCCGTGCTGTTTGGTATAGTCGTTGCTTTTTTACTTACCTCTAGCCGAGGTTCTGCAGTAATATTGATAGGTGCTACAGCAGTTGGAATTTTGACAACCTTACTAATTAATTTTTTATCAAAACAGGGGAAAGTTCAGGAGGATGCCTCAATCGGTGTAGTTTTTACCTGGCTTTTTGCACTAGGCGTTATTCTGATCTCTTATTATGCGGGACAGGTCGACCTAGATCAGGATTGTGTTTTGTATGGTGAAATTGCATTTGCTCCTTTAAATCGGCTAATTATCGGTGCAACTGATATTGGTCCAAAAGCCTTTTGGACTATGGCTATAATCACACTAATTAATCTGCTCTTTGTAGTTTTTGGATACCGTCAATTAAAAACGATCTCTTTTGATCCGATCCTCGCTACAAGTTTAGGGGTAAGTATCACTCTATGGCATTATCTGTTGATGACTTTTGTCTCTCTTACTGCTGTTGCTGCATTTGATTCAGTCGGTGCAATCTTGAGTGTGGCCATGCTTGTTATCCCGGCAAACGCCGCGTATTTAATAGCCACAAGCATTAGAGGCATGATTGCTCTTGCCCTTACCTTCGGCATTATTTCAGCTATCTTTGGATATTTTTTAGCAGCCTATTTTGATGCATCCATATCAGCTTCAATTGTAATTGTGGCAGGTGGTATTTTGGGGTTGGTGGTGGCTTATACTGTAAGGCCTATACTGAAGAACAAAATAGCGTAGCGTTATTCTGTCTGTCGGCTTTTGACTATCAGAATCCAACACCAAAAGAAACAGTCATATAGTCACCAATTTAATCTCCACAAAGGTCAGCGTTTCATCTAAACAGAGTTGTGCGGATTATAAAAGAAAGCTCCCCTCGGTAAAGGCGCAGTAATATCAGGTAGTTATAAGTGTTTATCCAATATCTTGACCTTTCCTTCAAATCTGGCGACATTTCATAGTAACTATGAACAAAACTACATCACAAGCAGGTTTCTCTTTGGTAGAAGTATTGGTGACTACTGCGTTAGTCGGCATACTGGCAGGCATTGCAATGATGACCTATAACAGTTACCGAAACCGCGCCTTTGATGCGATGGCACAGTCAGATTATAGAAATTTAATTGTAGGAGTAAAGGAGCTCTTAAACTCTGAAACTCCGCCGCGACGGGTTTCAATCAGAGCACGTAGTGGCCCTGGAGCGCTTCCTAGTCCGCTTACACATGTGACCCTTTCGACTGGTGTGACTACTACTGTATTATTCACTTATACTCCGCGTGCAAATCAACAGCCGCTTATCAACACTACACTTGACGTTCAACATGAACGAGGCACCAAGAGATATCGGTATGTTGAGGTAAATGGAGTAGTTACAGAGACGGTTACTAATAGGTAGCTATCAGACGAGGTTCAGATGAGTGGTCCGACTAAGCAGATAAAAACTGAATATAGTAAAATAATGAAGGGCATCGAGGAGCGAGATGAGGTGGAGGCTATGGCTCAGCGCTTTAGACCGCCTAAACGGAAACTCTCTCCCGCGGTCATTAAAAAATTTATAGGCTTGGTGATTGCGTCAATAGTTTTTGGCTGGATGAGTACTCCTGAGGAGATTATGACTGAGGGGCAGTACAGGGAAATGTTGAAAAAGAAATACCCTGACAATATTGCGCTTGTAGAAGCTTCTAATGAATTTGTCTCTAATACCAGTGCTCCGCTAGATCAGGTTATCCCTAACCTTAACAAGGCATTAAAACAGGATCCTAAGGAACCAGATCAGTTCGATCCGAAGCGCTTTCTGACAATCGGAAAAACCTCAGTTTATCCCGACACAAAGTAGTTTCTGTCCTTCTGGGCAGGAACTAATTGCTCCGATTGCGGCACTACTCAGAGTCAATAAATAATGTTACCGTGTCCAGATAAATTCATATGAATTTTCTTAACCGTTTGCGCGAAAAAGTAATAGTTGTTGATGGTGCCATGGGCACTACTATTCAGTCGTATAATCTAACTGCGGATGACTTCGAGGGGTTGGACGGCTGCAACGAGCTTCTGTGCGTAAGCCGACCAAAAATTATCCAGGAGATTCATAGCTCTTTCTTTGATGCAGGAGCAGATGTAGTTGAGACAAATTCCTTTGGCAGTGCCTCAGTAGTTCTGGCTGAGTATGATATTGCAGAGCGAGCATATGAGATCTCAAAACAGTCAGCTCTACTTGCTAGGCAGGTAGCAGATGACTTTAGCTCCCGTTCCTGGCCGCGCTATGTTTCCGGCTCGGTTGGGCCAACTACGAAGCTACCAACTTTAGGTCATATAAGCTTCGACGATCTATATGCAGCCTATATGCCGCAGATGTTGGGCCTGATTGAAGGAGGGATCGATCTATTCCAGATTGAGACATGCCAGGATATTTTGCAGGCAAAATGCGCGATCCTAGCTGCCTGGGATGCGATGCGAAAACTTAAAAAACAGCTCCCTATCTGCGTTACAGTAACTTTAGAAACTACCGGCACTATGCTTGTCGGGACGGAAATTGCTGCTGCGCTAGTGGTGCTGGAGACATTACCGGTTGATATCGTTGGAATTAACTGTGCTACCGGTCCTGATATGATGCAGGAGAGTGTGCGCTTTCTTGGAAAAGCAAGCTCTCATCCTATAGCAGTTTTACCTAATGCCGGACTCCCTCAGAACAAAGGCGGTAAGGCGGTTTACAGCCTGGGGACCGATGTTTTTGCTGATTTTCAGGAGATCTTTGTTCGAGACTATGGTGCTTCTATGGTAGGCGGCTGTTGTGGTACTACGGCTGCTCATATTAAAGAGCTTTTTCAGAGAGTGGGAAGTCTTGCGCCTAAGGATCGGCCTGTAGATTTTGCTTCGCATGTTTCCTCTACTTATTCTGCTGTGCCGTTAGATCAGGACGGCTCATCTCCCTTAATTATCGGAGAGCGTTGTAATGCCAACGGCTCGAAGCAGTTTAAGGAGCTCCTGCTGAAGGAAGACTGGGAGGCGATTGTAGAGATGGGGCGTGAGGAGGTAAAAGAGGGGAGTCACGCTCTTGATGTCTGCACAGCATTTGTAGGACGGGACGAATCCAAGGATATGCGGGAGATACTGTACCGCTTTGCTTCCCAGGTAACTGCGCCTATCATGATCGATTCTACGCAGGTAGATGTGTTGGAGAGTAGCCTTAAGCTGCTTGGCGGGCGGTCCATAATAAACTCCATTAATCTAGAAGATGGCGAGGATAAGTTTGATAAGATCTCAAACCTTGCTTTTCGACACGGAGCTGCCTTAATTGCATTGACAATTGATGAAGAAGGAATGGCAAAGACGGCAGCTCAGAAGCTTGCGGTAGCAGAGCGCATGTACCGTCTCTGTACTGAGCGCCATAAAATTCCTGGTGATGCAATAATCTATGATCCATTAACTTTTACAATTGGCTCAGGTGATGAGGATAGTCGTAAAGCAGGCATTGAAACCTTAGAGGGTATTAAGCTCATTAAAGAGAAGATTCCAAAGTCTCGTACCATCTTGGGGCTTTCCAATATTTCGTTTGGATTAAAACCTTATCCACGACAGATCCTAAATTCTGTTTTCTTAGCCGAGGCTATTAAAGCCGGATTGGACGCCTGTATCGTGCATTCAAAGAAAATATTGCCGTTGCATAAGATTGACGCGGAGATTATTAAGATTACCCTTGATTTGATTTACGATCGTCGTTCACCTGGATACGATCCGCTCTTTCTATTTATTGAGAAGCTACAAGGCGCGCAAGGAGCGTCATCTGATACCAGTACAGATCAAGGACCGATTGAAGAGGCATTAAAGCGCAGAATTATCGATGGCCGTAAGGCCGGCATAGAGGAGCTTCTTGATCAGGCATTAAAAACTTATAAACCGCTCGATATCGTTAACACCATCCTCTTAGAGGGGATGAAGACGGTAGGTGAGCTGTTCGGTTCCGGAGAGATGCAGCTTCCATTCGTATTGCAGTCCGCTGAAACTATGAAGCGCGCCGTTGCGCACCTTGAGAAGTTTATGGATAAGGCTGGTGGTCCGGCTAAAGGCTGCATGGTGATTGCAACTGTTAAGGGTGATGTTCATGATATCGGCAAAAATCTGGTTGATATTATACTCTCCAATAACGGTTATAAGGTCATAAATTTAGGTATAAAGCAGCCTCTTGATGCTATTTTAGCGGCGGTTGAGCAACATAAGCCTAACGCCATTGGCATGTCAGGTTTATTAGTGAAATCTACCTGGGTCATGAAGGAGAATCTTGAAGCGATGACCGAGAGGAAGCTTAGCATTCCTGTCATATGTGGCGGAGCTGCACTCAATCGTCCCTATGTTGAGGTCGATCTTAGACGGGCTTACCAAACTGGCCCTGTTTATTATGGTGCTGACGCATTTACTGGATTGCAGCTAATGCAGGAGATCTGTGGTCATGCTGGAGAAATGAAGCTTACCAATGCCCCATCAACTGATAGGGTACGGCATGGTGAGATGCGTTCTGAGCGAGAGGCTCGTACCGCTGAACTTTCTAAGGAGTATGCAAAATCAGATGTTTCTGTGCAGAACCATGTGCCCACACCACCATTTTGGGGAGTGCGGCATGTTCAAAGCTCTGAGATCGATCTTGCCGAGCTCTTTACCTATATTAACAAAAAAGCGCTCTTTGCAAATCAATGGATGTATCGGCGCGGTAAAAAACCGACCGCTGAGTACCGTACCTTTATTAAAGATCATGTAGAGCCTCTTTTTCATACCTGGTGTCAGCGCGTGATTGAGAATAAATGGATTCAGCCGCGGGTCGCATACGGATATTTTCCGTGTAATAGCGAGAGGAATGACCTTATAATCTTTGATCCTAAGGTGCAATCAAAAGAGCTTTGTCGAATAAGTTTTCCGCGGCAGGTCACTGATAATAGACGCTGCATCTCAGATTTTTTCCTGCCGTTATCCTGTAAGGAGCGTGATGTTGTGGCGTTTCATGTGGTTACCTCTGGCGGCTTGGCTTCTGAAAAATGTCAGGAGCTTTTTAAGTCCGATCGTTACTCCGATTATCTTCATTTTTACGGATTGTCTGTTGAAGCAGCAGAGGCGCTAGCGGAGTATTGGCATAAGAAAATCAGGCAGGAGCTTGGTATCGCATCCCAGGATGGCTTAACTCTGGACTCATTATTCAGACAAACCTATCAAGGTGAGCGGTATAGTTTTGGATATCCTGCCTGCCCTAATCTAGAGGATCAGAAATATATTTTTACACTGCTAGAGCCGGAGAAGATCGGAGTGTCATTAAGCTCTGAGTTCCAGCTCGTTCCTGAGCAGTCAACTTCAGCTATTATCGTGCATCACCCAGAAGCAGGATATTTTGGAATTTAACTTTTTTATCTATTAGAATAGTCGGGGCTTAGCTCGATCTCGTTTCCACGAACTTTTTCACGATTTATTAGTTGAACAGCGAGCATTTCAGCTTCATTGATACCTCGTACCGGTTTAATTGCAATTTTATTTGGATTGCCTTCAGGCAGTATAAGTACAAACTGTCGTGTGGCTGCTACCAACATAACCTTACCATCGCGCCAATATTTACCCACGCTCCTTCCTTCCTTCCAAGCGGTAAGTAGTGCTGGGAACTCCTGATCGTCGGCCGTAAATATCTGCATATTTGTATACATATAGGATCGGTGTTTTTGTGGAATACCTTAAGTCGGATTTGTTCTGAGATATTAGGGGGTTGGATGTGGCATTCCTAATTACTCATTAAGTGGGGGTATTCTCCTTGTCCCAGTCCTCGTCTTTGTCCGGAATCCTTACCCTCGTCACAGTCCACGCCCCGTAGACTAGAAGAGAATACCCACACTTAATGAGCAAATACAGGCATTCTATCCCCAACAAGTAATACTTTAGCCTCAGTTGAGCATCTATCTCTGTATCTTAGTATTAGTCTTGGTCTAAAGCCTAAATACTATAATCTCAAGTCAAATTTAGATTTCCAGATCATAGACTGCAGTACTTAGATTTTACGCTAGTGCTTCGCCAAAGAGGAGCACTAGTGCTCCTCCAAATAAGTTTTTTCACGTCTAGCATCACATCGTTG
>CAZKXU010000093.1:0-13482 GCA_964556665.1 uncultured Bdellovibrionales bacterium | reverse complement strand
GGGCAACGATGTGATGCTAGACGTGAAAAAACTTATTTGGAGGAGCACTAGTGCTCCTCTTTGGCGAAGCACTAGCGTAAAATCTAAGTACTGCAGTCTATGATCTGGAAATCTAAATTTGACTTGAGATTATAGTATTTAGGCTTTAGACCAAGACTAATACTAAGATACAGAGATAGATGCTCAACTGAGGCTAAAGTATTACTTGTTGGGGATAGAATGCCTGTATTTGCTCATTAAGTGTGGGTATTCTCTTCTAGTCTACGGGGCGTGGACTGTGACGAGGGTAAGGATTCCGGACAAAGACGAGGACTGGGACAAGGAGAATACCCCCACTTAATGAGTAATTAGGAATGCCACATCCAACCCCCTAATATCTCAGAACAAATCCGACTTAAGGTATTCCACAAAAACACCGATCCTATATGTATACAAATATGCAGATATTTACGGCCGACGATCAGGAGTTCCCAGCACTACTTACCGCTTGGAAGGAAGGAAGGAGCGTGGGTAAATATTGGCGCGATGGTAAGGTTATGTTGGTAGCAGCCACACGACAGTTTGTACTTATACTGCCTGAAGGCAATCCAAATAAAATTGCAATTAAACCGGTACGAGGTATCAATGAAGCTGAAATGCTCGCTGTTCAACTAATAAATCGTGAAAAAGTTCGTGGAAACGAGATCGAGCTAAGCCCCGACTATTCTAATAGATAAAAAAGTTAAATTCCAAAATATCCTGCTTCTGGGTGATGCACGATAATAGCTGAAGTTGACTGCTCAGGAACGAGCTGGAACTCAGAGCTTAATGACACTCCGATCTTCTCCGGCTCTAGCAGTGTAAAAATATATTTCTGATCCTCTAGATTAGGGCAGGCAGGATATCCAAAACTATACCGCTCACCTTGATAGGTTTGTCTGAATAATGAGTCCAGAGTTAAGCCATCCTGGGATGCGATACCAAGCTCCTGCCTGATTTTCTTATGCCAATACTCCGCTAGCGCCTCTGCTGCTTCAACAGACAATCCGTAAAAATGAAGAT
The DNA here is from genome assembly GCA_964556665.1 of uncultured Bdellovibrionales bacterium. Taxonomy (GTDB): domain Bacteria; phylum Bdellovibrionota_C; class UBA2361; order UBA2361; family CAZKXU01; genus CAZKXU01. The sequence continues at coordinate 12,441 of CAZKXU010000093.1, read as the reverse complement.
AATCGGAGTAACGATCGGACTTAAAAAGCTCCTGACATTTTTCAGAAGCCAAGCCGCCAGAGGTAACCACATGAAACGCCACAACATCACGCTCCTTACAGGATAACGGCAGGAAAAAATCTGAGATGCAGCGTCTATTATCAGTGACCTGCCGCGGAAAACTTATTCGACAAAGCTCTTTTGATTGCACCTTAGGATCAAAGATTATAAGGTCATTCCTCTCGCTATTACACGGAAAATATCCGTATGCGACCCGCGGCTGAATCCATTTATTCTCAATCACGCGCTGACACCAGGTATGAAAAAGAGGCTCTACATGATCTTTAATAAAGGTACGGTACTCAGCGGTCGGTTTTTTACCGCGCCGATACATCCATTGATTTGCAAAGAGCGCTTTTTTGTTAATATAGGTAAAGAGCTCGGCAAGATCGATCTCAGAGCTTTGAACATGCCGCACTCCCCAAAATGGTGGTGTGGGCACATGGTTCTGCACAGAAACATCTGATTTTGCATACTCCTTAGAAAGTTCAGCGGTACGAGCCTCTCGCTCAGAACGCATCTCACCATGCCGTACCCTATCAGTTGATGGGGCATTGGTAAGCTTCATTTCTCCAGCATGACCACAGATCTCCTGCATTAGCTGCAATCCAGTAAATGCGTCAGCACCATAATAAACAGGGCCAGTTTGGTAAGCCCGTCTAAGATCGACCTCAACATAGGGACGATTGAGTGCAGCTCCGCCACATATGACAGGAATGCTAAGCTTCCTCTCGGTCATCGCTTCAAGATTCTCCTTCATGACCCAGGTAGATTTCACTAATAAACCTGACATGCCAATGGCGTTAGGCTTATGTTGCTCAACCGCCGCTAAAATAGCATCAAGAGGCTGCTTTATACCTAAATTTATGACCTTATAACCGTTATTGGAGAGTATAATATCAACCAGATTTTTGCCGATATCATGAACATCACCCTTAACAGTTGCAATCACCATGCAGCCTTTAGCCGGACCACCAGCCTTATCCATAAACTTCTCAAGGTGCGCAACGGCGCGCTTCATAGTTTCAGCGGACTGCAATACGAATGGAAGCTGCATCTCTCCGGAACCGAACAGCTCACCTACCGTCTTCATCCCCTCTAAGAGGATGGTGTTAACGATATCGAGCGGTTTATAAGTTTTTAATGCCTGATCAAGAAGCTCCTCTATGCCGGCCTTACGGCCATCGATAATTCTGCGCTTTAATGCCTCTTCAATCGGTCCTTGATCTGTACTGGTATCAGATGACGCTCCTTGCGCGCCTTGTAGCTTCTCAATAAATAGAAAGAGCGGATCGTATCCAGGTGAACGACGATCGTAAATCAAATCAAGGGTAATCTTAATAATCTCCGCGTCAATCTTATGCAACGGCAATATTTTCTTTGAATGCACGATACAGGCGTCCAATCCGGCTTTAATAGCCTCGGCTAAGAAAACAGAATTTAGGATCTGTCGTGGATAAGGTTTTAATCCAAACGAAATATTGGAAAGCCCCAAGATGGTACGAGACTTTGGAATCTTCTCTTTAATGAGCTTAATACCCTCTAAGGTTTCAATGCCTGCTTTACGACTATCCTCATCACCTGAGCCAATTGTAAAAGTTAATGGATCATAGATTATTGCATCACCAGGAATTTTATGGCGCTCAGTACAGAGACGGTACATGCGCTCTGCTACCGCAAGCTTCTGAGCTGCCGTCTTTGCCATTCCTTCTTCATCAATTGTCAATGCAATTAAGGCAGCTCCGTGTCGAAAAGCAAGGTTTGAGATCTTATCAAACTTATCCTCGCCATCTTCTAGATTAATGGAGTTTATTATGGACCGCCCGCCAAGCAGCTTAAGGCTACTCTCCAACACATCTACCTGCGTAGAATCGATCATGATAGGCGCAGTTACCTGGGAAGCAAAGCGGTACAGTATCTCCCGCATATCCTTGGATTCGTCCCGTCCTACAAATGCTGTGCAGACATCAAGAGCGTGACTCCCCTCTTTTACCTCCTCACGCCCCATCTCTACAATCGCCTCCCAGTCTTCCTTCAGCAGGAGCTCCTTAAACTGCTTCGAGCCGTTGGCATTACAACGCTCTCCGATAATTAAGGGAGATGAGCCGTCCTGATCTAACGGCACAGCAGAATAAGTAGAGGAAACATGCGAAGCAAAATCTACAGGCCGATCCTTAGGCGCAAGACTTCCCACTCTCTGAAAAAGCTCTTTAATATGAGCAGCCGTAGTACCACAACAGCCGCCTACCATAGAAGCACCATAGTCTCGAACAAAGATCTCCTGAAAATCAGCAAAAACATCGGTCCCCAGGCTGTAAACCGCCTTACCGCCTTTGTTCTGAGGGAGTCCGGCATTAGGTAAAACTGCTATAGGATGAGAGCTTGCTTTTCCAAGAAAGCGCACACTCTCCTGCATCATATCAGGACCGGTAGCACAGTTAATTCCAACGATATCAACCGGTAATGTCTCCAGCACCACTAGCGCAGCAGCAATTTCCGTCCCGACAAGCATAGTGCCGGTAGTTTCTAAAGTTACTGTAACGCAGATAGGGAGCTGTTTTTTAAGTTTTCGCATCGCATCCCAGGCAGCTAGGATCGCGCATTTTGCCTGCAAAATATCCTGGCATGTCTCAATCTGGAATAGATCGATCCCTCCTTCAATCAGGCCCAACATCTGCGGCATATAGGCTGCATATAGATCGTCGAAGCTTATATGACCTAAAGTTGGTAGCTTCGTAGTTGGCCCAACCGAGCCGGAAACATAGCGCGGCCAGGAACGGGAGCTAAAGTCATCTGCTACCTGCCTAGCAAGTAGAGCTGACTGTTTTGAGATCTCATATGCTCGCTCTGCAATATCATACTCAGCCAGAACTACTGAGGCACTGCCAAAGGAATTTGTCTCAACTACATCTGCTCCTGCATCAAAGAAAGAGCTATGAATCTCCTGGATAATTTTTGGTCGGCTTACGCACAGAAGCTCGTTGCAGCCGTCCAACCCCTCGAAGTCATCCGCAGTTAGATTATACGACTGAATAGTAGTGCCCATGGCACCATCAACAACTATTACTTTTTCGCGCAAACGGTTAAGAAAATTCATATGAATTTATCTGGACACGGTAACATTATTTATTGACTCTGAGTAGTGCCGCAATCGGAGCAATTAGTTCCTGCCCAGAAGGACAGAAACTACTTTGTGTCGGGATAAACTGAGGTTTTTCCGATTGTCAGAAAGCGCTTCGGATCGAACTGATCTGGTTCCTTAGGATCCTGTTTTAATGCCTTGTTAAGGTTAGGGATAACCTGATCTAGCGGAGCACTGGTATTAGAGACAAATTCATTAGAAGCTTCTACAAGCGCAATATTGTCAGGGTATTTCTTTTTCAACATTTCCCTGTACTGCCCCTCAGTCATAATCTCCTCAGGAGTACTCATCCAGCCAAAAACTATTGACGCAATCACCAAGCCTATAAATTTTTTAATGACCGCGGGAGAGAGTTTCCGTTTAGGCGGTCTAAAGCGCTGAGCCATAGCCTCCACCTCATCTCGCTCCTCGATGCCCTTCATTATTTTACTATATTCAGTTTTTATCTGCTTAGTCGGACCACTCATCTGAACCTCGTCTGATAGCTACCTATTAGTAACCGTCTCTGTAACTACTCCATTTACCTCAACATACCGATATCTCTTGGTGCCTCGTTCATGTTGAACGTCAAGTGTAGTGTTGATAAGCGGCTGTTGATTTGCACGCGGAGTATAAGTGAATAATACAGTAGTAGTCACACCAGTCGAAAGGGTCACATGTGTAAGCGGACTAGGAAGCGCTCCAGGGCCACTACGTGCTCTGATTGAAACCCGTCGCGGCGGAGTTTCAGAGTTTAAGAGCTCCTTTACTCCTACAATTAAATTTCTATAATCTGACTGTGCCATCGCATCAAAGGCGCGGTTTCGGTAACTGTTATAGGTCATCATTGCAATGCCTGCCAGTATGCCGACTAACGCAGTAGTCACCAATACTTCTACCAAAGAGAAACCTGCTTGTGATGTAGTTTTGTTCATAGTTACTATGAAATGTCGCCAGATTTGAAGGAAAGGTCAAGATATTGGATAAACACTTATAACTACCTGATATTACTGCGCCTTTACCGAGGGGAGCTTTCTTTTATAATCCGCACAACTCTGTTTAGATGAAACGCTGACCTTTGTGGAGATTAAATTGGTGACTATATGACTGTTTCTTTTGGTGTTGGATTCTGATAGTCAAAAGCCGACAGACAGAATAACGCTACGCTATTTTGTTCTTCAGTATAGGCCTTACAGTATAAGCCACCACCAACCCCAAAATACCACCTGCCACAATTACAATTGAAGCTGATATGGATGCATCAAAATAGGCTGCTAAAAAATATCCAAAGATAGCTGAAATAATGCCGAAGGTAAGGGCAAGAGCAATCATGCCTCTAATGCTTGTGGCTATTAAATACGCGGCGTTTGCCGGGATAACAAGCATGGCCACACTCAAGATTGCACCGACTGAATCAAATGCAGCAACAGCAGTAAGAGAGACAAAAGTCATCAACAGATAATGCCATAGAGTGATACTTACCCCTAAACTTGTAGCGAGGATCGGATCAAAAGAGATCGTTTTTAATTGACGGTATCCAAAAACTACAAAGAGCAGATTAATTAGTGTGATTATAGCCATAGTCCAAAAGGCTTTTGGACCAATATCAGTTGCACCGATAATTAGCCGATTTAAAGGAGCAAATGCAATTTCACCATACAAAACACAATCCTGATCTAGGTCGACCTGTCCCGCATAATAAGAGATCAGAATAACGCCTAGTGCAAAAAGCCAGGTAAAAACTACACCGATTGAGGCATCCTCCTGAACTTTCCCCTGTTTTGATAAAAAATTAATTAGTAAGGTTGTCAAAATTCCAACTGCTGTAGCACCTATCAATATTACTGCAGAACCTCGGCTAGAGGTAAGTAAAAAAGCAACGACTATACCAAACAGCACGGAGTGGCTAATCGCATCCCCAATCATGGAGAGCTTTCTTAGTACTAAAAAAACGCCCAGCAAAGCGCAGGCACTACAAACCATGATTGCAATCGCAATAATCCATAAATCATCAATACCTAAACTGAGATTCATTTGCGCCCCATAGAAACCACCGTCTGTACCTCTTTAGGAACTACCTTGCCGTGTGGATCGGTGCCGACTAGCCCAAGCTCATGTGCTAGTTGCTCAGCTAGCTCGGGGTTTAAAATATGCTCTATCTCCTCAGCATCGTCATGCACATGATCAGATGCAATATTTACACGCTCAGTAAGATAAAGCTCCCATAGCCGATGATAACGGGTAATTAATGCGGCTCGCTTTAAACCAGTGGCGCTTAGTCCAATCTTACTCTCATTCAATGTTACTAGACCTAAGGCAATAAGTCTTGATATGGCACGATTAAGTTTAGTTGTAGAGATATCTCTAAATGCTAAGATTTTCGATGGCTCAAAATACTCCTTAAAATCCCTTGCCTGCTCAGCTAACTTGTAAAGTGTTCTTAATAAATTTTCATCTAACATTCGCTGAGCAAGCTTTACACGTTGATATCGTTGCGCAAGGTAACCTTTTCTTGGAGCAAATAAAAACGAGATGAGGAATAGAGTAGTAATCGCAACCACCATCCAGGGACCTGTTGGCATACGTGGTGCTAAATATGATATATTTGAACCAGCAACTCCTGAAAGTGCGCCAAAAATACCGGACAATAATAGTATTTTTTTTAAGTCATCACTCCAAAATCTTGCAGCCGCAGGCGGTGTTAAAAGCAAAGCAGCCATCAACACCACCCCTACAAGCTGTAACCCGATCACTACTGCAAGCACTATGGCAGCAGCCAAGAGCATATCAAAAAGCTGAACATTCATCCCAAGACTTAGTGAGAAGCTGCGATCGAAGGTTATGGCGCGTAGCTCGCGAAAGCATGTTATGACGAACAAAAGAAGGATGAACGCAAGAATAGCAAGCACTATTAGATCAGCCTTAACAATAGCTGCAGCTTGACCAAACAGTAATTTATCTAGTCCTGCCTGCGCGGCATTTGGAAGCTTTTGAATGATGGTGAGTTGAAATATTCCTATTGCAAAAAAAAGTGATAAGACTATTGCAAGTGCTGAGTCCTCCTTAATCTTTGTTTTTTTTGTAAGGAATTCAACTGTCATATATCCAATAATACAGCTAACTATTGCTCCTCCTAAAATCACTGCTGGTGAACGGGATTGAAAGATTAGAAAAGCTGTTGTTACACCTGGCAATGCGGCATGGGCGAGCGCGTCACCTGCTAAGGATTTTCGTTGTAAAAATGCAAAGGTGCCGATTACTGCCGCGGCTGCCCCAAGCAATACTGAACCGCAAAGTACCCAGCCCACATTTGGATCATTAAAGGACCAGAATTGAAGGAACTGTTCTAACATATTAAAAACTCACTGAGACCGCGGGTATCCGTGCCCGCTTTGTGGAGTGCTATTTCACAAAGCGGGCAAGGATGCCCGCAGTCCCAGTACTTACGCTTTGTGAATAACTACTAGCTCTGTGCCTCCTCATTTAAGTAAGTGACATTATGTACACAGTCTTAATTATTACGCCCGCTTTTCCCAACCACCTTTTCGTAATCTTTCAGCAACTTCATTTAACAGGCCAAGCCTACCTCCATAGGTCTTACTTAAATTGTCCGGTGTAAAAACATCTTTGGTTGGGCCAGCAGCAATTAGCCGCAAATTTAATAGCACTGTCCAATCAAAGTACTCGATCACGGTATTTAGATCATGGTGTACACAAACCAAGGTTTTGCCTTGTGCTTTTAAACTATTAAATATGCCAACTAACGCCTGCTCAGTTGCAGCATCTACTCCAGCAAAAGGCTCATCCATCAGATAAATGCTTGCTTGCTGGGCAAGCGCACGCGCAACAAAGACACGTTGTTGCTGGCCACCAGAGAGTTGACTAATCTGGCGTTTGCTAAATTCAAGCATGCCGACCTGATCTAACGCCTGATCAGCGATCTTGTACTCAGCCTTGCCAAGCCTTCTATAAAATGGAAGCGCGCCATATCGTCCCATTAGCACCACATCACGCACACTGATTGGAAAATCCCAATCGACCTCATTGCGTTGTGGGACATAGGCAAGTAGTGAGCGCCTATTAGAAAGCGGCTGGTCATAAAATTTTACCTCTCCGCTAGATAGTGGTAGCAATCCCATCATCGCCTTAAGCAAAGTTGATTTGCCTGCACCATTAGGACCAACAATTGAGATGATGCTGCCTTCCGGTAGCTTAAAATCCACATCCCATAATACTGGTTTATGTTGATAAGCCACAGTAAGGTCATGTACTTCAATTGCAATATTCATTTTAAGGCCTTAACTATCGTATTTACGTTATGTCTTACCATGCCAAGATACTCACCCTCTCTGCTGCCTGGTGCGCCCATTGAATCAGAAAAAAGTTCACCACCGATTTTGACCTCTGATCCTTTAGCACGAACACCATCTTGCAGCGCCAATACAAAACGTTGTGGAACACTTGCCTCAACAAAAATAGCCTTAACTTTTTTTGCAATTACTAAATCTACTACACGCTTTACATCCTGCAGACCAAACTCTGTTGCTGTACTAATTCCTTGTAGACCAGCTACTTCGATATCATAAGCACGACCAAAATATCCAAAGGCATCATGTGCAGTAATAAGAACACGTTGCGACTGTGGTATTGAATTTATCTGACTATTGACCCACTCATCTAATGCAAATAACTTGCTCCGATAGTTATCTCCATTGCTTCGAAATGCCTCCTTATACTGCGGAGCAAGTTCTGCTAAAGCCTCTACTACAGGCCTAATCGTTCCTACCCAAAGTGCCACATCAAACCAAATATGTGGGTCATACTGCCCTTCAAACTCAGCTGGCTTTCTAAGTGCGTCTTTAGAGATCTCCGAGGTAACAGCTACGACCTTTTTTCTATTAGCAAGATTTTCCAAAGTGTCAGCCATTTTACCTTCAAGATGTAATCCATTATAGAGAATTAGATCGGCCTGCAATAACAACTTTAGATCACCTTGTGTTGCTTTATACAGATGAGGATCAACACCCGAACCCATTAGAGACTGTACCGTCACATGCTCAGCTCCAATGTTTTTAGCCAGATCGCCAATCATAGCTGTAGTAGTCACAACTTTAAGCTGCGCCTCAAGCGTAACTGCATGGATGATAATTAAAAATAAAATACGAAACATATTGACTCCATATGTAGCAGATGCTACATATTATGTAGTATAGGCTACATAAAACAAGATGTCAACTAAAAAAATTAATCCTCGCGCTAGGCCCTTTCAAGCAATGCGTCGACAACATCAAAATGCGGCTGCCGAAGATTATACTGAGCTCATAGCCTATCTAATTGAGAAACAGGGAGAGGCGCGCACCTGTGAAGTAGCAAAGCATCTTGGTGTTTCGCATGTTACAGCAGTACGAACTTTGAAACGGTTAAGATTAGAGGGATACTTAAAAAACACCAGCCGTCATCAACCCCTTGAACTGTCTGCTCAAGGACAAAGGCTTGCATTACAATCACGGGAAAAACATGAACTTTTATATAAATTTTTAACTACACTCGGAGTTCCAAGTCATATTGCAGAGGAAGACGTAGAGGGCATTGAGCACCATATTAGCACAGAGTCCCTACGTGCAATAAGCAGGTTTCTGGCGGACAGGTAAGACTATCTAATTTCTGTATAGACCTCCAAGTCTTGTTTTTGCAAAAAAGAGGGTCCCCGTACAGAAAATAATTTTGATCATCCCTATGCGAGCTGCCGCTCGCATCTTGGGCAGACTACCGTCTGCCCCTACCTAATCATTTTTACTTTTTACAATTTTTTCGTGTAGGGGCGGATGGCAATCCGCCCATCGTGCGAACGGCAGTTCGCACAAAGTCGCCTCGTCACAATACAAATGTTTTCGTAAGGGCGGACAGTAGTACGCCCCAGGTGCGTTGAGCCACGCTCGCACAGGCCCGCAATTAATGAGTAAATACGACTAACGCTCATAACTATATATCACTGGGCATCAATTAAAGATTCCATTAATTACTTCTAGTTGCGGTCTTGATAACTGCCCTGGGGCACTTGCTTGAAGATTCAAAAGCGGCGCAAAAACAAGCGGCGCCTCCCATTTTAAGCTTACAATCCTTGTTAAGACCCCATGCTCTCCCATGCCTATGACGAGAGAAGGAGTAGTTTGCGTCCTTAACTCAAGCCAGAAATCAAGAAGCGCCAAAGCCTCATCAGCACCTCTACAAAAAGAGGAAAACTTTACCAGATTTGGTTTATATACCAACATCAACCTATGTAACTCCCTTAACTCAGCTCGATCCGGTGTGCGATCGTAGTTATGATACGAGGTAATCAATTTAAGACCAAGATCTATTGAGTAGTTAAGCTCCTGCGATTGAGTAGTGAGATCTAGATCTAGAAAAGATCCGCATGAAGTAAGTTCCTCCATAAGCGCTAAACGATCCTTAAGAGGTAAGCGGATTGCTTCTAGGCGATCTCTACGAAAAAGTAGTATGAGTCTCTCACCTAAATGTCTTGAAAGCCCCAACAGCGCCTGCAAAGAATAGTCCTCAAGATAATCTACCCATATTTCAAATGATGAATAAAAACGGTCATGCTCTGCTATTAGATTCTCTGCTTCATTTATTTTTGCAACACGTATAGGCAAGCAATATCGAACTGTCACGTACTAAGCCTCTCCTAGGTGGGATAACATAACTCGATTCATCCGCTCTGAAGGAGCCTCTCGGCCTGTAAAGATTTTAAACTGCTCAATTGCCTGATGCAGAAGCATTTTATGTCCAGGCACTACTGTCGCACCGGCCCTATTAGCTTGTCGAAGTAGCGGTGTAATCGTAGGCTGATAGACCATATCAAAGACAACCTGTCCACTTAAGATAGCCCCTTCAGGAACGATCGTGTCCTTTGATTTTGTACCCATTCCAATCGGCGTACTATTAATTATTATATCAAAGCGCTTTTTAGAAAACTCCTCTAGCCCTCCATACTGCGCTCCAAATCTTAGGGCAAGCTCTTTAGCGCGGTCGATCGTGCGATTTAAGACCGTCACCTCAACCCCTGCTTTAATCAGCCCAAAACATGCTGCGCGCGCAGCACCTCCTGCACCTAATATTACCGCACTTTTTCCTTTAATCACTCCTCGCTCTTCAAGCGCTCGTACTACTCCTATATAATCTGTATTAAAACCTACTAATTTTCCCGCATTATTTACAACTGTATTAACTGCGCCAATCTCCTGCGCAGCTTCATCACAGCGATCTAGTAGCTTAACAATTGCTATCTTATGTGGATGGGTCACCGCAAAGCCTAAGATATCAAGAGTTCTAAGCGCATCGACTCCCGCGCTAAGCGCTGCTGCCTTTATAGAGGCAGCTAAGTATACATACTCCGCAGACATACCAAGCTCCTCATAGGCAGCGTTGTGCATTGCAGGGGAGAGTGAGTGCAAAGCCGGATCGCCGATTATATAGATCGCCCTAGTTGAAGCCTTAATCTGACTCATTTTTTCTGAACTAAATTCCTTAACTTATCAACAAGATCCTGTAACAGCTGCTCAGGGCTTTTTCCATCCGTCGAAAGCGCGAGATCGGCGTAGTTCTTATAAAGCGTACGCCTACTATTAAAGAGCTTCTTAGCCTTCTCCATGTCCTGAAAAAGCGGCCTGTCCTGCTGTGCCGTAAGTCGCGCTGCTACCGTTTCAAAGCTAGCCTCTAAATGTGCAATAATACCGTTTTTCCGTAAAGCTTCTATATTCGCAGGATTGGTGACAATGCCACCACCTGTAGCAATAACGATGCGATCCTTTGCTGCAAACTCTGCTACTACCTCAGTTTCTAAAGTTCTAAATAGCCCCTCTCCGCCCTTCTCAAATATGGCAGGGATGCTCTCCATCTCACTTCGCTTAAGAACCAGAGCATCGAGCTCAATAAATTCAAACCCAAGACGCTTTGCAAGGAGTGGCCCCAAGGTCGATTTTCCAACACCCATAAAGCCAATTAATGAGATCTTCATAATAGGTTAACCACGGTAAAGCTGAGGCTATGATATCATTTTAATGGGGTGTTAGGCTAGGTTATGTTCATTGAATCAGTTTTCTCATCTCCTGATCGATCTTAGCTATGTTCATCCCTAGCTTGCTCTGCAGAGCATCGAATAACGGCAGCCTCTCAGTACGCATCATTTCATACATATCTACTACTCCGCGTGCCCCTTTTCTCTTCTCCAGATAACGGAAGAAAAGCGCCGCTCGAGCGTAATCTTGAGCTGAACCTTGGAAGTTAAATGCCTGTGGAGATTCAAGATATGAATGCTCAGCATATTCATTAAGTTTTTTTTCAGTCATACCATCCGGAATAATCGGTGCTAGATCTCCCGCATATAATTCAAACCAGGAGGCAAATCCCTCTGCGCGTAGCCTCTGATGGGCAATCTGGTTATCAAGGAGATGGTATTCGATCACATGCCCCATCTCATGAATTAGTGTAGCCGCTAGCTCTGCATCGGAATCCCTTCCTGCCAGTTTCCTAAAGCCGCTGCAACCTGCCGCAATGCGTTGTGCTACGATATAAATATTAGCCGGTGGGGTCATCCAACCAGGATGGCAGTTAGAGACAAGCTGACGTGGAATCTGCTCCTCGGGCACATTCTCGTCCATAAAGACAACCTGCCACTCGCGGGTCGCATCAAAAAGAGTGGAGGGAAACCCAGCATTTCGCAAAGCTCTAACCACCGCCCTTTGCGCCTCAACCATAGCCCTCTGAGGCGTTCGACCAAAAAGCTCCTCAGCGCTGCGCGGCCAGCGCATATTAATCTTACCGATATCCGTTGTGATCTCCTCACGACGGATTGTACCCTCTAGCTCCACCTCTCCTGGTGCAGCCATCGTCAGGGTCTGCTTCTCGGCGAAACACTTTGCATGCTTTCTAAACTCCACTGGTACATTTGTAATGCCACTTACCTGCTTAATTGCACCATCACTTTCCTGATAGATGCAGAACTGTTTAGGAGCAGCTAAAAGAATCGAAGGGATTAGGAGAAATATTAGAATTCTTATTTTCATATAACTAGATTATTCCAAAACTACAATATCTCATCAATGAAAAACTTGGTTTTAGCTGGTATAATTTTCTACTGTCGGTGATTCATAGATTGCAGAAGCTTTTAGCGCTTCAATGCCTGCCGGGAACCAAGGCTCCTTTAAAAAATACCGTTATTTAGCCCATCTAGTGCTTCGCCAAATAAGTTTTTTCACGTATAGCGCGCAGCGTTGCCCCAG
>CAZKXU010000092.1:0-13582 GCA_964556665.1 uncultured Bdellovibrionales bacterium | reverse complement strand
TGAGAAAGTTACCGAGCCAAAGATGTTTTTAAAATCTATAGTTTCAATTCTTACTGGCTAGGACTGGGACTAGGATAACTGACAAGGAAAAAGACGAGGACGAAGGCTAGGAAATAGGATTAGGTCTGCAAAAAGACAAGCTACAAAACTCGCACTTTTTATGACTTGTGGGTAATAGTCAGGTAACAAATTGCTCAGGCCAGTCAGTTGCTTACACAAACGCACTAATAATCGGCATGAATAAAATATTCCAAGGCCTCTCTATCTCATTTATTTCATTACTCTTAGTGTTTGTACTGCTCGAAGCCACTGCACGTGTTTTACTGCCACCACAAGTAATTGTTAGGGTGGAGTCCAATAAAAAAACCACTCCATCTAATGCACCGCAGCGTAGTGTGACTCAGGAGAACGGCTTCATTGATTCTATTATGGACTGGTCCGGGCAACAAGGGGTTAGATTGCGCCCTAATATGACTGCCCTAATTAAAGAACACAAGTTAAGCAAGCAAGATGTAGTGATAAAAACAAATTCTCTCGGCTTACGCTACGACGAGCTGCAAGAAAAGGCTAAGAACCAGTATCGCATAGCATTTTTTGGAGACTCTATAACTTTTTGTGACTATGTCGCTGAAGAAGATTCGATCACACGTCAATTAGAGAGATTATTACGAGGCAGAATCGCAGGCAAGGAGATTCAGGTGATCAATGCAGCCTTACCAGGGGCAAATGGTAGTGATGAGTATTATCATTATTTGGAAATCAAGGATCAGTTGCAAGCCGATCTGGTTTTAGTTGGTATGTATCTGAATGACGGTAATGAATCAAGGAGATTTTATGCAACCTCTTTAAAGTATCCGTATTCTGAGAGTCGATTTTTGTCATGGTTGATTAATCGACTAGCCCTGTTTAACTCATATTTTTACCGCAATGATCAAGGTGGAAATTTAGAGCTTGAGAAGTGGCGCAGTTTTTTTAAACTAAGCCAAGCTGTTCGTCAGGGCGATTATTTTAGAGATCCAGAAGCTTTTAATTTCGAAATATCTCATGCTTACCTAGATTTTGGCATGGCCTGGAATCCAGATATGTGGCAGGCAATGACAAAGATAACAAAGAGTTGGCGAGATTTGGTAAGGCAGGAAGACAGGCAATTTGCCGTCTTACTCTTTCCACTTAGCTTTCAGGTCACAGGCAAGGTAGAAAATAATTATCCGCAACAACAATTTCGTAAAATGTGTGACAATCTTGGGATTAACTGTTTTGACTTACAGGCACCGATGCGTCAGGAACTATATAGGGAGGATGAGCAAGATATGCATGTTTACACACGCACGTATTTTTATGACCACTGCCATATGACAAAGGATGGCAACGAGATAGCTACAAAGCTAATCGATAAGTGGTTAGAAGATAGTATACATATCTCAAGTTTAAATGATCTATAGTGAATGACAAAATAACGAAAGGTTGAATAAGCTTAGGTCTATAAGCACTATCTGGACTGGACATTATATCAATTGCCAGTTGCCGTATTATGCAACCTATTTTAGATTAGGTGAAAGGAAAAATATGTTAAATAAACACTTCATAAGCGGAGTAATTACTATCCTGATCCCATGTTTAATTAGCTGTGGCGGCGGCGGAGGCGGAGAGGATTTTATCGGAGCTGCCGAAGTGGCTATTGATGCAAATCCTAGTGAGATCGACCTGGGTGATCACTCTAAAGTTACAGTTCATATTAATGATGTCCATCCGAACGGTATAATGCTTAAAATTCGATTCGTTAACGGCATTAACTATCTAAATAATACAGCCAATCTTGAGGTTGACGGTAATGATATAGATGTTGGTCCAACAGTTAATAAAATCTCTGGAAACCTCCGTTATGTTGTATTCTTTTTTGCGAAGAACCTATTCGGAGATAACAGCGGAAAATTAACCTTCGAGGTAGAGGGCGCCACCACGGTCGTTGACGGCGAAGCAGAAGTAGATGCAGATGTCGACAATCCGAACGTTAAAAACAACGTAGAATTCGATATCGACAATCCTGAATTTGAGGTAGAGGATTCTACTGATCTGAGTGTAAACGGATAGGAGTATCCTGCTCCAATTTTTCTATCTGTCTATTACAATTGGTTGTTTTTTCGTTCGCCAAAAATTACCTTGGCTACGCGGTTAGGCTCATTTACTGGGGTAAAAGTTCTTAGACGTGTTTTAACTGAGCCGATAAAAACCTCGCTTACGATCTGGAGAATCTCTCTTTTAGAATCTGCAGTAACATATATTTTAGCCTCTCTTAGCTTCTTGACCTGACCAGGTGAGCTGAAATTTTTAATCTTAGGAACGATCACCCATACGTCCTTTAACTCTCCGTTTACCCACATCTGCTTCTGGTCTTCAGCTGTAAGAGTAATTAGGTAGCGGCTCTTTCCGTTAAATGTATCGAAATATTTAGAAACGCCCTTCTGCCAGTCCAGACTACGCGCTAGAAAAGCGGCAGAAAAAGGGTCAAGAGTAAAGTTGTCCGGATTAAATCTAAACTCCTCTTTGCTCTTACCAACATGCTCCCTAGTTGCATGTATATCTCCTCCTTCTAGAAAGTCAATGTTAACAAGCTTGACTCTTCTATTTTCTCTATAGTCTATAGAGGTTTTGACGGGATGGAGGTTCTCAGCTGAGATAACACCTTCGGCTTTATAACGAAGCTTATAAAACAGGTCAATAGCTGAGTAGGTTTTGGCAAAAGCGCCAATTTTATAATAGTCTCCATCACGCTCAACACTTACCTCTACATCCGCTGCAGGAATACCTTGCCAGGATACTGAGTATCTATAAGATCCGAGTTCGGGCTCGAATTCTCCAAAAATTGGCTTATAACGTGGGGTGCTAATTTTGACCTGTTCTGGAGGAATAGGCTGCTCAGCGAAGGCTACTGTGGCCAGTAAAAGAACAGATATAAGTTTAAAATATAATTTCATTAATAGTTTAGCTAGTAGTTACGATGATCGTAAAGCTTTAAAGCGCTCTTTACAATCAGGAGAATTTATACATTAAATAGCAAGCAATATTAGGGCCTTATCTAATGTAATATGATTTTTTTGTCGTGTTTCTCCTCCTCTGCACCAAAAATATCGTCAATCTTCCTAGAACCCTGAATTATAACTGTGCCGCCTTGAAACTGTTGCATAGTTTTATTAAGCCTATGTTTTAGCTCCATAAAACGCCAAGCCACGGCGCAAAGCGCTGCTCCTACGAAGAGAAATAGTGTAGCTATTAAAGTGATAAACAGAGCAGGAAAAAGCAGAATAGCAACCGCGGCTAAAATAAGCACGAACCCTGGAATAAATACCCACCCAGTCGAAGCTCTAAGAACAAAAGCGGATCTATTGACCCGATCGTTTATTCTTCCAAGCAAACTGCTTTTAGAAAATCTAGCCCTGATCTTATCTATATTAATCATCGCTCTATCATACTAATCATCTTTAGTGTCTTAGTCCAGAGGTGGTATTTTTTCTTGAAACTAAATCCGGCAGTTGCCGGATTTAGTTCACCTAGAAAAAGCAGTTCTAACCCTTTTTTAGGCCGAAAAATGCCCGAAAACAGTTCGACAGCAGGCTCACCCTTCGGGTGAATTCGCAAACTTGATAAAGCTGTGTGTTTTCGGGCATTTTTCGCCTTTTCTTAGTTCGAACTGCTCCTTCTAGGTTGAAACTCCGTAAGGTTACGGCTAGACTTGGGCCAAATGGACAATCTATCTCCCTTATTAAGTCTTGATCTAAATTTTTGGGTGCTACAGACAATAGCGATGCTCTTAACTGCCTTGCTTATACCTGGCCTTAAAGTGACTGGGCCGCTTGGTGCCCTGCTTACAGTAGTAGGCCTTGCCTTAGTAAACTCTAAAATCTGGGATACTGCTCTTTTTTTCCAGATACCGGATGCGATAACTACTCAGGCATTAGTCCTATTCTTAGCTAATGGTGTTATATTTTGGATTATCGTAAAGATCCTCCCGGGGATTGAGGTGCGCGGCGTTTTCCCGGCTCTGGTTGCGCCGGTGATATTTTCCATCCTCTCAATAGTAATAGGAGAGTACGGTAAGAATGTAGATTGGCTGGGTGTTGGACGGAGCGCCGTGGAGGCCATCGCTGATTTTCGGGATCAGATTAAATCGACCCAGCAGGTGAGTTCCTAGTAAAATAATGAGTTATTTATTCCCTGAAAAATATGGTGCCGAGATTGGGCTCGTACTTGCGGTTTCACGTCGCACAGTACAGATATTAAACACTGAGCAGCTGCGACTAAAAGGGGTATTATCTACTAAATTAGTAGAGGACGGGATTGCAGTCGGAGATTTCGTGCATTTTTCAGAACGGAGTGGAGAGCATTTTGTATCAGAAGTACTGCCGCGGCGGAATTTTCTGATGAGAAGTTATGGCGGCAAAGAGAAGGTGGTATGTGCCAATTTAGATCAACTTATAATCGTTGCCGCTGTTCCACCGCTATTTAATACTGCTTTCATTGATCGAGTCCTCTGCTCTGCTCATTTTCAGGATTTTCCCGCTTCTTTAGTAGTAAACAAGATCGACCAGGCAGAGGAGGGAGAGTTAGACCTAGCGCCTTACCGCGCAATAGATCTGCCGATCATACTAAGCAGTGTAAAAAGAGGGGATGGGCTCTCGGAGATCAAGGATCTTATTCTAGATCCGGTTAAACGAACGATAGCTCTTACTGGTATCTCCGGGGTAGGGAAAAGCAGCATCATTAATATGCTCATTCCCGGTAGTAGACAGAAAACTGCGGAGGTAAGTGAGCGAACTGGCCAGGGTCGCCAGACCACTACGCAGGCTATTGGGCATTTATATGAACGTACTAACGGGTCCGCCTTATTAATTGATCTTCCAGGAATAAACTCATTTGGAGTCTCCTATCTTAGTAAGGAACAGGCACGCGAGTCTTTCCCTGATTTTGCAAAATATGCTTCTAAATGTGAGTTTTCGAACTGTGCTCATATATTTGAAGATAACTGCGAAGTTCAGGCGGCCGTAGAGAAAGGGGATCTGCCGTTCTCGCGCTACGAATCGTATATAAGAATCATTGAAGAGGTAGAGGCAGCTAAAAAATATTAAGCTTATGGATCAAGTAGGAATTTTTGAAAACAACCAAATGCCTTCAAGGGAAGCGCGGCCCGTTAACTGGAAGGATGTATTGACCGGCGAGAAGGAGAAGGAATATTTTAAGAAACTTCTTGGTTTTGTAGAGGGGGAGCGCTTACGTGGAAAGATAATATACCCCGCAACTGAGGATGTCTTTGCGGCGCTAAGTTATACTTCTTTTGAGGATCTTTCAGTAGTTATACTAGGGCAGGACCCGTATTTTGGCCCTGGCCAGGCGCATGGGCTCTGCTTTTCGGTGCAGCCAGGCGTTCCTCAGCCGCCCTCATTAAAGAATATCTTTAAGGAGCTAGCTGCTGATCTAGGTATTCCTGCTCCTATAAGCGGGAGCTTAATAGGCTGGGCTAAGCAGGGTGTCTTGTTATTAAATACTGTGCTTACAGTTGAGCAAGGAAATCCGCAGAGCCATGCCGGTAGAGGCTGGGAACAATTTACAGATCGGGTCATATCTGAGATTAACAACCGCAAGCAGGGGGTAGTGTTCCTGTTATGGGGCTCTCCTGCACAGAAAAAGGGCGCGCTAATCGATCCAAATAAACACTTTGTATTGAAAGCAGCTCATCCTTCCCCCTTGTCCGCGAGCCGCGGCTTTTTTGGCTGCAAGCACTTCTCAAAAACGAATGAAATTTTGCGAAATCTCAAACGTAGAGAGATTAAGTGGAAGTTGTAGCTTCATCTCTATGCATTAAGTCTGCAAACCGAATGTTGTTCTTAATCAGCAGAAAAATTCCGTAACCGACAATTAATATGAACTGGAAAGCATGGCTAACGATTGAGTAAGCGATAGCACTCTCCTTACTTATGCCAAATAGAGCAAACGCGGCAACACATGCAGTCTGAAATACACCGATGAAACCAGGCGCACTTGGAGCAGCTACAGCAAGTGCTATAATTACCGAGATCGATACGGCTAGCGTCAGACTGGATTCGACATTCATCAAAGGCAGGAAAAGCAGATAAACAACGTGGCATGATAGCCAAACTAACAAAGAAAGCCCCACAGTAATAAAGAGGTTTTTGGGGGTTTTTAGGACCTGAGTGCCTGCGATAAAATCCTGCAACAATCTATCGGCAGCATACCTAAATTTTTGCGGCAGCAAGAGGAAACAACACCCACCAATTTTTAAAACTAGACTAGGCAGAAAACTACCAAGAACGATCATGGCAAAGATAGCAGCTGCCAAAAAAGTCAAGATTAATGCTCCGTGGTGTACCCAGGCAGGGATATTCTCGATGAAAAACAGTAAGCCTCCAAAAGATAGAAGTACCAGCATTAAGTCAAGAAAACGCTCTACCACAACTGAGATAAAGCTAGAAGAGAAAGAGTATCCGCTTTTCATACTCAGGGCATAAGGTCGAATGAACTCTCCGGCACGCAAGGGCAGAATATAGGTTGCAAAATTGCCTAGCATGAGAGACTCAAACAGTATCTGAATGGATACTGCATCAGAGCCTGCGAGTAGGTAGCGCCAGCGGATGGCTCGTAATAGGTAGTGTATAATGAGCAGTAAAGTAATCGGTAAAAAGTAGATATAATTCACCTCTGTTAGGTGGGCTAGCACTACCGGCCAGTCCATTACGAAGTATATCCAGGCTAGGAGAGCTACACTGATGGCAATGCTAAGAATCAACTTAATGTGTTTAAGCGTAAATGCCCTTATAAAAAAATAGTAAAATCGATGAATTTACAGTAAATCATGTGCGCTTTTCTTATAAAAGAGGCAGATTTATCATTTTTAGCAGCTGCCATGGCATTACAATGGTTTTATCAGTATAGGGGGGTGCTTAATCTCTATAAATTTGATAAGCTAACTAATCATTTGAAGTTAGGAGAGTATTTTTGACTCAGCATAAATTTACCGCGCTACCCAGTATAATTCAGGGTGGAATGGGAGTAGGGGTTTCAAATTGGAAGTTGGCGCGGGCGGTGTCAATGACAGGGCAGCTAGGAGTTGTATCCGGTACCTGTATTGATACCGTTCTTGTACGTCGTCTACAGGACGGCGATCCAGACGGGCAGATGCGTTATGCAATGCAGCATTTCCCATTTCCAGAAATCGTAGCAGAGGTCTTAAAGAAATATTTCCTGCCAAATGGCCGTGAGCCAGGGCAGCAGTATAAACTCGTCCCACTATATCAGAGGGTGGGAAACCTTTTCCGTGAAAGGCTAAATGTCTTAGCATCATTTGTCGAAGTCTTTCTTGCTAAACATGGACATTCTGGATTAGTTGGAATTAATCTGCTGACTAAGATTCAGATGCCAAACCTTTCCGCTATCTATGGTGGCATGTTGGCCGGTGTCGATTTCATTCTTATGGGGGCAGGCATTCCACGAGAGATTCCCGGAGCTATTAATAAGCTTCATAGAAATGAAAAAGCGGCGCTTAAACTTGATATGATCGATTCTAAATCAGAGGAAGCTGAGTTCTTTGAATTTGATCCTCGGGCTTATTTCCCGCATCAACGTGTTGATCTTATAAAACCAAAATTTCTTCCTATTATTTCTACCCATACATTAGCAGCTATGTTTGTAAAAAAGGTAGAAGGGGATGTGGATGGTTTTGTAGTGGAAGGGCCGAAAGCAGGAGGCCATAACGCCCCGCCTCGTGGAACTAATGCTCAAGGCATACCGGAGTACGGCCCGCGTGATGAGTGTGATTTTCAGAAGATGACCGAGATTGGAAGGCCGTATTGGATAGCAGGTGATCGTGCGCGCCCGGAGGGATTAATAGAGGCGAAAAAGCTTGGTGCAGTTGGAATTCAGGTCGGAACTTTATTTGCATTCTCCGAAGAATCAGGTATTGAATTAAAGCTTAAGCACCATGTTATTGCAGAGGCTAAGGAGGGCAAGGTCAAGGTTAATACTGATTTTAGAGCGTCACCGACCGGGTTCCCATTTAAAACAGCAACAGTTTCAGGTACGATGACCGACTCAGGTTCATATGCGAAGCGTGGCCGAATCTGCGATCTTGGCTATCTTAGATCTTCGTTCAAGAAAGATGCAGGTGGTGTTGGCTTCCGCTGTGCCAGTGAGCCACAGGATGACTTTGTTAAGAAGGGTGGAGATATAGCAGATACAGAAGGGCGTCATTGCCTATGTAACGCCTTATTTGCCACAATCGGAATTGGCCAGCTCCGTGATCGTGGTGAAAATGAGCCTCCGCTTGTAACTAGCGGAGATCAGCTTGAGGAGTTAGGAACGATGCCTTTTGCACAGAAAGGGTCCTATCATGCTAGTGAAGTCGTTAAATACCTAACCGGAGAGTAATTTATATGAACAGATTTTTCTTTCTACCATTATTTGTGCTTTTAAATCTATTCATCTCCATTTCGCCGATCCTTGCGGATACAGAGCAGCTCGTTATCAGGGCTACTGGTAATCTGGATGCACGCACTCCAGTTTTGCCTGAAGGTACGAATATACAGGGATCATGGTCATCAATTGCAGCAGCTTCATCAGCAAGCTTTGTAGTTGAACTAGGCACATCTACAGAAACAGTAACTGTTTTCTTCTTCAGGGTAGGCAAGCGCGTCTGGGGTGTTAGAGGGTACGTTGATGGCGTAGGTTTAGTAAACGGCGAAAACAACGTTCCGGTCCTTGTACTCGGTGGCCCAGGGAAGAATAGGGCTTTGTTAAAATTTGATGCTAAAGGAAATATAGTAAAAAGCTCATCCTTTAAGAATATATTTAGGTCTAGCAGTATCGAGTGGAAGTCTGGAACAACCTCTTTCCGTCTTAATTTAGGCAAATTTACTAGTAAAGCTGCAAGTTCTGCAATTAATGTTCTCACTCTTAATCTTACTGGCGAGAGACAGTAGAGTTATTAGAGTCTTACTTCAATATAATGAGAAGTGCAGGCTAGCCCCGTGCAAACTTATCTGCGGTTTTTCCAATATCCTCAGGCTTAAAAATCGGGAGTGAGCAGCGCTTATTTGTGCATACGAAGGCTGCAGGTTTACTAAGTTCAGGGTACTGAACATCAGGGTTAGGCATAGGGCCCTCCTTTTTATCCCACCACTCCACACGTTGATAAATCGCCGGATATTTTACGGCACTTAGAAAAAGTTGCTTAGCCGCTTCATTATCCTTAGGGCCGACTATTGTAATGTGTGTAGGCTCATTATTGAGCATGTAATCGGCGATCAGTATCCCTGCTTCCGTGATATTTTTTAAGGCCACCTCCTTTGTTGATATGAACGGGAGCGGAAGTCTTGCTAATTCACGGTACTGCGCTTTGCCGGTGTAGTGGAAGAGAGAGATCGCTAGACGCATCGTCCATAGGTTGTCGTCAAGAATGAGAGTCGGTTTAAGGATACTAGACGTTGCAGGGCGCATTGATAAAAAGCCGGGCTGTGTTTTATCTCCGATAAAATTAGCTACGATGAAACTTAACGCCGCCTCTGCTCGTGATAGCCATACGCGATCGGACGTAACGGTATAAAGGCTTAAAAAAGCCACTCCCATATATAGCGTGTCACTTAGATACGGAGTATTGTCGTGCGCGCTATGCTTAAAGCCTCCATTACTAAGCGAGCGATTTGCGATGATCCAATTCGCAGCCTGCTTGGCAGTTTCCAAGTATTTAAGATCTGCAGTAGCTGCATAAAGCTCAGCATAGGCATATATTAACCAGCCGTTCTCACGAGCATAAATATTTTTGTCGATAGAGGGAATTCCTAAAGCGCGTCTTCCTTTATCGTCGAGTTTAAAATATGAGTCACTATGCCTACCCTTCACCAGGTCGGCATCCTGGCTGGTGTAAAAAGCACCTTCTGGACTTAGCATAAATCCTCTAACATACCGCTCTACATTCTGCGCAGCTTGTAGAAGCTTCTCTTTCTCGTATTTAAATAAGGAATAGGCTTTAGCATAGAGCCGCATATTCCTAGCCTGGGTTGATGCTATTTTTTCAAAATGTGGATTTGTCCAGACTCTTCCTGTTGAGTACTGGTATACACCACCCCAGACAGGATCGATCAGGGCTAGGTTGGCATGCAATGTGCGTTGCGCCATGGAGGTATTGCTCGGCTCGCCAAGAGAGGCCCCAAGCATCTGGAATTCTACTGAGCCCTCCTCTAGGTATTTATGTTTGGTCCTCAATCCACCCAGGTCACGATCGAAAGAGGTTGTATTTCTTATTGTAAGCTCGTCTTTTATGGACGAAGGAAGATCTGTGACATTAGAAAACGTTATCTCGGTAGTTGAGGCAGCTTTAGGGTTCTGAATGGAATCTTTTAGAATTTTAGTAAATTCCTGTGCCTCAATATATCCTGATAGCTTTCGAATTGCAGCTCCCTCAGCATTGAAAATAATCGTAGCAGGCCAACCGTATTCACCGTAAGCAGCTGCTAGATCAGGCCTGGAGTCTTTATCTACTCGTACGGTAATAAAATTAGAGCTAAGTAAGGATGAGACCTCCTTGTTTGCATAGGTTTGTTGCTCCATGACATGACACCAATGACACCAGATCGCCTCAAGGTCTAAGAGTACTAGTTTTTTATCGGCTTTAGCACGATTGAATAGTGCCTCGTCCCAACCCACCCAGGCGGGCTTACTATCCGCACTTACGCTGTTAATAAAGAACAAGAAAAGTAAGATTGAGGCTAGATAGAGCTGACCTGTTGGTTGATATCTGTAGTCTCTAATTTGTACACTTGTTCGAGCTAAAATATTCATCTCAAATGTTCCTCAATATTATACCTTGATATTCCTAACTGCTCTCCCAATATTACCGCAGCAAGTTCCGCCTGTTGTGCGCTTTGTCCTATCAGCTCCTTCGTTATCTGGTAACTGTTTCTGTTGCTTTTTAGAGTGCCATTTGTGAGGCCTGTAGATTCAAAGGCAAGAGCTGGGTCGAGGCCTTCTAAGCCGCTTTCACGTGGCCAGATAACTAAATTTGAACCGACTGCGCCACAGAGAAGTTTAATTCCTTCAAAAAGATCGGCTCGATCCAGGTTTGGATCAACCATAGTTAAGTCAGTAACGATTAGCCAATTCGGTTTAGCGATCTGAAGTAGGGCACGTGCATCATCTAAGGAGCTGATGCCATATTCTAATATTAAAATACGCTCGGAGTTTGCTCTCAGTGACTGTCGTATCATCTGAAACGGCAAGAGCAGTTTGTCGGTCCAGGTACGTGGCGGCCGAATGCTTAACACGGACAATGGTAGGCCAAGCGCAGTGTTATATGACAGAATATTTGAACGTACCTTAAATTGCTTTTTCAGCAGGTCCTCGACCTGTCGCTTAAAAACAGTTTTTCCTTTAATGCCTGCGATGCCTATGATAGTTGGCTGATTACGTTGCAGGTAATACCGTGCGCAGATGCCAAGTAATTTTTGGGCAAGCTGTCTGGTAAGAGGCGGAGTTTTAGGTTGAGTGGGAAACTTTGTAACACCTACTGGGCTGGATCGTCTTGTACGTAAGGAGAAATAATCTGTAAGCCGGCCTAAGCCTGCTTCGATCTCAGAGAGCTCTTTTCCGAAAGAGAGTCTAAAATGCTGCTCCCCGGATGGGCCAAAGGCAATTCCTGGCACAAGTGCTAGCTCTGCTTTTTCAAGGACGTCATAGCAGAACTTCTTACTATCGTGTGCATATGGCACGCTGTCCTTAATGCGAGGGAAGACGAAGTAGGTTGCCTTAGGTAGCTGGTAATCAAGCACATGGCTGAGTGTGTCAAGGTAACTCACGGTAAAATCACGCCGACGTTTAAATTCAGCTCTAAATTCTGCTAGAAACTGCTCTCCGTAACGTAGTGCAGCGATACCTGCATACTGCGACACAACCGGAGCACAACTCACCATAGGATCATGGTATTTTACGATTCGTTTAACGATCTTAGCTGGTCCGTGCAATGATCCAATGCGCCAACCGGTCATGGCATAGGCTTTTGAAAAAGAAAGTACGCGGATCAAAGAATCACGCGCCTCAGGAATTGCAGCGGGGGAGAAATGTTTATCATCACTGTAATAGAAGTCTTTGTATACTTCATCGGTCAGGATGGTAAGCCTGTTTCGCAGTGCAAGCTCTACGACCTGTCTAGTTTTAGCCTCTGAGAATAATGTACCGGTGGGGTTATTCGGTGTTGGATATAGAATCACCTTTGTTTTCTTAGTTATTGCGCGCTCGATTGTTTCAACTTTAAAATCAAAATTATTATCCTCGTCGAGCTCGGCATAGCGAGGAGTGCAGCCAGCCAGCTGGATAGCACTACGGTAGGCGGCATAAGAGGGGGAGACTAGAATGACTTCATCGCCTGGGTTAGTACATGCCATAAGCGTTGCGCTTATAGCCTCCAAAGAGCCAGCGGTACATAGAATCTCCGTATCCGGATCGTATCTGAAGCCCTCTTTTTCCAGGGCGAGACTTAACTCTTCACGCAGCTCTTGAAGTCCGATCGTTAGTGAATATTTATCACAAAGTCCGGAGTTGATCTTTTCTATTACGAAATCTTTTATAACCTGTGGGGTTTTAAAACTTGGTATTCCCTGCGCAAGTGATATTGCTCCTGGGATCTTCGCTGCTGCAAGCTCCATCTCCTTGATAGGCGATAGGGCAATTAAGTCATTATCAGTACGGTCGATAGCCATACACGCATTATGTACTGAAAGTGGATGGCTGGGGAATAGAGCAGAAGATGCCGAAAAAACCTGAATATTTTCTCCGCTATAAAGAAATTTGTAAGTCTCTGTCAATGGTTTCAGCCCCGCGCCAGCTTGTTTTTACAGATTGATTATACAGCAGTATCAGCGAACGGCTCAGCTACGCGCAGTAACGTTGCTATGATAAAACTGCATAACATTATGAGGTTTAAGCATACGGCTGATGCCATGCTCCTTGCGCCAGAGGTTTAGTTTTGTGGTAACGGTATCCCAATTAGGTTGTCCCTTATGTATTCCCTCAGATCGAATATTTTTTGAATCAGCGACCAAAAGTGCAACAAGGATCAGTTCTCTAGTAGAGAAAATTTCTCGTACTGGGTTATTCTGGCTAGAGTATGCTTTTTTCAACTGGGAACGATACTCTGAGTCGGGAATAATACGACCGGTCAATTTAGCAAATTCTAGGTTTGCATCTCGCAAAGTCCAATTCAGGTTTTTTGCACTAGCTAGCAGTGCGGCACGTACTAAGCATGACCTATCTACATATCGTAAATATCCATGTGATTAGGGGTAACAATTCGTGTTACCGAACTAACAAAATGCCTTCGAGCAGGCACACTCATCGATTGATAATCAGCATGAACCTGCGAGGCTGAATATCTTTGCAAAGCAGATATGGATCCTGACATATGAGAATACTACCACAGCACCTAATCCTAGTCATATTCACCCCTCACTCCAAGTTTAGGTGCTATAATACTACTAGTGCTTCGCCAAATAAGTTTTTTCACGTATAGCGCGCAGCGTTGCCC
>CAZKXU010000091.1:0-13903 GCA_964556665.1 uncultured Bdellovibrionales bacterium | reverse complement strand
TTTAAGCCGCTGGCGAGTAACAAGCTTTGTCCCACTAACATATGACCCTAAATTATCTGAGCGGGTATCATAAGCAAACACTACTGAATTAAAAGCACTTAACCCCATTGAAGCATTTGCAGTATAATCAATACGCCAAGGAAATGTTTCAACTG
Source organism: uncultured Bdellovibrionales bacterium (assembly GCA_964556665.1). Classification (GTDB taxonomy): domain Bacteria; phylum Bdellovibrionota_C; class UBA2361; order UBA2361; family CAZKXU01; genus CAZKXU01. The sequence goes on along the minus strand of CAZKXU010000091.1, from coordinate 13,748 downwards.
GGTCACCATCATCACCATAGGTAATATCTAAATAATTTCCAAGTGAGTCTTGAATCCGATTTAATCGCCACATCATAATATCTGGGGTAAACTGCTTTTCGACACGAGACTCTTTATTGCCACCATATGTGTATTGAAGCCCACTCTTCATATAAACAATAAAGCTTTGTGGACCGCTCCCTGATGAACCTTGGGAGATTACTTTGCTAAAACTTTCATTTTCGGTGCGATACTCAGAACCATCCGCTCCGTACGTTCCACTAACCAAAGTTAGTCGATTACCGTCCAAACAAAATTTATCATTGCTATCAAAATCAATCGGATCAATAAAACCATCTTGGGCCAGCGTAGTTGGGCACCGTCCAATCATCGAAAGGCCACTTAGCGACCACCCCATGCCGAGCAATCCATTTCCGCCACGGCTGTCATAGTTCAAGGATAGTTTAGGTTCGATTCCAGCAGTTCCTGGTAATACAGTTATCGGGATTGAGTAATTGGCGCTACCGCGCTCATTTACATCAAACTCACCGGCAAGATAACCCGCAGTAGTTCCATCAACGTCTGGTAGTGGTGGTAAATCGGAGGGATTACTGCCATTGACAGTGGGAGTAGCAGCGCTAGCCTTAAATAAAATAAGTGGATTATAAATTAATACGCAAACACTAAAAATTCGTAAAAAAGCTATAAGAAAATGATTACAAGTTGCTGCTTGGGGCAGTTTTTTTCTCATATTACAGCTCCTCTAGTAAAAACACTTCCTAACAATTGAGTAATTGATGAATATTTAAGCACAACCTAATAATTATGCAATAATTAAATAAGAATTGCCTAAATATTAAAAAATAGTTAGTATATTCATGTAGTTTAGGTGTTATTTTCAGATCTTGCTGTATGATATTCAGTAAGCCCAGCTACTTTGCAGGCACAAAAAACATCCCATCCACATGCACCGCATTAAAGCCCTCTGAACATAAGAACGATGTTGCCAAGGTTGCACGTCTTCCACTGGCACAGTGAACATAAAGGGTGCGGTCTTTAGGCAAGCTACCTATATGAGATTTAATGCGAGTGTAAGGATATGATTTCGCATCTTGAAGATGTCCGCGCTCGAACTCCGCGCTAGTGCGAACATCTATAATCGCTCCATCCTTTAGCGCTTCGAACGGATTAAATTTAGGGAAATCAATCCTAGAGATTGCTGTGTTCGCTATACCCCCATATTGAGCATCCTCATAGGTTATCCAACCGATCAGATGATCAAAACCTATCCTAAAGAGCTGTCGTTGTGCGATATCAAGATCCTCCTCGCTCTCTATAACTAGGAGAATCCTGTCATCCGGATCAAGGAAAGATCCGACTGCTGCGGTAAAGAATGGAGTTCTAAGTGGCGCATTTATGGCACGTGCAGTATGGCTAGTATCAAACGCCAACTTATCGTCGCGTGTATCTAAAATTCTGATAGTCTTATCAGAAGCGAGCTCCGTGTATTCCTTAGCTGAGAGTCTTGGGGCAGTCGGAACGACACCTCGCACCGGAATTCCATCCCGATTAACCTTTTTCATGGTAGCGAAATATAGCGGTGGATCAGGCTGCCCAAGAAGAACATCCTTAACAAAAGCAGCTGCATCTGAGAGCGCAAGCTTTAGAGCTGCATTAAAGCGCCTCTCGTACCCAAGGGTAGAAAATGGAACTGCACCAAGCGACTTTCCGCAAGCACTGCCTGCACCATGCCCAGGGAGAATCTGGAGATAGTCATCTAATCCTGCTAGACGCTCCGAGAGTGATGAGCGTAAGACTCGAGCCGATGGCTCCATAACATCCTTCATCCCGGCTGCCGACTCCAAAAGATCCGGCCTACCGACATCACCAGCAAAAAGAAAGTCACCTGAAATAAGAGCCATAGGCTCGTGTGCCCCTGCTCCAAGATCTGTAATAAGAAAACAGATGTGTTCAGGTGTATGACCAGGTGTATGCAACACTTCTAATCTGATATTACCAACCTTGAACTGATCTCCATGCTTAAGTAGGTGCGTCTTGGTGCGGTTCGCTGGCCAACGATAGCTCCACTCTGCTCCGCCCTCAGCAGAGAGATATATATGTATATCCGGGTTAGCAGCAAACTCCTGCAACCCGCTTACAAAATCTGCGTGGATATGAGTCTCGGTAGCAGCGGTAATACGAAGGCCGTTTTCAGAAGCAGCATTTTTATAACGATCGATATCTCTTTGCGGATCGATAATCAGCGCCTCTCCTGTTCGCTGGCATCCGATCAGATAAGCATACTGCGCTAAATATGGGTCGAAAATCTGTCTAAGTAACATAAAAAAACACCTCTAAAAACTAGACTCCTAGGGATAAATGCTGCTGATTTAAACGACCTAGGAGAATCTATCTCCATCTTCTCTATATCCTATTATTAGAGCTATATTAAGCTCTATTGATAAGTAACCGATATTACTATGTGAAATATTATTTTAACAGCTAGAACAAATGCGCCGACGTCCTCAAGAGCAGCACAAGCAAGCGATAATAAAGGATAAAATTAGTACTTCCGGTGTGCATATCGGACTTGTTTTATCCGGCGGTGGGTCAAGGGCTGCCTATCAGGTCGGGGCGCTCCGTGCTCTGCTTGCACATCTAGAAGGCGAGGACCCTATTTCTGTGTTAATCGGCAGCAGCATCGGTGCTGTAAATTCAATAATTATCGGTGCCTGCTTAAAAAACGGAATTCGTACCGCTATTGATGAACTAGACCTGATGTGGCGCGAACGTACCTTTGCTAACACCTTTGCTGGATCCCCCTCAACTGCATTTTTTAGGGCGATTAAAATGGCCGCTGTGCAGTATCTAGCGCCCGGGCCAAATGCGACTGAAAATGCGATATTTGATCCAACCCCGCTAAGAGAACGGGTTGACGAGGTTATCAAGCGTCATGGTGGGCTTCGTCCAGAAAATAGGCTCTCAAGTCTTGAGGCAGTCGCCGTAATGACAGCCGTTGAAGGACAGTCTCGTAAGCCTTTACTATTTCTTAGTGCTAAGAAACGAATGGATCAGCAAACTATGTCGGGAGCATCCTTTGAAGTTGCTTATGTTGAGGATCTTACAGCCAAGCATGGTCTAGCATCAGCTGCCCTGCCATCAGTCCTGCCACCAGTAGAGCTCAATATGGAGGATGGCACGGTCGTTAGACTTGTCGATGGAGGCATTGCTCAAAATGTGCCGGTCGATCCAGCGGTACGACTAGGAGCTGAGAAAGTTATCGTTGTTGATGTATCTGGACGGGATTGGTGGCTCAACAGATACGGCGAGGCCCATGACAAACGTCCAGACTGGGAGATACCAGCGGAGTTCAAAACATTCTGCGTACGGCCACCGTTAACATTTGTAAGCCGCTGTCAGAAACCACTGGGTCCGCTACTAAAAGAAACCGTAGCCAAATCTACAAAGAAATTTATTCAAGCCCTGGGAGCTACATGGCCAGTCTATACACTGCTCAAAAGCAAGATGGGAGAGGAGGTTGCATTGGAAGCCATGACATATGTGGCTCTACATCCGGATTATACATCAGCACTAATCGAGCGTGGCTACAACGAAACGATGTCCCTGCTTCGTACCAAGGAAAAAATGGAGTTCGTGCGCGTCGAAGATTATGATAAATGGATGGAGTCGTTGTAGGGGGGATTTGACCTACTACCCTCTGGGACCGCAGGCTTCCAGCCTGCAACAAAATGCCAGCTAATTTGTCGCGGGCTGGAAGCCCGCGGTCCCAAGAAAAATCTTATGTTTCCCTGCACTCCTTACCTAATCTCAACCAAACAAACCAGCCGCACAACGCCAAAAGATATGTCTTCGCACGCAGCACTATCCCAACTCCAAGCGCCTGCTCCGGCGTTGCTCCAACTAACTGCAGAAAATAAAAGAAAGCCCCCTCCTGTAACCCAATACCGCTTGGGGTAATCGGCAGAGCTCCTATTACTAAAATTAGCGGCAATACTACAAAAATTTGAAACGGATCTGGAGAGGCCCAGCCAACTGCGTAAGCAGCAATAAGGGTGTTTAGTACTGTTAATGAATGGTAAAGCAGGGAGAGAAACAAAGCTCTCGTAAATAAGGGCTGATTGCCATAGGCAAGCTTAAATCCTCTCTGAATCTTCTCAAGCTTATTAATTACTGTCTTGAACGATTTAAGCATGTAGAGACGCCTGACAATCCCCTCAGAGAGAGCACAGTAGGTAAGAGTAAGGAGCGCTACTAGCATTACCGGCACAACTATCTTTACCTGCCAGCTCACCCCATCGACAAACCAGACAAAAACAACTCCTAAGAGCAACATCGCTAAGAAACCTGTATAACGCTCCAAAATCGTAGCTGTTAATGCCTCTGCCTGACCGATATTTCGACCTACATAGTAGCTGCGCGCCACATCCCCGCCCACATAGGATGGTAAAAGAAGATTTACAAAATAACCAAGCAGATAAAGCTTAAATAGTTCTAGCGCGCCTTCTGATGAACCAAAGTGATCAAGAAATAGCTTCCACTTAATCGCACTTACATAGATCAAAGCAAAGGAGACACAGAGAAGGGAGCATATTGAGAGTAAAGAAAGGTTCGCCAAAGCCCCCCATAACTGCCGCAGATTCACTAGCAAGAGCAGAGTAATAAGAAGTGCTACTGCAAATATGCGCTTAATTAATGACATCTCTAATTTCCACCTGCTGCTTTTCTGAGTGGCGCTTTTGCTGGCACTTCCTGAAACTCGACTGCCAATCTGCCAAGCTCCAAAGCCTCATCCTCTTCACCTAAGTCTATCCTCCATGCAGTCGGTAAAAGCGAGTTAAGAACCGCGGCCTGATCTATGATATGCTTTTCACTATTCCCTGCCCTAGATAAAACTACTAATACCGGACAGCGAATACGGTGTAAAAAGGGTTTAGAGTCAAAGCTCTCTGAATTTCTCCGCAGCGGTAACCCTAAAGGAAGATGTTGTTCAATCCAGTCGATAACTCTACTTTTCATGTCTGGATGTGGCCGTGTGGTAGCATCAACAAGCACAAGGCTTCTAACTGACTTTAACTCCGATAAGGCAAGATTCTGAGCAACTGCTGCTGCAGCACCAAAGGCTACAACTGACGCCTGCCGTATCGAGCGTGTCTCTGAGAAGAGCTGAATCTGCTTGGTCATCTCCCGCCAATTACGATCATGCACTGCACCAAGCCGAATTAAGACTGCTTTTGATTTAGACGCTAGGCAATCGACAAGGTGCCGGGCAAGCTTGCAATATTTATTTTCATCATACAGAACAAAGAAAGCTCGTCCACTGCCAGCCTCCTGTTGCACCGCAATCTCGTTATCGATACTCATAATGTAGAAATAATAGTATAGAATTTCACCTTGCTTGTCTGTAGATCTATAGTGAATGACAAAATAACGAAGCGTTATTTTGTCTGTCGGATTTTGACCATCCTTGCTCAAAATCCTCCTCGAATTGCTTAAAACGGGGCCCGAAAGGCCCATTTTAAGCCATTCTCCGAGCCTGCGGCTCGGCTGGTCATCCATGGCCAGCCTATAGCGAGTGAGATAGGAAGTTCCCGGACAAACGTCGGAAGCGCCTCCTACAATAACAGCACTCTTAACTATCTGATTCTACCATTCATACCGATATTTTATTGTTAATTACTGCTTAGTAACGGGTTTTAGTTATTCTAGTTTTTTGCCGATATTTAAGCTTGCGTAGGACCCAGTACAGCTAAAATAGATTTATTAACTAAAAACTTAAACAGATATATGAAAAAGATTCTTATTGTAGAGGATGATACCGTTAATAGGAAAATGATGGTAAAGATTGTGGAAAGCTTAGGTTACATGGCCATTCAATCCTCAAACGGGAGAAATGGGATAGAAACGATCAACAACAATCAAGACCTCTCCCTCATTATTACAGACATGAAGATGCCTGAAATGAATGGCATGGAGTTTTTAAAGCAAATCAAGCAAAATTGCACACTCAATAATATTCCGATCATAGTAGTCTCTGGCGTAATCCGACTTCATCAGATCAATGAAATTTTGGAATTAGGCGCCTCTTATTTCTTACCAAAGCCTATCAATGCTAAAGATTTTAAATACTACTTACAAAAAGCTATAGACGAATAATATTTATGGCTTATATCCCACGCGCTCAGTCCAGCCTAGAGGAGGCACTTGAAAGGGTCGATCATGATGAAAAGATGTTCTCCGAGCTGCTTTCACTGTTTTTTAATGAAGATTTACCAAAGTATATGTCTTCGATTATGAACGGCATAGAATCACAAAACTACGAGCAGGTGGAAGAGTCAGCACATGCTATCAAAAGTGCATTAGGCAGTTTGGGGTCTGTATCTGGCTCTGAACAGGCTCTTCTCTTAGAAAGACGCGCACTCGCACATGAATTGACTGGTGTGGAAGAATTGTTAGAAAATTTATCAGGAGAGATACAGGCATTTAAAGATCTAACTGAGAAATTTAATAAGTAGCAAGTAATCGCATGTCTACTATCAGGCAATATATTTCTAGTTTAGATTTCAAGACACTCGCTTATAATATATGCATTGTTGCTGCTTATTATCTTCTTGGACAGCTGGATTTATTGCTTTCCATTCCACCCGGTTATGCAACTGCAATTTGGCCACCCTCGGGACTAGCCTTAGCGATCTCTTTAATATACACGCGTAAATATTGTTTTGCTATTGGTTCTGGAGCTTTTTTATTCAACCTGTTTAATTTATTTCCAGCTACACAGGGCAAAGATGTAGTAGTGCTTATATTAGTTTCATTGTGTATTGCATCTGCCTCTACACTTCAAGCCTTATTAGGCGCAAAAATAATTAGGAAGTTTGTGCCATTCCCGGACGCACTCGCGGAAGCAAAAACAGTATACCGATTCTTTATGCTCGCAGCTATAGCTTGTACGGTCGCACCTACACTAGGAGTTTTATCACTATATATCTTTCGCCTATGCACATTTAATAATGTACTTCAGACCTGGGCAATTTGGTGGAGCGGCAATATGATTGGTGTGCTTATTTTTACACCAATCACTCTTACTTTATTTGCCTCGCCTACTACGGTGTGGAGAGCTCGCATTAAAACAGTCGCTATACCATTACTTCTCGCCTTTATTGTCTCAACAGTTTTCTATACATATGTCAGAAAATATGAGTCAAGTAATGCCAGTAAGTCCTTTGAAAAAATGGCAAATCGTACTACCAATAAAATACAGAGCAATCTAGCACGCGTAAACGAAGTACTAACCGGCCTCAATAGTTTCTATAAAAGTTCTAAGGAGATTGATCGCAATGAGTTTAAAAGCTTCACTCAACAATTACTCAAGCAGAATACAGCTATTTATTCCTTGGAGTGGATGCCTTTTATAACGTCTGTCGAGCGTAAGGATTTTGAAAGGCAAGTCAGCTCTGAGATTGGAAATTTTATTATAACTAGTAGAAACAAGGAGGGGCTCCTAGTTCCAGATACCGAGCGAGAATGGTATACTCCTATAACTTATGTCGAGCCTGAGCAAAGTAATAAAAATGCGCTTGGACTCAATCTGTCATCAGATCCAGTTCGACGACACCTATATGAGCGAGCTCGAGATAGTGGCGTAATACAATATACTGGTGTTATTTCTTTACTCCGTACTACCCTCCACGAACCCTGCATTCAGGTCGTTCTGCCAGTATATATGAATGGTGTTGAAGTAGCTACTATTCAGCAAAGACATACCAACATCATTGGTTATCTTAATGCCACCATTATACTTAAATCATTAATAGAAGACGTCCTTAGAGGAATAGAACAGAAAGTGGCCCTCGAATTAGAAATTGGGGGCCAATCATATTACTTCTCTAACAGTCGCATCAATGAAAGCTCCTCTGATAGAAATGTATCAGTCAATCAGTTCAGCAGTCCTGAGGAAAGACTGCCTGTAGGTGAACAGGATTGGATTCTCAGGTACAGTTTCATGGAGACGACGACATCTCATTCTCATGGCTTTAATAGTTCACTTGTACTATTAGGCGCGTTAGCTCTCTCCTCTATTTTAGGCACATTTCTATTAGTAATTACCGGACAGAGTCACTCTATTGAATATGCCTATAAGCAGGTAGCAAACGCTAAAGAGACTCTCGAAAAAGCTGTTGAAGCTCGTACAAATGAGCTCAAGAGAACAAATATCAAACTTAGGGCTGCAAATCGACTTACTACTGAGCAAAAACATGCATTAATACTAGCGCGTGATGCAGCTCAACACTCTGCACTTCTAAAGAGTCAGTTTTTAGCTACTATTAGTCATGAGATACGTACCCCTATGAATGGGATACTTGGAATGTCCGAACTTATGCTTGAAACAGATCTAAAGGAGGAGCAACGTGAGTTCGTTCAATCGGTTAAGCACTCTGCCGAATGCCTTATGGAATTAATTAACGATGTATTGGACTTTTCTAAGATTGAAGCAGGTAAATTATTCTTGTCATTCCAGCCATTCATGATTCGAGATGAGATTCATAATCTGGCTACGGTCTTCCGAGTATTATTCACAAAAAAAGAGATAAATTTTAATTTTGAGATTTTACCAACAGTACCGAAAGTAATGTTAGGAGACTCCCACCGTCTCCGTCAGATACTAAATAATCTGCTCGGCAATGCACTGAAATTTACCGGCTCAGGGGGGCATGTCAACCTGAGAATAGAACTAAAGGAAACTAACCCTGACACTATTACACTGATGTTCAGTGTTTCAGATACAGGCATTGGAATTAGACCCGAGGATAATAATAGAATTTTTCTGCCTTTTGCTCAAGCAGATGCCACAACAACTAGGAGATTTGGCGGTACTGGACTTGGCCTCGCAATCTGCAAACAACTAGTCGAGATGATGAATGGCACAATTTCTTTCCATAGTGAATATGGCAAAGGCAGTACCTTCCAATTTACAGCAACTTTTCAAAGATGCGATAAGCAGGCATCTTCAGCTATACAAAATCAATCTATTATCCATGATACAACAACTAGCAGACCTTTAAGAATTATGTTAGCAGAGGATAATCGTATAAACCAAAGAATTGCTTGTAAGATACTTGAAAAATGTGGACATACAGTGACTGTTGTAGAAGATGGAGTAGCAGCAGTGGAGGCATTTTCATCGGGAAAGTTCGATTTAATACTTATGGATATACATATGCCTAACATGAATGGGATCGACGCATTTAAAGAGATAAGAGCACGGGAGAGCAATAGGCACCCTGCTGTTCCGATTATAGCACTCACCGCTGATGCAATGAGCGATAGTAAGAAAAAATATCTAGATCTAGGGATGAATGATTTTCTCTCAAAGCCATTTAAGAAAAGTGATTTACTGAATATTGTAAGTAGCTTTGCCCCAAATGACGACAATTAAGGATCTATAGTGAATGACAAAATAACGAAGCGTTATTTTGTCTGTCGGATTTTGACCATCCTTGGTCAAAATCCTCCTCGAATGGCTTAAAACGGGTCCCGAAAGGCCCATTTTAAGCCATTCTCCGAGCCTGCGGCTCGGCTGGCCATCCATGGCCAGCCTATAGCGAGTGACATAAGTCCGTAGCGAATTTCGCTACGGACTTATGTCACTCGCTATAGGTCGATAGCACGGACTGGCTCTCTTTTAAATTTAAATATCTTGCAAGCTGAGAGATGCCTCATCTAACATAATCTCTATGCCGCGCGAATATACTCACTGGATAATTTTGGAAGACATTCGTGTAGCTGCTGCCAAGCATGGCCTCTCCTATGCGGCTAAGATTACAGAGGATAACATCGCCGCAGCTTCTATTGGCGCAATCGTTGCAGATTCACCGTATTATTTTCAATATGGAAAAAACAGAGTAGCCACTCAGATTGGGGACTGTTATCATGGCTCAGCGGGGGAGGATACTTTATCGCCCATCAAGCTACTCGCGGCTGAGGTCTTAAAGAGATCGGAGAATAAGGAGCGTGAATTAGGCTGGGCTATTATTATTGGGATGCTTTCTCATATCTATGCTGACTCTATCTTCCATCCATTAGTAAATTTTATATCTGGCAACTGGTATGCTGCAGCTGATAGCGAGCGCATCCCTGCTCGTAGAAGACATAAAATATTTGAGGTTTATCTTGACTCTTGGGTGCGAGCACAACGTCAGCTTTGGAATGGGGGAAGGCTCGCTACATCGATGCAAAGACTGCCATCAAAATCAGCAATTTATCAATTTGTAAGCTCCTCATATAACTCAGAGATTCCTAACTCCATGAATGCCGCATTATTTTGGCAGAGCTGCCTAGAGTATCAGACAGTCATGCAATCCAGGTTTCTTTCAACCGGATTTGGTGCGCTGATTAGACTTCTTTACTACGTTGGTATGGAGAGTTTAGCAGAGAGCGATGCTCTTTTCTCATTCGGACGTAAAACTTACAAAACTATATTTGACTCCCCATTTACATATCAACATCCGATTACTGGCAGTCAACATACCCATACTATACGCGATCTATGGGGATTGAGCGTTGATGGATGTGTTAAACATCTGCAACGCATTGAACCCCTGCTCTCAGGTAAAAGTGAGGATCTTACATTAATAGGTGTCCACGGAGTATCGCTAGACTATGGACTGCCAAGAGTTAAGTCCTCTGATGCAACATTTTTTAGGGATGGTAAAGATTTTCCGTTTTAATATCAGATCATGCCTGAATTTTAAAACAATTCCACAACTTGCTGGTTAGATTACGGTTTTTAAGCACAGAGGTCACGCAGCAGACAGTGGGGGTCTGGATTTATTCAGCGTCCTCTGAGTCCTCCGTGATCTCTGTGGTAAAAAAACATTCCTAACTAATCCAGTTTTTATTTGCTCAAGATCCCACTTACAGATACAATTGTGATGTTGTTCTTTTAGTAAGTATTAAAATGACTCTCGGTAAACCTGGCCCATTTCAGGTGATAGCTGACGAGGCTCCTCAGGATCCTAAGCTCCCTATTGAACCACCACGTAGACGTTACGAGTGCTCTAATTACGAATTCTGTCTCGATTTGGCTGCTGCCTTAAACTGGGATAATTTCACCTGTCGCGGCTGCAGCGGTGAAATAGCACAGCCTCTCTTATGGCAGGCAAATCAGTGTGCTCGAAAGGACCAGGTTATTAGAAAAATATGCTCCCTGCCTCAGATTCAGTGTCTTAGTGAGCCGGCACATAATGAACCATTACAACTTAAGTATGCAGGCAAAACATAGTTTTTTTTAACTCCAAAGCTTTATTTCAGCAATTGACCAGTCAAAAATAGGATCCTCTCCTAGCTGAGTAAAAATCACCCTCCTTATATCAAGGGTCTCAAATAAAAAACGGTACTCTGAATTTGAACCAATAAAATACCTTACCGCCGCATATTCTTTAGGATCAAAGAGCTCTCGAACAGTACCATCTGCTAATTCCAACTTAATGGAGAGCCCACGCGGATAGTCATGAACCCAGTCACCAAGATCAAAGCTTAGACCTTTTAATTTTTGTGCTTTTAAAAGATCGATTGTTAAGGTCATGCCTGCTGCCTGTGGCCTAGCCGAGCCCCAGCGGGTTAAAAGATCGTTATCCATAAGATTATGAAGCTGCGTCTGACCATCAGAGGCCGAAAGGCGTACTGCATGCATGGGTAGCGTTGTCAAATTTTGATGCAACGGTCTAACATTTAGAAACGCTTGGTAACCGGAGAGCCCTTTCTCATGTAAATCATATCTAATGCCAAGAGCTTTAAAGGCGGTCTTAAGTATCGGAGCCTGCGCAGGCACAACAATTATAGGGACCTCCTCGAATGGCAGATCAGCAATCGCTGTTTCATAGCTAGGAATTCTAACATGCTCCGGCTCTTTAAAAATTGAGAACTTAATCCTTTCCTCCGTTTCGAAAGCGAGTCGGTATCCGATCCAATAGTTCGTTCTAATAAAGGAATAGTTATGATCTTTAAGCCATGCGATCAATTCAACATGATCCTTACTTACCCGCTCACCATCAAATACAAACGGTTCACCGGGGATGGCACGCCCATGCAGATAACTCGAGAGCAGGTTAAGTGTGAAAAGTAGGAGGATAAAGACATATCCTACAAATCTAACCCGTTTAGTAACCTCCTCAAGCGTAACACCTGACAAAACAAAAGTGCCTAGGTATATCGGCAAAAGGTAACGAGGCGCCTGTGATAAATAACCAAAAGAGCTAAACACAAAAACTCCACAGGTTGCAATGATGAAGAGTAGAAACAGCTCAATCGGACGTGCTGGATCAATCTGAAATCGAAGCAGCTTTTTAATCTCTGCTTTGCGAAAATGGAATATAAATAGAGCTAATCCGCCATACAAAAGATACATAATCGGTGTTGAGAGAAGAAAATAATCCTGATACTGCCAAAACCGTTTTGAACCGAACAATATAGGCAATGCTTCGCTAAAAAGACCGCTAAGATGAGTAAAAACATCTGCTGCTTCAGAGGATTTAAAAATCCCAAAAGAGGCGAAGTCGTGCTCAAGATTATAGATCCAGAACGGAGCAGAGCCAAAAAGAAATGACAAACTAGCTACAACACTGTGGCATGCGATCTCGGCTCTATTGCAAAATCTAAATCTAACAAGCACAAGCAGTGCGATCGTGAGGGCAAAATATATAATCTGATTGTTTACCCACCAGCCAACGCCGATTAATCCGCCGATTAAAACTGTTTTTAATAAACTTAGATCTTTACACTTAGCCTGTCGTATCGCTAGCAGCAGTGCCAGTCCCCCTATAAAAATTACCTCTACGAATCCTCCTCGCGCCTTAGTGCTCCAAACTACAAATGCTGCCGGCGGTACGGCCATTAATAGAGCTGCTATACGAGCGGCAAATATACCTGCACACTCAAGCGTCAGATAATAAATGAGCGGCACTAGAGCTATGGCAAATAGTAACGGTGCTAATTTTAGGCTAAACGAGGAGATGCCAAAGATCTTAAAAAGCCAGGCTGCAACTATAGCCTCAAGACTCCCCATATAATGTTGACCATAGTAAAACACAGGCAAGGGAGCGCCTTCATTGATATGTTTAGCCATAAGCCCAACAATGGCCTCATCAGCATCAACTACAAAATTATCGGCAATGAGAAAATCAAGCCGCAGAGCTGTAGCTATAATTGTAGCGATAAGAAGAAATATAAAAGTGTGGCCTGAAGCGCTCGGCATGGCTGTACTATACCGAATGCTGAGGGAAATTCACATCTGGGAAAATAAGATTAAAAACAGTGCCGGAAATTCGTTCCCCGGCTACTGCATTAATATTTTGCTTCTTCTGTATTTTACTATCTATAACAAAAATGAATATCGTAATCGATGTTAGGAGCACCATAAATCTTTGCATCTCCAAACTCAAAGGTGCATCTATTAGATGTGACAGGGTTTAGATAACTGTAATTGCTACCTCCGTATATTCCTCCGAACTCAATAAGTTTTAGATTGAGATCTGTGGTATAACACCAAAACATATCATTATCACGATTTGGGTATCCAATCACCTGCTTGGCAGTATAACCAGCTGGACAATCCTTTTTACCTGTTAGTGGGTTCACATGATTACCTGCATATATTCCTCCTAATGCCGCAACTGGAGCTACAACTCCTGGCACTCCAAGACAAACATATACCGCTGGGTCTATGTAAGGGGCACCTGAAATTTGATATGGAT
>CAZKXU010000090.1:0-14339 GCA_964556665.1 uncultured Bdellovibrionales bacterium | reverse complement strand
GGAGAAAAAAGCGGGCAAGGATGCCCGCGCTCCCAGTAAGGAAAATTCTAATTTTTTTTAGTTGCATCTTTAACTCTAATAACACTATCAACATTTCTCAGTAACTTAAACTCCTTTGTCGAGATCTTACCTGTAAGTCCATCTCCTGTTACATCAATCAAAGCGGAGTGGATCTTTACCTTGGTTGGGGAGCTAATTGAGTCCTCGGCTTTATCGTAAGTAGCCTGATCTGTAAGAAGTTCTCCTTTCTCTCCGTACGTAATCTTAACATTGCCATTCATGTGAGCCTTGCCTAGTGATGAACCCTCCAGCTCTATCTCAGCTTTGTCAGAGCTTATTTTAATCGGTTCTTTTCCTTTTTTATAAAACCAGACACTCGACTGTTGAAGTCTTGCGGTATTCGAAGCGGTTAAATATTCTCCTGACTTGGCCTCTATTTCCCAAAGTTTTTCACCATTACGTGTCTCGCTGCGATGAAACTGGTTTAGAGTTACCTTTGGCCCCTCCTCAGTAATTAAATCAAGTTCTAATGACATCTTTGCAGCCCCTCTATTGGTATGTTTAGGTAGTAGGGCAAGACCAACAATGAAAAATAGTATTAATATAGAAACTGCGATGAGGATGCTGTGTGAACGGGAGAGGTACATGCTGATATCCTACAAGCTGGCCGATCTTATCTTAACTACCATCTCTAATACCTTTTCCATTTCGGATAGTGGTAGCATTGATGGTCCATCAGACGGCGCGTTCAATGGATCGTTATGACATTCAATAAATAGCCCATCAATACCGACGGCTACAGCAGCCCTAATCAGTGGAACAATAAACTGTGGAGAGCCGCCTGAAGAGCCGCCGACGCCGCCAAGAGATTGTACACTATGAGTGGCATCATATATTACTGGATATCCGATCTGGGCCATTATCACCAGGGCGCGCATATCAACTACTAGATCGCGATAACCAAGCGAGCTGCCGCGTTCACAAAGCATAATACGCTTATTGCCGGAGAATGCGACCTTCTCTGCCACATAACGCATATCTTCCGGATGTAAAAACTGTCCCTTCTTTACATTAACTGCCTTGCCGGTTGCTCCGGCTGCTATCAGCAGGTCGGTTTGTCTGCATAGGAACGCAGGTGTTTGCAGTATATCTACAACCTCAGCCGCCATACGTGCTTGTTCGACTGTGTGTATGTCGGTAAGTACTGGTAGACCTGTTTCTTTACGAACTTCCTCTAGTATTTTAAGACCTTCATCGATTCCAGGTCCGCGTTTAGTTTGAACACTGGTGCGGTTGGCTTTATCAAAAGAGGATTTGTAAACAAGATTAATAGGGAACTTGGCACATATTTTTTTTAGCTGCTCAGCTACCGCTAACGCATGATCGCGTGATTCAATCTGACAAGGACCTGCAATTAATAGAAGCTTATTGCCTGCTCCTACCTTGATTTTAGGGGTAATCTCAACCGTTTGGGTCATAAGGCGATGCTTTTGAGTCCATCTTTCTCATTATTGCTTGAAAGAGAGGTGCTGGGTGTTCCGTTAGTAAATGTAAGATTGCCTCCGCTTCTTGAATCTCGGGTCTCAATGGCTGCTGCAATAAAACACTTGAAAAGTGGATGCGGATTACGTGGTGTAGATTTAAATTCAGGATGGCACTGTACTCCCACAAAGAATGGATGACCTTCTAGCTCAATCATCTCTATCAGCTCACCATCCGGAGATTTTCCGGAGAATACTAGACCTGCTTTCTCAAGCTGTGGACGGTATTTATTGTTTACCTCAAAACGATGACGGTGCCGCTCACTTATCTCATCCTGGCCGTATATCTTTCTAGCCAACGAGTCCTTTTTCAATATGCAAGCATAGGCGCCAAGGCGCATCGAGCCGCCTTTCTTGGTTACTTTTTTCTGACTATCCATTAAGTCGATTACGCATTCCTTGCCTTTTGGCTCAAATTCCCTGCTGGTGGCCTGGCTGATACCAGCCATATTCCTAGCGTATTCAATTACAGCAATCTGCAGTCCTAAGCAGATGCCTAAAAATGGAGTTTTCTCTTCACGTGCATACTGTACCGCTTTTACCTTGCCTTCACTGCCGCGTACGCCGAATCCACCGGGTATTAAGATTGCGTCGATTTTTTTACCTGCAGCTGCGACCTCGATCGTTTTATTAACACCATTTTTTTCAATCTCTTCACTGTCGACGTAAATGATATTTACTTTGCAGTCGTTGGCAAAGCCGCTATGGTAGAGCGCTTCGGTGAGACTCTTGTATGATTCAGTGAGCTCAACATATTTACCCACCATGGCAAGATTAATCTCGCCGCGCTTTGGTGTTTTAATAGTCGAAACGATTTTCTCCCAGGCGCGAAGATTCGGTTTACCGGTCCAGATATTAAGATGCTCTACGATCCGCTGATCGAGCCCCTCCTGGTGCAGTACAAGCGGAAGTTCATAGATCGTTGAAACATCATAGGCGCTGACTACGCAATCTTCACCGACATTACAAAAAAGGCTTATTTTCTTTTTGAGCTTCGGATCCAGCTGGCTCTCTGAACGACAGAGTATAATGCCGGGCATTATACCGAATCCTAAGAGCTCCTTTACGGAATGCTGAGTCGGCTTAGTTTTAAACTCATTTGCAGCCTTAATATAGGGCACTAAAGTTACATGTATATAAAGGGTATTTTCAGGCCCAACGTCAGCACGCATCTGGCGGATCGCCTCTAGAAAAGGGAGGCTTTCAATGTCACCGACCGTTCCGCCTATCTCAACGATGCAGATATCATGTCCAGCAGCAGCAAGAAAAACTCGACGCTTAATCTCATCAGTTATATGCGGAATCACCTGTACGGTGCCGCCTAGATAATCACCACGCCGTTCACTTGCAATTACAGTTTCATAAACCTGACCGGTAGTAAAATTATTAAGTTTACTCATCCGGTTCTCCATAAACCGTTCGTAGTGACCAAGATCTAAATCAGTTTCAGCGCCATCATCTGTTACGAACACCTCTCCGTGTTGGTACGGACTCATGGTGCCTGGATCTACATTTATGTATGGGTCGAGTTTGATTGCAGTAACTTTAAGACCGCGGGCCTCAAGCAACGCACCTATGCAGGCACAGGAGAGCCCCTTGCCAACAGAGGAAACAACACCGCCTGTAACAAAGATAAATTTGGTTGGTCGTGTCTGCATACTTTATTTCCGGAAATAGGTTTGAAACATAATACCCGATCTTTAAACGTAATGCGAATATTTGAAAGATAGAAAATCAGAAAATATATTTAGTAAATTCAAGAGGTTTGAAGGGCAAAGAGTAACTACTCATTAAGTGTGGGTAATAAATCACTGGGAACGCGGGCATCCTTGCCCGCTGCTGGAATTATCAGTAATTTATGCTGCGGCCAAGGATGGCCGCGTTCCCAGTACCCACACTTTTTGCAATTACGGCAATAAGGTAAATATTCTACTCATCATACGGATATGACGGTATAAATTGTTTTAAGGAAATTTTGTAAAGTATAGCAGCGCTGCAAGGGAATGGAAGATAGGGTGCGGGACAGAGACTCTAATGCATACTACTATTGCCGTAGCGCTCGCTGTAGAGGTCCTAATAGTATTACTAGATATCTTTGTTTCGCGAGGAGATCTGGTTAGCAGTCCTGAATTCGTCAGATCTTCAACATTACACGGGAAGATAGCCCCGTTACCTGGTTTTCCTCACTCCTATTTCTTTCAAACTCATTATGTATGTGGCTAATCGCCTTACGTTGTAAAGGTTCTAGTAAGGCGCTTTACTGGAGGATTTTTGCCCTTCTATTTCTCTATCTCTCTATTGATGATGCAGCGGAGATACATGAACGTGTAGGTTCTGCCTTTGGAGATCTAGTTGAAAGCGATCCAGGCAGTACTTCATTTGGCTTTATCATACATATGGCAAGAGAGTTTCCGTCATATTACTGGCAGATAGTTTTTCTACCAATCTTCGCTGTTTTGGGAGGCTCTCTATTTGTTATAATTTGGAATGAATCAGTGAGTTCATACGGCAAGACACTGCTTATTATAGCTATATTGACTATAGGTTTTTCACAGTTCCTTGACATCATCGAGGGCCTAAATCACGGGTATAGAATGTTATCCGAGACAATTGGCTATAGTTAGAAGATCATAAGTCATTATTCCAAATTGCTTGAAGAATTTCTCGCGATGCTTGGCTTAACTCCTCTCTTAATTGTTTTAATCTAGAGGTTTTTTAACTTGGCTAGTCGCATAGACTTACAGCCGAGCTGAGAATAAATATATAAGCTAAATAACAAGTTAGCACATATTCACCTATGTAATTAAAAAAAACATAGAATTATCTTGAAAATTTAAATATTCCATGGTTAAATTACGAAATAATTAATAATTGCTTAGATATTGTTAATAGCATTATTAGGGCATTTCTTAGTTAGGACAGTTTCTTCTAACCTTCTTTCAGGAGAATCTATGATATCTTTTCAGTTATGGTTTGATGGTGAGGATGCCCCCCAGCTTACGCGCACTGAATTTGCTCATCCTCTCTTGGGGCGTAAGCAGTTGGCGGTTCGTGGTAAAAGCTGTGGTGCACTTGCCTGTAACGGAGCAACCGGTACCTTCCAGTGGACCCTAGGTGTACAGGCCTTTTCCTGCCTTGCATTAAGGGCGGCAGCTGCCTCCAGAGCAGCAGCTAATGATGATTATCCCGCCGTTCTTGAAGGTCAGCGCGGCTCTTTGGCCTCCTCTCTAGACTATGCCATTAGTAAGTGCCCTGCATGGCTGCTTGATATCTTTGGGGTATCAGCCACAGGGGATCCGTTACCAAAGCGGATCTTTCTCCGTTACAATGCAGAATGTAAGCGCCCAGGACCGGTGGTTGTAGCTATGAATACTAAGTTCCTCTCCTCTAATATTATCACTATCTACTGGAAAAACAGGTTATTAGAGGATCTTTCCGAGATAAGAGAGCTAATCACAAGAATAGAGGAGCAGGCATTGCCCCGTCGACAGTTCGAAGTTGCAGCTGCTGCTTAGTTTAGGGTGGTATATGGTGGTACTGCCTAATAAACCTAGCCACACCCTTGATTAGCGGGGTAACTCATGAAAAAATAGTGCCCGATGAGACAGTTACCTCCACCATTAGGGACACGCACAGCCAGCCGTACTTTACCCATTTCCCCTCTGGGGAGAGAATCCAGTTTTAGTTCAGCTTTATCTCCAGCGGCGCGCCGTAGATTAGCAGCAGATGAGGTAGTCTCAAGTGAGGCTATTAAGGCTGTGTATGGAGCTACACAGTGGCGGAGAGATTTTCGCCCTTTGCGAAGTGTTGATGCAAGGCTACGTGCAACTATTTGGAACGCTCTGCCTGAGTGCCCATTTAAAAGATTTCAGGAGATCTTCTGTTTGCCGGAGGATCGTATCCTTCCTCAGTTTACTTATCACGGAGGACGAATTAGCTGGGTAGATCTGCCCAACCCCCAAAAGCTTACACTGCGCGGCTGTCTTGTGTCTGTGGATCGGATACCTGAAAAGTTGGTTGAGGATTTAGGGTTAGTGGTATTTACAGAAGGACAAACACCAGCCGGACGTATTAAAGAAAAAGCACGACTCTCTGTAGTGCTTGGATTAATGCTTGCATTCGAATCTTCAAGAGAGGTTGATCAGTTTCATCCGCGTGTACGTAGGCTTGAGCATTCAAGTGAGGAATTAAAGCGATCATATCCAGCAGAGACACGACCTATATCTAAGGAGCGATACGGAGAATTGTTAGTCACCCGGCATTACAATGATTCTAACGATCAGTATAGACTCATTTTGCAGCGATTTCGATCCGGCTATGCAGCGGTGCGAGCTAGTAGTTATATACACCGCAGTCAGGATAAGGAGCCGCGTGAACTAGGAAGTGTAACTGTTAGGATTGAGTTTTTGGCCAACCGGCTTTTGAATCAATGGGATAGCTTAGATGCAGATGGTAGGGCTAATATTACAGCGAAAATAAAGGAAACCTCAATAACGCTCATTCAGAAATTCGAACACTGCACTAATAAGGAAAAGGTTCGTGCAAGAGAACTTATTGATGCAGCTAAGGAATGTCGTGATTCCCGTAGAGTAACCAATATTCTTGCTACTGCAACACGTCTAAGGAGCGCATGTTTGAGTCTGCGGCGCAGAGTAAAAAACGTAGGTTACATAGCTGGCAACATCCGAGCTGATGAGTTAATGCTCGCCGAAAAGGTTTCTGCTGGCGGAGAGGCGTTAAGGCTATTAGGGGAGGCAGTGCAGGAGGCTGTTGCTGTAGTTAATCTTAAGCCAAAGATGAGTCCTAATGATGCTGTGCGGCAAGGTCAGGTAGATGGCATATTTAAACGAGCAGGGCTTGATCTTACGATACTTACCCCGCATCTTTTAATAGCTCCTTACCGAGCTTTTTGCACCCCGATCGAACAGGCAATGCATGCCTTAAGACATACGCTTCTGAGCTCAGATTTTGAAGCTTCGAAAATAGAGTTAGTAAAACTTCATGTTTTATCAAAGTTCGGACGGGCTGTTGAGGCGATTGAGGAGTTAAGATTAACAGTTGCTAAAAACCCTGATATTCCTCCTGGGGAATTAGCTAATGTCCTCAATGATGTGATTAAGGCGTTTAGTGAACGTGAAGTATTTCCGGATATTCGAACCGCTGCCCTTGACGTTCCTTATCGTCTTCTCAGAACAGAAATGACTAGGACCTCGAGGGTACTTAAAGTATACGAGACTAGAGGTCTCGATGCGACAGCGCGAACTCAAATGTACGACCGTCTTAAAGTATACTTAGACTCTGTCGATGTTCCACATGCATTATATGCGGTTGCAACTATGCAAGCCAAGGCAGCTTAATTGTCAAAAGCAATCCTTATCGCCCGCTCCAGATCCTCCGGAGTATCCACCTCGATCTGATTTTTTAATGCAGCAGCGTCAATAATTGCAGCTCTGATACGGAACCCGTAGGCAAGCGCTCTTAACTGCTCAAGTTTTTCACGCTCCTCAAGCTCGCATGGTTTTAAAGCCGCGATTTTAAGAAGGGTTTGCAGGCGAAAGCAGTAAAGTCCGATATGGCGGTACCCTAATACCTCCATTCCCAACGCCTCCTTGCCGCGGTCGCGCCAGAAAGGTACCGGTGCGCGGGAGAAATAGAGCGCGCTCTGGTTATGCCCAAGAACAACTTTGACAGAGGCAGGTCTACTAAATTCGGTGTCGTCAAAGATCGGGGTACAAATAGTGCTCATGCCAAACTCGGAAGGGCCGCTAGTCAGTGCGTTAACGCAGCTATTAATCACCTCAGGGTTGATAAACGGCATATCTCCCTGAATGTTGACAACAATATCGAAACTACTCCCTGATTCACGCAATCTACGCGCGACCTCAGCAACTCTGTCAGTACCGGTAAGATTTGCTGAGGATGTCAGCATCACCTCTGCTCCAAAACCTTTGGCGTGGGTCTCAATTTCAGTGCTGTCAGTAGCAATAATTAATCGACTCAGAGAGGCTTTGGTAGCCTGTTCGTATACCCGCTGCAATAGACTTTTTCCGGCAATGTCCTTTAATGGCTTTGCCGGGAGACGTGAGCTTGAGATTCTTGCGGGAATAACACCTAGTATAGAAGTCATAACTTTGCGCGGTAGATTCTACTCCGTCTGCTCCCGAATTCAAGCTCCCTGAAAAGATGTGCACGAAAGAGCACAAACCAGTGAGTAATCACTATTCCTACGACTATTGTAAGCCAACCGCCAATCATCCCGGAGAGCATTAAAAACTGCTGCAGAATCACTAATCCTGGCAGCAGCGGCTCGGTCTGAGATAGTGCCAAGAGGAGTGTAGTAGGACTCATAAAGAGAAGCGGAGCAGAGATCAGTATAAAGGGAATAAACCACTCAATCCAGTTATTCTTGATGAATTCTAGTGCAGCCAGCAGCGCAGCGGTGCTCTCCTGCCGGTGTATATAGATCATCTCGGAGATACAGTTAAACATTATAACCAGACCAAGCCTCACAATTAATAATATCCATGAGATATTCAGTCCGGTAATCAAGTTAGAGATCAGAAACTCAATTACAAAGAATATAAAGCCTACACTAATGACACTGAAAAAGAGTGAGAGATCGAAGTTTGTCAGATCGTTAAATCTTAACTTTTCACGTTGTACAGTCTGAGAGAGCCAGGAGTAGTAAAGAGAGAGAAGTGCTATCTGAATCAGTCCGCTCAGGAATCCGCCAGCCATGCCGAAGTTTGAGAATAAGGTGCTGGATATTATATAGATAAGTGCGGCGATGAGTGAGCCCAAAATCAACACCCAGTTGCGGGTCAATCCACGGGATGCCTCTATGGCGGCGTCCCGGTAAATTGCTAAAGTTGAGCTTATCCATAGGGTAAGATTTGACATAGGTGTAATAACTCACTGGGAGCGTGGGCTTCCAGCCCGCTTGATTAAGCTAGCAGTGGCGACAGACGGGCTGGAAGCCCGTGGTCCCTGTATCTTGCCAGCCTGTTGAGATCTATACTCTAATTGTTCAATTAAATCGTCAAACCGCTTTGTAAAATTCAGTGCCGATAATAGATCTACAAGATCCTCGATAAAAGGCTTAGATCTAAAAGTACCGATACGTTTTGCTGTAACATTACTCTGCGAAAGATCAAAGAGTGCATTTAAAAGAAACTGTACCCGTTCTCTCTCTTTTTTAGGGAACTGTAAGTTTCCAAAGCACTTGCGTAGAAACTGACTAACTTCATCTTTGTTCTTAAATCTAAGTATAGGGAGATCGTCGTTCTCTCCGCCTGAGTAGAGAGCCATAATGCTAAAGACCGTGGTAGGGGAGAACATTCTGCCTGTTAATACCTGACTATCAATATAGCTCAAGGCCTTTGCAAAGGGATGGTTCGCATATAGCGGCGCACAATCATTAATTGTAAGCTCGGGCAGTAGGTGTTCGAGTAGGCCACTTTCAGCGAAAAGTCTTAGAATTGTTAGAAACCTACCACAGAGAAGATCTTTTTTTACCTCCTCAAATACCCGCACCGGCACGGTTTGTAGAATCAGGTCCTTACCTTTTACTAAGGCGCGCCAGCAATCCTCATCGATCTCAAAATTAGCTCGTGCGGCATGCCGTATTACGCGGATAAGCCGTACCGGATCCTCAGCAAAGCGTAAGTCAGGATCTCCAATAATGCGTATCAGGCGTGCACGCAGATCCTCCATGCCGCCGACATAATCTATCACAGAAAAAGTTGAAAGATCATAGAAGAGCGCGTTAATTGTTATATCTCTTCTAAAGGCATCTGTTTCTTCTGTGCCGTAACGGTTATCTCTTAAAATCTGCCCGCTCTCTAATAACTTAGCCTGTTCGGTATCAGCGGGTGCATGTAGGTCACGGAAGGTTGATAGCTCAATAATCTTCCCTCCATGAAAATAGATATGACATAGCTTAAACCTTCGACCGATTATGCGGCAGTTGCGAAAAAGTCGTTTGACCTGGGATGGAGTAGCATCTGTGGAGATATCAAAGTCCTTTGGATTTTTTCCGAGAAGAAGATCTCTTACTCCTCCACCGACCATATATCCCTTAAAACCTGCGTGAATTAAGCGGTACATTAATTTAAGTGCATCCGGATCGATATCAGCACGGGAGATGTTATGTTGTTCACGCGGATAGATCTTTGGGGTGTGTATCATCTGCCAAAACCGTTGAGACGTGCCTAGAAACAGTGTTAAACATTATTATTTACCCATAGATACTATGAATAATCCCTTATTTTTTCAATATGATAAGCCCGTTTATAAGAGTTTTAACTAGAAAAAAATACGAGATTCGCGTACTTAAGTAGGTTTTGATTCTGGTCGACTCTGATTATACGACAAAGATACCGATCTTAGTGTGGAGTAAAGGATTAAGGAGGCGACTATGGGCAGACCAATTTATGCACATGAATTAAACGATCCTGATTTTGCATGGCTAATTGATAGTTTCAAAGAAAATCATCCGGATTACAGCTGCTTTGAAAATGACTGCTTGCCGATGGTTTTTATTGGAGTAGAGCCAAAACTTATTTCACAGAATAGAGCCACACTTCCGTTTTTAGCAGAGGCTGATCGGGATACGGAAGATAAGGACGATCCTTTAGTTTAGGCACAACAAGCCGTATATACATTAACCTTGCCTTAATCTGGCAAGGTTAGCGCAATAAAAAGGAAGTTTCTTCATTACGTCTGCTATCCGTTCTTCAACATATATCCGATTTCTTGGAATCTCTAAAGTTACATCATCGACATTCATTGAGGCAGCAATCTTATTTAGAATAGGCTCGACTCCCTTTCGACCATCTATTGCTACTGCTCCATCAGCCAAGCAGCCTGTTTTTAAAACCTCCTTTCTAACTCTGTCCAGCACAGGTTTTAAAGCATTGCCTCCAACAACATCACCGCCTCCACCATATACAAAAAAAGCACTTCCCAATACAAATAGCATCATTCTTAATTTACTACCCATGAACCAACGGATATTTGTTAACGGAATCATCAGATCTAACATCGGCTGTGTAGAATAATGGTTTAGATACTGAGGCAGATAGTTCCGTAACGGTTATTTTCTATTCAAAAATATGGCTTAGTGAGAAGAAATACGAAAATAACGTAGTAGCTTTTAAAGCTCACGGTATTTTGAATGTTTACCCTTAGCTTTCTCGACAGGATACTTCGCCTCATTCTTTCTGATTTTTTTCTCGAAGGCGGATTCTATATCTATCTCCAATTCATGCGCTAATAATATTACGTTGTGCAGGACATCTGATAGCTCGTCAGCTAAATCTTCCTTATATTTTTGAATGTATGAAGCTACCTCGGCATCACTCTTCCAAAGAAAGTGCTCTCCAAACTCAGCAGCTTCAACCATCATTGAAAGTGCGAGATCCTTAGGTTTGTGAAACTGAGCCCAGTCACGTGCAGTCCTAAAGTTTATAACTCGCTCTGTTAACCGTTTTAATGCGTCCATACCATAAGATATTACACACTTTAAAGGTCGTTTCCAACTGTGGCATAATTACAACTATGTCAAAGCGAATATATACAGCAATCGGCTTAATGAGCGGAACTTCTATTGATGGCTCTATCGCCGTTGCTGCATTACGCACCGATGGTGAGAGTCATATAGAAAGGCTTGGAGGTATTGAATATTGTTACGAAACAGATGTACATCGACCTTTTCATCGTTTAATGAAAGCTGCCGAACTTGCGTATCGCAGAGCTCAGGGCATTAAGGAAGAGGCTCGTAAAATATTTGATCGGGATGTGGCTGAGCTGTTGGCGAGTGTACTGGGCATGGCAGGTAAGGCAGAGAAGGAATATAAACATTACTCAGGTTTGCTCAGTAATCAAAGGAACGACTCGTTGCGTTTGCATGAGCTAGAGGAGCTTTCAACCGATCATCATATAGCAGCTCTCAAAGAGTATCTGAAACTTAAGAAGATGAAGCATAAGGAGATCGATCTGATAGGATATCATGGCCAGACTCTTTTTCATGCACCAGCGCTAAAGGTGTCGATTCAGGTTGGAGATGCAGCTCGAATGAGCCGTGAAATGAAGAGTACAGTGGTCTCTGATTTTCGCAGCGCTGATATTTTGGCTGGCGGACAAGGTGCTCCGCTTGCTCCGATCTATCATCAGGCTGTTATGAAGGGTAAAGCCCTGATCCCAAGTGTAGTATTAAACCTTGGAGGAACAGCTAATTTAACCGTAATTAGTAAAAAGGATGAGGCGCTCTTCGCCTTTGACAGCGGTCCTGCAAACGGACTACTAGATCGTTATATCGCACTGCACTCAGAAGAGCCCTTTGATCGCGGCGGGGCTGTAGCTATGGGTGGAAAAGTTGACAGCCAAGTTTTAGAACTAATGCTAAAGCGCGGAATCGTGCTCTCTGATGGCAGGCAGTTTTTCGATCTAGTACCGCCTAAGTCCCTTGATATTCGTGATTACGATTTTGCGCCAGAATTGAGCATTTTAAAGTTAGCTGATGCATTGCGCACCCTCTCAGCCTTCACAGCTGAATCGATAGCAGCAGGCTTAAAGTTTATAGAAGAGCGCGGGATCGAGGTTCCATTTTTATGGATTGCTAGTGGTGGAGGAGTTAAGAACCTTGCTTTAATGAAAGAGATTCGGGAGCGAATAAAGTCAAAATTAGGCACAAAGTTTTCACTTCAGACTGCTGAAGAGGTGGGACTTTCAAATGAGTTTATGGAAGCTGAGCTATTTGCGTACCTCGCTGTGCGATCAGTGCGAGGCCTGCCGATCTCCTTTCCTGGGACTACAGGGGTGAATTCTCCGCTTCTTGGCGGTAAGTGCTACAGAGAAGCATAGTTTCAGATAATGTAGTGTGCTTAATCCTAGTGCTCCTCCAAATAAGTTTTTTCACGTCTAGCATCACATCGTTGCCCCACCTTGTCACGCTTCTCAGTCGGAAAATCCTCGCAATACTCCAGTATTGCTGCGGATTTCCTCCTTCCGAGGCGTGCCAATCTGGGGCAACGCTGCGCGCTATACGTGAAAAAACTTATTTGGCGAAGCACTAGAAGGAGCAGTTCGAACTAAGAAAAGGCGAAAAATGCCCGAAAACACATAGCTTTATCAAGTTTGCGAATTCACCCGAAGGGTGAGCCTGCTGTCGAACTGTTTTCGGGCATTTTTCGGCCTAAAAAAGGGTTAGAACTGCTTTTTCTAGGTGAACTAAATCCGGCAACTGCCGGATTTAGGTTAATATTGATTAGGATAGTTACAATGGATGTATATAAATGCGCCTTAATTTTCTAAAAATGAGCCATGTTATAATTTAGCTTACATATAACCCCAGCTCTAAAATCCCTTTTCTCCAGGGCAAAATACGCACATTATTTTCAATGCGCTCAATCGGATCGTTTGATAGGCAAAACAACTCAGCCTCTAAAAAGTCAGCTTTAAACTGCAGTAAACTTTTCAGATCCTTTTCTTGGATACGATCAGTAGACTTGATTTCAACCAGAGCGGTTTTATTGCCGGGACGATCTAAAATTAAGTCAACCTCTAGATCATGCTGCGTCCGTAAATACGACAACTCCCACATCGGTTTAAAATACTTGACTAATTTATATATCTCTACAATCACGAAACTTTCAAAAGCATTTCCATACTCTTTTGTATGTGGCAGAAGTCTAGATTCAAGTGTTCTTGATAAGGCGCGAGCAATGCCATTATCAATTAAATAGAACTTAGGGGCAGCGCGCTGAGCTTTCCTGACTGAACGATGATATGCTGGCAAATAAAAGCCAATTAATGTATCTTCCAAAATTTCAAAATATGATTGTACTGTATTATTACTTGTTCCAACATCATCTGCTATATTTTGATAATTAATAATTGTTCCATTACTTTGCGCTGCCACCTGCAAGAATCTTCTAAATGGCTCCAGTTTTCTAATAATCTGTTCGGTTATAATCTCTTCCTTTAAGTAGGTTTGAACATAAGTGACTAAATAATCTAATCGTGTCGCATCATCATTGTCTAAGTATGCCTCTGGTAAGAGTCCCCAGTTAAGCGCTTTTTCTAAATTAAAATTCTCACCAATTTCAAATGGGCTAAGTGGAAAAAGATATTTTTCAAAGGCACGCCCAGCCAAGAGATTACCCTTGCCTCGTCTAAGTTTTCTAGCACTCGAGCCAGTAAGTGCAAAATATAACTCCGGTTTTTTATGAAATTTTCTATCTTCAATAATATTGTGTACAACATCCAGTATGGCTGGAATTTTTTGTACCTCATCTATAACAATCCATTTAATACTAGATGCTAATCCCTCAACGACCCCGCTTAAGAGGTCAGGCTTAAGAAGATAACGTTCATAAGTAGAGTTCAAAAGTAGGTTAATTTTATGACTTGTATTTTCACCAAAATGCTCATTTATAAGCCAAGTTTTACCAGATCCTCTAGGTCCAAATAGAAAAAAACTGTGTTTTCTCGATATGTTAGTGATGCGCTTTATCATACTTAATATTTTAACGCGTTTTATTAAGTATGGTCAAGGGGCAAATAGCTTTGAGGAACGACTTGGGAGCACATTAGCAGCGCAACCAATATCTAGGAAAATCGATTAAGCATAATATAGCAAGTGACAGAATACCGTAGCGTTACTCTAAGTTAGTTACAAAATAGGGTGGCTCTAATTCCCGGAAGATAGGTTTTATCACGTATAGTGCGCAGCGTTGCCCCAGGTTGGCACGCCTCGGAAGGAGGAAATCCGCAGCAATACTGGAGTATTGCGAGGAT
>CAZKXU010000089.1:0-14448 GCA_964556665.1 uncultured Bdellovibrionales bacterium | reverse complement strand
GGGGCAACGATGTGATGCTAGACGTGAAAAAACTTATTTGGAGGAGCACTAGTCTTCGTCCTCGTCTTTTTCCTTGTCTTTGTCCTTTTTTGTAAAACTCACGAATAACCTTTAGAATGAGAGGAGAAAACATATGTTTGGCCATCAGCGTTTTGAAGCATATCAAATATCAATTAGATCTCTTAAATCTGCATTGTATCTTGCTGATACATTACCTTGGTTGAAGCAGAACGACTCTATATCAAGTTGCAGAAGACAGATAACCATTTGATTATATTCAAGTATTTGCTCAAAAATGCTTTAATGCAAAGCCTCAATTATGCCGACAATCTATCTGTAAGAAAAATCGTTTTATCATATGACTTTTAGAGAAAAACCTCCGACTAAAATTCTCATAGTCGACGATGTGGCGAGCTCACGACTTGCATTACGAGAGATCTTGATTGCAATGGGGTACCACGATGTTGACGAATGTAGTGATGGCGACGAGGCCTTTGAGACAGTTAAAAAAGCGAGTTCAGATCCTTACAAGTTAATCATTTCAGATCTACATATGCCAAAAATGCCGGGCTTACAGTTTCTAAAGGAGATTAGAAAGAACAAGGGGACTGAAAAAGTCCCGTTTATCATGGTTACTTCGGCAAGTGACAAAGATAATGTATTAGAAGCGATTAAGGCTGGCGCAAGCGACTATATCGTAAAGCCGTATTATGCAAATTTAATTGAAGAGAAGATAAATTCAGCGCTGGAAAAGGCAGCCTACTCTAAATGACAAACTTGAACAACCAAATTACAGGGGTTCCTAGTCTTTCCGAGTACTCCTCACTTCATTTTCTTATTGCTGATGATGTAATGCTAAATCGGATGATTATCGAAGGGCTACTTAAACCGCAAGGGCATAAAGTTACTCACGCTACAAATGGAGAGGAGGTTTTAGGGATTATTGAGAAAAGTGGTTATTTTAAAGGAGAGATTAAGCCATTTGACATAATCCTAATGGATATGGAGATGCCGGTTATAAACGGAATCGACGCCACAAGGCGCCTAAGAGAACGTGAGCGAAGCCTGGGCGGCTCAAAGTGTGGAGATAAATTCTATATCCCCGTCGTTGGACTTAGTGCACATACCAAAGAGGAGGTCTCAGCATCGATAGAATCATCCGGAATGGATGCGTTCCTGACAAAGTCCTCTAACTTAAATGGGTTGGATGCTGTGCTTAATCAGGTATTTGGTGCTACTGCAAAAGGTCATAGTAAAGTAACGGCAAAAACTACTGTCAGCCCGACACCTCCACCACCTCCTCCGAGTGCGCTTCTTCAGAAAGCTAATAATATAATGAATGAACACGCTAAGGAGATTAGGATCATAGCAGGTGATAATGGGTTGGCAATTATCGACCTGGCAGAGTTTCTAGCCCGCTATAGAAACAATGAGAATATTATAAGATCACTATTGCGATGTTTTGTAAGTGAGGTAACTGGCTTGAGTAATGATCTTACATTAGCATATGAGAATGGGGTAATAGAGGAAATTAGGCAAAAGGCTCACGCATTGCGCGGCTCCTGCGGTAGTATATCAGCATTCCATGCTGAGTCCCTCGCTTCAAAGCTCGAACTAGCTGCCTCTAATTCGCAGAAAGATGCTTTTCCAAATCTTTATAATCAACTAATCCGATCAGTTGATTTTACACTTAAAATAGTCAACAAATTGATTCAACAATAGAGATTCATCTTATTGCGCGTTGCTCCCGTGCTGATGTAAAAAAAGTAGATGATAACCGAACTAAGCCTAAACAGATCCCTTCTCTCACAATTCTTAGCTGAACTCCGTGATCATAAGATCCAACAAGATCGTCAAAAATATAGAGCTAATTTGATGAGGGTAGGCGAGATTATGGCTTATGAGATCAGTAAAACGCTACAATATAAAACCGTAACTGTAACAACCCCACTTGGCAAAGCTAAAAGCCATGTATTATCACCCCAACCGGTTATCACCGCCGTGCTACGCGCCGGACTCCCCTTTCAACAAGGATTTTTAAATTATTTTGACCAGGCAGATTCCGCATTTATCGCCGCCTATCGCAAGCATAAGAGTAAGCAAGACTTTGAAATAGACTCACACTATGTAGGCTGTCCTCGCATGGATGGTCGCCCACTCATTATAGTTGATCCGATGCTTGCTACCGGCGCTACAATTCATACCGCCATGACACAGCTATCATTTTATGGCACTCCAACCAGTCTTCACATTGCAGCCATCCTCGCCTCAAAAAAAGGAGCTGCTGAAATTATCAGCTCCTATCCAAAGGTTAATCTTTGGGTGTCAGCTATTGATCCAAAGCTTAATGCAGAATCATATATTGTTCCCGGAATGGGGGACGCTGGAGATTTAGCCTTTGGGGAGAAGTGTCAGCATTAGCGTTCTAACGATCAGGTGCTTTCTCCTGTTCATAATATGAACTTTGTTCCTGTGTTTTCTTGGTATCAGAATGCTCTATATTCTGCACATCGTTTTTCGAAAACCAAACGATGCCTGCTGCGACAATAAAGCCAGTGATGATCTTACCCATGAGAATATATGAAAAGCACGATTATACTAAATAATGTAGGAAGGTTATCGATCAGCTCCTCGAAAAGATTGAGTATCTGTCTCTAAAATAATTCTACTCCCTTGTTTTTTTTCTGACTGTTTAGGCACAACTTCTAATTCCCCTCTTACTAATAGCCGATAGGTGCTTGGCTCAACAATGAAAACAAAACAAAACATAGCTATCTACCTGTTATTTCTAGCATTTTCATT
The DNA here is from genome assembly GCA_964556665.1 of uncultured Bdellovibrionales bacterium. Lineage (GTDB taxonomy): Bacteria > Bdellovibrionota_C > UBA2361 > UBA2361 > CAZKXU01 > CAZKXU01. The sequence goes on along the minus strand of CAZKXU010000089.1, from coordinate 11,646 downwards.
TGCTAATGCTGCATTTTCCGCACCTCCTGCGGCAGCACCGGGTCGCTGCTTAGTTGAGCTAAAAAGCAGCAAAGTTGAGGATGCGCGCAAACGATTTGGTAAAAAACTGAGGCTTTTAGGAAGAGGCAACTCAGTGAAGTCCGGAGTACTAACCTTACGACGATCAAAAGCTACTACTGAATTGAGTAAAGCTACACCGGAGTATCACAATAATGGAAGGTGTCGCAGAGTTTCACGTTACTACTCGGAGCTGATGAGATTGGGAGAGGCAGATTTTCTGGTTTATAGTACAGATACAACTCCAAATGACCCGAGCTATAGCTCACTTTGGGGGTTAAGCGGGACCTATGGTATCAAAGCTCCGCAGGCGTGGGATATTTCTACCGGATCGAACACCATCGTGGTTGGCGTGATTGATACAGGAGTAGATTATACACATTCAGATCTCAGCGCCAACATGTGGATTAACCCAGGTGAAACTGCAAGTAACGGTATAGATGATGATGGTAACGGGTATGTCGATGATGTTTACGGGATAAACGCTATTACTTCATCCGGCAATCCTATGGATGATCACTATCACGGAACACATGTTGCCGGCACAATCGGCGCTGTTGGTAACAACAGCACAGGCATAACAGGAGTTGCATGGAATCTTAAGATCATGGGGCTAAAATTTCTTGATTCAAGTGGCTCCGGTTCAACAGCTGATGCGGTTGAAGCAATAAACTATGCTATCGACATGAAAAATAATCATGCTGTAAATATAAGAGTCACCAATAACTCCTGGGGTGGAGGCGGATATAGCTCAACTCTCAATACAGCAATCGCCAACGCAAATACAGCAGGAATCATGTTTATGGCTGCTGCCGGAAATTCGTCATCCAATAATGATACGAGCGCATTTTATCCTGCCAATTATAATAGCAACAATGTTATCTCAGTAGCCTCTACCACAAGCAGCGGAACATTATCCTCATTTTCAAATTACGGAGTTACTACAGTAGATATAGCGGCCCCTGGCTCTAGCATCTATAGTACATACCCTGGAAATACGTACGCCACTCTTTCCGGCACTTCGATGGCGACACCTCATATAAGCGGAGTTGCAGCACTACTCCTCGCAGTAAACTCAAGTCTGACAGTGTCTGAGATTAGATCTATTATCACTAGCAATTACACCACCTTAGCCGATCTTGACGGAGACATTGCTAATGAGGGGGTTGTAAACTTACATACGGCTCTGCAATCTATAAACGGCACACCCACAGCAACACCTACAGCAACATCTACGAGCACGCCGACTCCTACAGTTACACCAACAGGAACTATATCTGCAACTGCGACACCTACTCGCACCCCAACTCCTTCACCTACACCAAACGATGACGATGACGGAGCTACTCCAACTCCTGTACCAACTGCTACTCCAACACCTGCTCCAGAGGGGGAGATTGACATTACATTTAACATTTTCAATGCACGTGGACGGCCTGTGACAAATATAATTCCTAAACGGTACTTTAACGTCCAGGTTACCTCTAACTCTACTAGAGCACGTCAGAGATTAACTTTACGCGCCACATTCGGCGATAAAGCCTGCCCTGAAGATACCGGTATTTTTCTGCTAGACGCAGAAGGAAGTGCCAATCTCTATACAAAGGTTCCGCTTGCTCGAGGAGTTACAGCAGTCACTCTAAGCTTGTATGATGAAAACGGAGCTCTCCTCAGCTCACAAACTGCTAGGATTGCAAACAGCCGTGGCAAAGTTACTAATCCATCTAAGGCCTGTTCGGTTTTGAATAGCTCTCTTTATATAAGCTAGCGCGGTGGACCTCCATAGGAAATTAGCCGAGTTTAGACAGTATCAGTTTGAATAAATCCGCTCACCTGATTCTTCCAGTGTCGCGCATAGATTCCGTTTCTCTCTAATAACTGCTGGTGGCTGCCCTGCTCGACAATTTGCCCCTGCTCCATCACCACAATCCGATCCATGACCTTTAAAGTCGAAAGACGGTGTGCAATAGCGAGAACTGTTTTGTCTTTCATAAGTGGGATAATCGCCTGCTGAATCGCCGCCTCACTTTCACTATCAAGGGAGCTGGTAGCTTCATCAAGAACTAGAATCGGTGCCTGCTTAAGTATCGCACGTGCTATGGCGATGCGTTGACGCTGACCACCGGAGAGCTTAACACCGCGTTCACCAACAAATGTTCCGTATCCCTTGCTGAGCTCTTGGATAAACTGGTCAGCTTTTGCAACTTTTGCTGCAGCAAATACCTCCTCATCGCTCGCGCTTAGTCGACCATATCGGATGTTATCAATTATAGTGCGATGAAAAAGAGAGGTGCTCTGTGGAACTACTGCAATTGCTCGACGCAGACTAGAAAGTGTAAGATCATCAACCGCAACTCCATCTATGAGGATCTTTCCGGCAGATGGATCGAATTGCCTAAGTAACAGATTAACTAGGGTTGATTTGCCAGCACCACTTGCTCCGACTAGACCGACCTTCTCACCTGCTTTAATCTCTAGATTAAGCGCGGAAAAGACAACCTGATCACGGTAGCTAAAAGAGAGATCTTTAAACACAATCCCGCCCCGACAATTACTAAGAGCCTGCGCTGTAGGCTTATCAGTAATCGCGTGTGGCTCAAGAAGCTCGGCAAGACCCTCCTTAATCTGCCCATAGAAACTTACTGTATGTGTCATCTGCTGTCCCAAAAACCAGAAGCGATGCTCCAGCGAAAGGGAGAGCGTGATAGTCATAGCAAGCGCTCCTACAGAGATCAGATCTTTCTGTAGAAGGATAACGCTGCAGCTTAACATCGCCAGGATAAAAAAACCTAAGAGTACCCCATTCGCTATCAGAACCCATTCCGAACTCCACCACTCTCTTAAGTGTGCACCGCGCCAAGCCGTAATAAACTCACCGATATAACTCTTCTCGTACTGAGTATCTCCTGAATATTGAACAGTTTCGATATTAGCAGTGCTATCTACAAGTTTTCCCTTAAGCGTTGAGGCTGACTCCGCATTTTTAAAAGCAAGCGGATGGAGCTTAGATACAAAGAGAAGATTTGCAAAAATGTAGATTATACACCATCCGGCCAGAATCAAGCCAAGCGAATAATGAGAGAGTGATAAGAGATATATATCTCCAACTAAGCCAATAGTTAAAGAATAGAACTGCCAAAGTGTCTGTCCAATTAACTGTTCGACCCCCTTTGAAGCGTTTGAGATCTTATTTGTAAGCGCCCCTGCATAACGATCATTAAAGTAAGCGGCACTATGTCCACTTAAATACTCAAATAGTAAACGATAGGCCTCCGCCGCTGCACCGGTAATCCAGCGCATTCCGCAAAACCCGCTGCAGCGCCAGGTTGATTCTGTAATTAGATAGACAATAGGGAATGACAATGTCCAGAACCAAACGGTATCTATCGAAGCTCCTCCTTCTGAAAAACTAATCGCTGAGTCTGTTATAATTCGAATCAGATAGAGCATCGCTCTGGTAAGAGAGGCTGAGATAAAAACCGCAAGGATTGCCCCTAAAGCCCATGCACGAAAAGGTTTTGAGCAGTACAGCGCGAAGCGAACCGGATGGGATGGCAGCGTTTCTATAGACATTTACGATCCGGAAATGAGAAAAAACAGTTATTGTATAGCCGATTATGAGATTGGTCAATCTTAGTAGGTTGCCGAGCTTACACCTCTATCTGATCTAGAAACTTAGGGACCTTAACATTCCAGCTAAATTTAGATCTTAAATTATCTGCAAAGGCAGTGGCCGAATCAGGTTCGCCATGCACTACACAAACCGTGCCAGGCTTAGATTGAGAAAGCGCCGCACTTTCACCACACCAACGCAGCAATTCGTTCTTATCAGCATGTGCGCTTAAGCTGCTTATCTCCGCTATCTCTGCTCGAATAACGGCCTCTTCACCCAATAGCGTAAGAGTTTCCGCTCCACTCTTAATCCAAGCACCGCGCGAACCATTAGGTTGGAAGCCTACAAATAGGATCGTATTCAAGGGGCTGCTAATCCTATGTTTTAGGTGGTGCAATATCCGCCCTCCGGAAAGCATTCCACTAGCTGAAATTATAATCATCGGCTCAACTATTGAATTTAAGCGCTTTGATTCCTCAGTTGAACTGATAAACCCAAGTTTCTTAGGATGAAACGGCTGATGCCCCAGCTTTAGTATTCCAAGTGCCTCTTCATCATAATCAGCCGGATGATCAGCGTATAGAGCAGTCGCGTCACGAGCCATCGGGCTATCAACTATAATCGGGATATTCGGTATCTTACCCTCCTCCTTGAGTTCCCGAATATAATAGAGCAGGAGTTGAGTACGCCCTACCGCAAAGCTTGGAATTACTACAACACCTTTTCGAGCAGCTGTTCTTGAAATGATATCTCCCAGGATTATTTTAGGATCTTCTTGGATATGAGTACGGTTACCATAGGTTGACTCGATTAAGAGTAGGTCATCCAGAGGAACAGGAACCGGATCCTTTAAAATCGGAACATGATACCGACCAATATCCCCTGAAAAGGTGATTTTTCTTCCACTTATCTCAAGTGAAATAGATGCTGCCCCCAAAATATGTCCCATCCTCTCCCATCGTGCTGAGACAGAGGGAAAGATCTCCTGCAGCTCTGAAAACGGGACAGTCCTAAACTGCTCCAGACAATCTCTGGCATCCTGAGTAGTGTATAGAGGCAATACAGGAGAGTGCCGAGAACGCCCGTGACGGGAGCGATATCCCGCCTCCTCTTCCTGCAATTTTGCAGCGTCCATTAATAATAGCTTCGAAAGATCTGCGGTTGCCGCTGTGCAGTAGACAGGAGCATTTAGTCCCTTAGCGAAAAATCTAGGTAATATACCGATGTGATCTACATGTGCGTGAGTAAGCAGCACAGCGTCAATTGCCTTCGGATCAAAAGATAATTCCTCCCAGTTTTTCTCACGCCAGCTTCGCTCCCCTTGAAACATTCCCGCATCAACAAGAATCTGATGAGTCCTGGATCGTACTATGTATTTGGAGCCCGTTACGGTACCGGCCGCACCTAAAAATTGTATACTTACTGTCATTTGTGCTTAATAATTTTAATCTTAGTACCCTTCTTAGAGGATTTAGAGGATCCTGTTTCCTTAAGAAAAGATAATCCGGCGCCTACAAAAAACATCCAGAGCCCTACCTCAAAAAGATAGGTATCCCGTCTCTTCTGAGAACGGTTGTAATCAAATGCACTTTTAAGTGTTAGCAATCCTACTTTGTCTACAGCTTCAACACCGAGATGAGTGAAAAGCTTTTGAAAACGATCGCCATCTACTGTCTCCATAATGCCTGTAACCGCATTTTCCGTAAGCTGCTCATGCTTGTCTTCCTGATTAACCATCAATAAAAAAGCACCTTTTGTATTCGGAAATGGCACAAAATAACTTCCTAGCTTACCTAAATTTCCCGTATCGGGCTCAAACTCAGTAAGAATTGCCTGCGCCCCAAGCGGTATTCGTATACCTAGATCTACACTAATTTTTCCAATTAGCGAGGCAAACTGATCATCTGGTAAACGAATATTGCCTGGCAGATCCTCAAAGTCGGTCAAGCGTCCCTTGAAGGTTGTCTTTTTCAACCAACCCTCCCCGGCCTGAAACCCGTATAGGCGCTTTGATACAACCCAAAGTTTGTTGTCCGAGCCATTTACCGGCGCCAGATGAAATTTAAAAACAAGGTGATCGGCCTTCCCTCTACTATTCTTCTCAGTATATTCATATGTAACAAACGAATCCTGAATTTCAGTATCGACTTCTACGACGCAGCCTACAAACCAACTTGGAGGGGAGATTGTACCATCTCTTGGTTTTATTAATTTATAACTCTCCTCAGGTGTGCATGTAACATAGGTTGGCTTTATTAAATCGGTTGGATAAAGCCTCTTCACCTCTGAGAGGTTCGTATTAATCTTTACATAGCTAGTCTCCTGTTGTTTTATTAGATTCACTGCCTCCTCGGCTGTCATCTCAGTGGGCAGACTAGGAAGAAGAACGACCTCATTTCTATAATGAAATCCAAGCAGGGCCAATATCGCCCCTAAAATTGCAAGAATTGGTGCAAACATGTATGGCTTAGATATTAGTAAGCTTTAATTATTTAAAAAAGAAGGGATTTTTCGTGCTAAGCAGGCTAATAAATCTATAGTTAGAGCCATTATCTCTTGTCAAACGGCGATATTTGGCGAAGCACTAGTGCTCAATCTCTCTCTAGCTGGATTTGGAATTGAAACCACCCTTTTTCGTTCATAATCGTAGGCAACTAGGCCGGTCTGCACCCAAGCAATATCTTCAGAGCTCCCCTTGTTTGTCATTCTATACACCATTGTAAATGCAGATCTGGCAAGCTCCGTAACGGCAACTTCGGCCTGAATCGTGTCACCGTAAAACGCCGGAGCTTTGTAGATAATAGCCGCATCAGCCATAATCACTCCGATCCCCTGGCCTAAACTCATTTCACTTAAACCCAAAGATTTTAAGAACTGAACGCGCGCTTCATGCACAATAGACAAGACTGCATCATTTCCAAGGTGCGCTCCGTAATTCATATCGGTAATACGAAGAGGAATTTCACAGCTAAATGTAAATCTTACAGGAAGCTGAATCTTGATTCTACTCATGCTGGGAAAGTAGCACCTAATCCTAATGATGCAAAGAGTGAGAAAATAGTGTATAATCCTAGAAAGAGCAGTTCGAACTAAGAAAAGGCGAAAAATGCCCGAAAACACACAGCTTTATTAAGTTTGCGAGTTCACCCAAAAGGTGAGGCTGCTGCCGAGCTGTTTTCGGGCATTTTTTGGCCTAAAAAAGGGTTAGAACTGCTTTTTCTAGGTTGCCTAAATCCGGCAACTGCCGGATTTAGGATAATAAAATATAAGATGAATCAGAGTTCAACTATATTTCTGGCAATCCTATTCGGTCTATGCGGACTAGCTATCGTAATTTTTGTCATCAAAGTTTTAGTAGAGGCTATTTTTGGAGATATGCGTGGCCTCGGTACACGGCTAAAACTTAGCGCTGGCAAGAAAGCGCTAGATGAGGTTGATGAGCTGCTTAAAACTAAACCCCTATCTAATCCATCTCAGATTATCATCAGACTGCGTGAATCATTCTTATTGGATCACTTCCCTGTAAGTGAGCTATTAATTGACAAAATTCATAATCATAACCAGGAGCTACTGGGACGAGTAGTCAGCGTCTCGGAGCACTTCTCTGTGCGCCTTTCTAGTTTGGGAACAGTTGAGCAGCTATTAATAGACCGTGCTGAGCTTATGAAGCTGATATTAGAAACCAGCAATGCCCAAAAAAAACTCCATCAAAGACGGAAAGAAAAGGGGATGGAAACAAAGAGCTGGGCACTTGGAGAGTTTGAGAAGAAAATGGAAGAGATGCGATCTGACTTGGCAACTAATCGAAATGCGTTACAACGCACACTTGAGGAGCTTTTTGAGCAGTGTAAGCAGTTCGGTAATAACGATGAGATTACCTATCATTAATGATACCTATAATATATGAAGATCAGGATATACTGATTTTAAACAAGCCTTCCGGAATACACTCCACCAGATCGGATAAATCCAACGCACCTTCTGTTGCCGATTTTCTTTTGAAACTTAATCCGGAATTTAAATCAGCTTCACCAAAGGAGGCCGATTGCGGATTAGTTAACCGCCTAGACTTTGAGACAAGCGGCATTTTACTAGCGGCTAAATCAGAGCGTGTTTGGAATTTGCTGCATAAAGCTATTCTTGCAGGCAAAATTGAGAAGCACTACTTGGCTCTACTTGAAGGGGAGCTTAAAAAGCCGATTAGCTTTGAGTCCTATATCGGCAATCCAAATCGTGGTGGATCTAAAGTTCGAATCTACGACAAGCGCAAGCCCCGCACACTAAAAGGCAAAACCTTGCTTCATCCGATAAGATATTTTGAAGAGCAGCGGGTGACACTAGTCGAAATTGAAGCTCACACAGCCCGTAGACATCAGATTAGAGCACATGCTTCTCATCTTGGCTGGCCGCTTATAGGAGATGAAATTTACCGAGCCAAAGGTGAAATGCGTAGTATCTGGCAGACAGAGAGAATACCTGCTTTTTTTCTACACGCCTATTCCGTTGTATTTTGCCACCCTACTACGGATAATATTTTGAGATTCAAAGTTTCTACGGTATTACCGCCTTGGCTTAACAGCACTATTACGAAGTATATCAAGAAGAAGTGATGGCGCCTGATTCGCCTGGGCTAAAATTGCAATTCCAGCCTGTTCTAAAATTCTTGAACGTATCAAGGTCGCTGCCTCCTCGGCTACATCTATATTTGTGATGCGCCCGCTAGCCGTTAAATATTCAAGCTGATTAGCTCTAACGTGCGAAGCTGCGGTATTAAATCGGCTCAAAGTGCTACCAATTGATCCAAGCTCACTTGCTATCCTCTCTCGAATTTCCGCCAGGGTTTCTAACTCACTTCTGGCACTATCCTGGGTCAAAAGATTTACATACGCGATTGAGGTATCCTCCCCTGCCTGGCCAAGCTGAATATTGAGATTATCATCATTAGTCGAGCGGGTAACAATATCAAGAACTCCATCATTGTTGAAATCTCCGGCTTTTATCTCTAGAGGATTATCCCCGGTCGTTGTTGTAAGAAGAGTAGTATTTAACACGCCGTCACCTAAGTTCTCTAGTACTCTTACTCTATCACTACTTGGTGATGCTGTTATTACATCTATAAGTCCATCATTATTAAAATCACCAAGCTCAAGTCCTCTGATAGAAAATCCGGTTGCATAGCTAACTTTATCCGCAAAAGTACCATCACCGTTTCCCATAAAAACATTAATTGACTGATCGGCATTAGCAGCTGCAACTATATCAGCATAACCATCACGATTAATATCACCGATCTCTAAATCGTAGGGATCTGCGCCAGCAGCGATACTCCCTGATGGGGTAAAGACTCCACTGCCATTGTTATTGCTAAGCAAAATAGAGTCGGCGTTTAAATCGGTCTGCAATATATCGATGTCTCCGTCATTGTCATAATCATATAGCTCTATGTCGCCTTGATTGTTGGTCCCGCTTACAAAACCAACACTGGCTCCCGTTTTAAATGTCCCATCACCATTACCCTGTGTATAATATACCCTGTTTGAAACATCCACAGCATATACAATATCTAAAATTCCATCTCCATTAATATCGCCGCTCTTTATTGCAACTGTATTCAGACCTCCACCGTCTGTAAGAATATTTTGTGGTGTTGCGATTGAGCTAAAGGATCCTGTGCCATTATTGCTCAGGAGCTGGGTCTCATTGGCAGCTGAGTTGTCACCAACTGCGACGATATCAAGATCTGAATCGCCATCGAAATCACCGATAGTAAAGCCAACGAGGTTAGTAACATTAGGTATTGCTGTAGTCTTATTCTGAAACGTTCCATCTCCATTTCCTAGGTAAAAATTTAGGCGATTATCACCGGAAGAGGCACTGATGAGATCCAAGTTTCCATCACCATTTATATCAGCAAGCTCCGTTTGTACATCAGTGGTGCCGCCCGCTACTGATGTCATCTGCGTTGAGGATTGAAACCTACCGTTGCCGACAGTGCGCGTAAGCTCCGATCCAAGATAATAAGAGATTAATGCATCTGTTCCGAATCCTGCTTGAATGCTTCCACGTAAAGGTGTCCCGTCAAGAAGATTAATATCATTACTCTCAGTAGCTTCAATAATCCTGTTAAACTCATCAACAAGTGCGTATGCTTCCTTATCAAGGGCTCTTCTCTGTGTCGTGCTAAATGTTCCATTTGAAGCCTGTTCTGCCAGCTCTGACAACCGAGTGATGACCGTAGAGAGATTCTGAACCGCTCCATCTGCAATATTTAATCTTGAAATACCGTCATTAATATTCCGATACGCCTGACCATAAATCCTGGCATCTGCATTAAGCTTACTCGAAACTGAAAGACCTGCGGCATCATCACTCGCCTGATTAATTCGCGAGCCTGTACTTAGCCGCGCAAATGAACGGGAAAGGATATCCTCGGCGCGATTAAGATACCGTGACGCCGTTAAGGATTGAATATTTAAACCTAGCCTAAGCGTACTCACCTAGTCTCCAAAAAATCTGGGCGGACTAGGGGCGGACTTTGATCGCACCTCAAGCGATCAAAAGGGGGAAATCCAGAAGGACCTCTACCTACACGATCTCCCCAAAAAAACACATCTACATATCAAATATCGACCCTAAGTTGTTAGAATCTAAGGCTATGTGTCTATATTAATCAGTGCTATATCTTGAATTTTGCTAATAAGAAATTTTCGTAGGCACAACAACTTCAACTACTTACAACGAAGCATAATGGGGCATTACCAGAATACAGGTACTTAGCCTACGAAAAAATAGATGTAGGCGGTGTCGTTTCCAAGACATCATTGATAAGACTTGTAATTGCAGTCTCCTGACCGTTGGAGGTACGACAGTTACTAACTGTCCCGCGGCGACCTTCCTCATCAACCGGAGTAGCAACATAAAGCCCATCAGCACGATGCACAACTTCAATCGTATATGTAGTTCCAAACTTCGTTGATTTGTGGCGATAAAAGTTTTTCACTTCAGCTCCTCCTACTGGTGGCCTATGTCCCGGATCACAAACTTCTGAGGCTAACAGCTCCTCAAGACACTCGGCCTTAAACTCACGTTCTACGAATTGTACATCAGTTAACGATCTTAAGAAAGTTTTATTCTTAAGCACCCAACGGTGAAAGTCAAGGTTAGTCTGAACACCCATTATTTTATATAATTTCAATGAGTTATAGGCCCTTTTTATGACCTCTCCACGACTATCTGCGCGTACTATAAACTTACTTAACATTGCATCATAGTGCGGAGTAATCTCATCTCCTGATTCAAATGCATAATCCTCACGAATAAACGGAGCAGTCGCACGTACGATTTTAGTGATCTTACCAACTGCCGGAGCAAAATTAGCACGCGGATTTTCAGCATATATTCTAAACTCCATCGCATGCCCGGTAAATTTCACATCCTCCTGCTCGAAAGGGATGGGCTCCCCTCTTGCAACTTTAAGCTGAAGCTCTACTAAATCGACCCCTGTAACAGCCTCCGTCACAGGGTGCTCAACCTGAATTCGAGTGTTCATCTCCAGGAAGTAGAACTCCTCTCCGGAAACAATAAATTCAGCTGTTCCAGCGTTTACATACCCAACACTCTTACCAGCGTTTACTGCAGCCCGGTGAATCCCCTCCCTCATCTGATCTGACAGCTCTGGCGCTGGAGCCTCTTCAATAAGCTTCTGGTGTCGCCTCTGAACAGTACAGTCACGGGTGCCAAAATGGATTACCTTGCCATGCCGATCACCAAATATCTGCACCTCTACATGGCGCGGCCTTTCAATATAACGTTCAATAAAAACTGCCTCATCTGAGAAAAATTTAAGGGCCTCTGCTCTGGCACGTTGCAGTGACTCTGCCATCTCAATTTCATTTGAGACAATCCTCATGCCGCGGCCGCCGCCGCCGGCCTGTGCTTTAATAATAATAGGGAAGTCGATCTCTTTAGCGCGTTTA
>CAZKXU010000088.1:0-14929 GCA_964556665.1 uncultured Bdellovibrionales bacterium | reverse complement strand
CTATGTCTGCGGTTTTCCCCACCTAAAGAAAATTCAAATCTGACCCATGTCTGAGCGCATATTGAGACATTGATTTTTTTCTAACCTCCTTAGGCCGCGGGAGATAAAATGGTGAACGGTTAGATCCAATTTCAAGGGGGGATCGCCATTCACCATGTGCGCGACTAAGTGGCTGAGTACTACTACCAGGTGTTAGGGTATGGGTAGTGCGGCGATCTGGCAAGATAGAAATTTTGATGCAGACTCTTAACCCTGAACTTTTCGCACACGGATATTTAGAAGCTCTACCGCGAGTGAAAATGCCATAGCAAAGTATATATATCCCTTCTCGATCTCCTTGCCGAATCCTTCCCCTAGCAACATTACTCCGATAAGTAAGAGGAATGAGAGCGCCAACATTTTCAGAGTCGGATGCCGATTTATAAACTCAGTAACAGTGGTTGCAAAGATAATCATGATTGCCATAGCGATTACTACAGCTGTAATCATGATAGCAATATGACTTGCCATACCGACTGCTGTGATAACTGAATCAAGAGAAAAAATCAGATCAAAAATTACGATCTGTACGAGTATGTTTAAAAAAGCGGGGTGTGCACGACCCTGCTTGAGGGATTCCTCTTCTGAGGGGCCTTCAACTTTGTGATGGATCTCAGTGGTTGCCTTGCCCACAAGGAATAAGCCGCCTAGTATTAATATTAGGTCTCGACCGCTGACTGCGTGACCAAGCGCTGAGAAGAGCGGAGTGGTAAGGCGCATTATCCAAGTAAGTCCTAATAGCATGATAACACGGAATATGATTGCCAATAGAAGTCCTATCGTACGGGCTTTAGATTGCTGCTCGGGCGGTAGTTTGCCTGAGAGGATCGCTAAAAATACGAGGTTGTCGATTCCTAGAACAATTTCAAGACTTGTTAGTGCTAATAGAGCTATTATGTTTTCGTAAGTAAGTATTTCCATGCCTGGTTGGTTTCCAAAAAGAAGCAGGTCTAATAATATGAGCTTGTATTAATCCCAGCTAGCCCCAATTTTTATATAAAAGTTAGCGCTCAGATCTAACATTTATCCTAATCCTGACCGAAAGTTCTCATGAAAAGAATACGAGAAACTCCTACGTAAAATTCGTAGTACTAACATCGGAGTTAAGTTGGATAAGGATTTCCGTCATTTTAGCCTGTATTTTCATGGTCCTGCGGACCAGAGTGCCGAGACCTTGCGTAAGGTCAAAAGTGCGATGATTGCAGATCTTGAGTTTAGCGTCGATCGCGTAAGGGCTTTATTAGAGAATGGGCCGCAGTCAATACAGGAAGCTGCAAGCAAAGAGGATCTCGTTGTTCCATTCAAAATCCTACAACGTGCTGGGGCGAATGTCTCAATCCTTACGCCGCAGGAGTATGCCGCTAAAGAAACTCCACTAATAATAGAAATTGATCCTCAAGAAATCTCTATAGAAACTGAATCTTCAGATCGGTCGCAAGACGACCATGTCGAAATTGAGATCAAATTAGAGAGCAAAGGAGTTGTCCCCACAGCCTCACCTGAATGGAAGTTGGAGATAGATAGTGAAGGGGGTCTGATCGAGCCATTAAAAGAGACAGCACAAGCAGTAGCTGTAAAACCAGCTCATGAAAAACTTTCACAGCCTCTAATTGATGTCGAGCCATTAGATCTCTTGCCTGCTACTCATTCTGCAGAGGCCTTAAAGGAAAGTATAGCACAGGTAAGGGCGAAGGAGGTCGAAGAGGCTCCTAGAGTCTCTGCTGCTGCAAAGAGAAACATATTTGCTGCCTATACGCCACCTAATATTGCCGCTTCAAGTGTTGCTGACTCTGTAGCTATTGAAGCAGAGCAATCTTATCAAGAGGTCACAGAGCGTATACTTTCGCTCGAGATCATGTTCCCGCACAAACGGAAAAATATTCTGATTTCATTGGATTTTGTAGCTTACTTTCTTCTTAGTATTACTACCCTTATCTTAGGCAATTACATCTATTTTAACTATTATTTAACAGCAGATGATAGCACTGGCTTTAGCTCGATGCTAGGCTCTCTTGCTCCGCAGCGAACTCTTGATTTCGTGCCTCCGGCTGAGTTTGTTAGCGTGATCGGTAAGAATGATTATCAGGATAAGGAGATCTCCTCTAAATTTGTTATTCAAAACGAGGAGGTTCGATCGATTAAAATTGTCATTACAACACCTGCTGTAGCAGAGCTAACACCAGAGCAGATAGTAAATAACACGATCCGAGCACCTTGGATTGTTAGAATTGATATAGATAATTTAAATATAACAAATACAAATGCAGGTGGCTTTCACGCAGTTGGTAACTCTAAGATATATATAGACTATTTGAGTCGCAGACGAAGAGTGGTGGTTCCGGTAGAAATCAGTGGAAGATTTGATAGACAGCAGGATAAAGTTATAGCAGTGGTTAAAATCTCTAACATAGAGGACTTAGTAGATGTTGGGGAAAAGACAGTAGTTGAGCCGCAGCATAACGGATCATTTATGATTAATCTTAAAGGTGATGTTGAGGCACGCACAAGAATCCTGTCGTAAATGATTAGCCTTAATCCTTGCATATTCCTTAGCTCTTTCAGGAAGTTAGCAAGCTAAAGTCTTACCTGAACCGAACTCAATAATATCCTGAATATTGCCGATTTATAGAGTCAGTATCGTCTTCATGTAACTTGAAATGATTTTTGTTATTAGGGTTTTGAAAGTCGGTGTCTAAACAGGAATTAAACTATCAGCTCATCTTTCACGGACCTGCGGATAACAATCCGGATAAGCTGCGACGCATAAAGTTTGTCCTAATCTCTGAGCTCGGTCTAAATATTGATCAGATTAAAAAACTATTTGCCGATTCACCTGCGCCGATTAGACAATCACAGAATCAAGATGAACTAGAAAAGATGATGGAGATTCTAATAAAGGCCGGTGCTATAGCTACTATTACTTCAGATATATCACGAGCTGCACCTACAGTGGTTGAGGCTCCTATCAAAGCAGAGAAGGCTCCAATACAGCCAATTCCTACTAGCGCTACACCTAAAGAGAGTGAATGGGGGGAAGGGGACCTAGTCTTGCTCGATGACAGCGGAATCAATCCCCTAGAGCAAAAGACTAGCACAGCAGCACCAGCTTTAGATCTCGAGCAATCACCTGCAACGCCATCTTTTAATCCTTCAGATGGTGTTAATAAATCTAAGAAGAAAGATTTCAAAGAGGTTTATAGTGAGCTTACTACCTTGGAGGATGTAGCAGATACAGGGGTAGATCTAGACCTTGATCTCGAGCCTGAAGCTCCAGCAGTCATAGCAACGCAGAATACAAAAGCTTCAAAAGATCTTATTGTTGAACAGGAGAAGGTAGGTGAGGCTCTTGAACAGGGAATCTTAGAGGATGAGATAGCTCAGGAAATTGTAGAACGTGACCCACGTTCGGCGAAATATGTGCGAGCACATAAAGAGGAGTTTATTGATAAGCGCACCTTTGTATTTGAATTTAGGATTCCTGGAGTCGGAAAAGTTTTCAGTATAGTCTGGTCGGTAGACTTCGTTGTCTGCTTGGTTCTAAGTGTTGCAGTCTTATTAGCAGGTAATATTCTATATTTTAACTATGTTATGCAGCGTGAGGATAATGTGAACATCGAGAATGCAGTTGCAGCGCTGCTTAGTTCACCAATCTCTCATCCTGCTGAGCCGATTGTAATGATGCCGCCTGCGAATTTTACCGGTGTAATGAGTAGAGAAGAGTACGAGGATAAGAATATTGAGGCTCGCTTTGTAATTGATCGAAACGTGGTTAAGTACGCCAAGATTGTTATTACGACGCCGAAAGTTCCTGCCTTAACCCCACATGAGATAGTTCACGGCAAGATTAGAGATCCTTGGATCATGAAAGTTGACGTTGAAAGATTGGGAATACTTACATTATCAAATGGCAAATTTCAGGGGAAGGGAAATGCTCGCATCTACGTAGATTATGAAGGGCAACGCAGACGTGTGCTTGGCACGGCGTTAGTTACCGGTGTTTATGATCCGCAGCGGCCGCGTATTGCCGCAGAAATAACAGTTTTTGTAAATTACGAAACAGCGCCGGAGGAGGAGGGGACTTCAATCACGGTTGATGAAAATGGTGAATTTCGTCTTCGGATCAAAGGTCAGGTTGTAGCAGAGACAAAAACCCTTTCATAATTTAAGTAGGAAGCAAGATCAACTCTCTTAGTGGTAATTTCACCACACACTGTCTATACTAAATCACAAAATAGCGTACCGTTCTTTTTGTTATGAATTTAAATTACGATCAAGTTTTAGTAACTGGCTCCTCAGGATTCGTTGGCTCATGCTTGTGTAGAGAGTTGTTAAAATATGGATACAAAGTACGAGCTCTCTGTCGTCCTAGTAGCAACCTTGGGAAACTCTCCGATCTTAAAAATATCGAAATTGTAATTGGGGATGTTACAGATCCGCAGTCTTTATTAAAGGCATTTATAGGAGTAAAGGCCGTCTTTCATATCGCTGCCTTATATCGGGAAGCCAGGTTTCCTGACTCAGAGTATTGGAGGGTTAATTTTGAAGGGACACGAAATGTATTGGAAGCTGCACAGAAATCCGGTGTTCAGAAAATTATCCATTGCTCAACCATAGGAGTTCATAGTCATATCGCCTTTCCGCCTGCCAATGAGCAGGAGCCTTACGCCCCAACAGATATTTATCAGGAGAGTAAAACCGAGGCTGAAAAACTTGTTCTGGAGTGGTTTAGGGAGAAAAAAATTGGGGGCTCAGTTATTAGGCCAGCTATGATATGGGGGCCAGGCGATACTAGATTCCGTAAGTTGTTTGATGGTATTAAAAACCGGCGTTTTCCATTGATCGGCAGCGGAGAAACTCTCTGTCACTGGATCTTAGTTGATGATCTAGTAAGAGCTTTTAGGTTAGCACTGGAAAGTAGCCACTCTGATGGCCAGGTATATATAATTGCCGGCAGAAAACCGGTTACTTTACGATATACCATGGAGACGATTGCCAAGTTTTATGCTGTTAAACTATGGCCGTTGAGCATCCCAGTATTGCCTGTACAGTTACTAGGGTCTCTGTGTGAGATGATCTGTAAACCTTTTGGTATCGAACCCCCGCTACATCGTCGCCGCGCAGATTTCTTTATTAAGAACAGAGCTTTTGACTGCAGTAAGGCTAAGCGCGATCTCGGATTTGAGGCTGGGCAAAGCTTTGAAGAGGAGGTGCAGTTAACTGGTAGGTCGTATGAGACGAGTTAGTGTGCTGTAATATAGATTGTTTTCAAGTAAGCATACTGGGAGTGCGGGCTTCCAGCCAGCAACTTAGCTACAGTTTATCCGTTTGCGGGCAGGACCACGCTTCGCGTGGACTTGTGGAAGCTTGCTTAGTATTTATCTTACGCTGCCTGGTAGCAGTGCAGGGCACTGCCCAAGCGCGTCCCGCGGTCCCAGGAAAGCAAAAATATTAAGGGTTAGAAATTTATAGCAATGTCTTTAAGCTGCCCCAAAGAGGGACTAGCAGCTCTGCTACGATTAAAAGTATTATAACAATTTCAAGAAATTCTGCCCTTCGGGCATTTAAAATCTCAAGCAAAAGCTTTGACACGTCGGAAGAAAGTTCGAGCATCTTTTCAATTCTTTCAACACGATCCTCCATATCAAAGTTTTTAAACAGATTGTTGTATAGAACATATAGCTCCTCGGTTTCCCAGGTGGTGTCAGGCTGGGAGAGGAGTGAGATTTGGTTAATAATACGGTGGCGAGCATTTAATCCTTGTCCAATAAACTCCATTAATTGATCACGCTTTTTTCTAATCTGTGCCCCCCTGCGCAGAGTACGTGTAAGCCGATCGGATTCGGCCAAAAACTCCTCGACCTCCCATTCGATTATCTCTAGGGCACTCGATTGTCCAAGTACCTGGGCTACCAACTGTAGATTTGGTAGGTTTAGTTCTGAAATAGTGACGTTATTAAACCCAATTTTTGTTGTACCTTTTTCCACGCGGAGCGTGAACTGATCTTCTGCAATCTCGTCTTGATTAAGTTTATTTGCCTGACTTGGTGTAAATTCGATGCGGCTTAAATAAGCTTCATGGTTATGTCTAGGTATATTAAAAAATACAACCGTACCAAAGCGAAAGATAAAAATCTTGCGTTCGTTGTCCTTATGATGGACTAGGCAGTGTTGATCAAAGCGCTCCACTTCACCGAGAGGCAAAAGAAGCTCGATCTGTCTAAGATCAATCTTAATTGGCGAACTATAGGCGTCGAGCTGATACTCCTGCGGGTTTGATACTGGAACAAAATTTGAGGCGCTACCGCTTGCCGACATAACTTATCTAATTAATAGTCCTTCTACTAACGGGTCAAAAATTGAAAACCTATGATGCCTGGGGTTAAGCAAAACACCCTGCTTGGCTTCCACTACCCTCTAGCTCTAAACTCTTAGCTTCACCTCTATTTTACGAGAAGTAAGCCCTGCAAGCAAACGAAAGAAATCCTTATAACCCTAGTGTTCGCGCACCCTTGCGCTCAAAGCTTATAAAACTGTAAGTAAGGCGCGATTTCCTACACTATAGTAGATCATGTCCAGAAGGACAGGAATTATAGTGAATGACAAAATAACGAAGCGTTATTTTGTCATTCACTCTAATAGCGTTAAATCCAGCAATAGTAGGATTCAGGATAGTTTACCCACTTTAAACCTTTTTGTTATGTCCTGAAACATTCTGCTCCTTCCTGGCTCATCCTGACATCTATAGAACGGAAGTTGAACATTTATATGTTGAACAGGAGAGCCTAATAAGCTATCTAGTTCTTAGTTACATTAGGCTGATTAAATCTATTTTCGATAAATAAATTTATTTAGTGCTTCTCTTTTTCCTTATTCTGGTCGACTTATGCTTCACAGATTTTAACTTTTTAGGGTAATTATAATATGAACCACAAAATGAATTATTTTAATCCAATATTATTGGGAGCGTTGCTTCTCCTTCCGTTTACGGTACAAGCTGCAACCTGTCCCAATGGAGTAAAAGATGGTACAGAAACTGCTATTGACTGCGGTGGTTCTGTAAGCGGATGCGGAGTAAGGTGCGCGGCTGGAAAAGCCTGCTTAGTGACCTCTGACTGTGTCCCAGGCTTCACCTGTTTTGGTACTGCCAGTAGTAAGACGTGCATAGCGCCTACCGCTACTCCAACTCCAACCCCAACCCCAACAGTTACACCAACCCCAACAGTTACCCCAAACCCAGGGTTTAATGTCTCAAACCGTGAGGAAATCTCTCTTGATGGTGGCGCTACAATTTTAGGCTACAAGTACGCTGACATTGTCTATGGCGAGGGGAAGGAGGACTTTAGAAATGCTACTGGTACTCAGCGGGCTACTAATTCGCAGCAGAAAATGGATCTTTATGTTCCAGCTGGAGTTGATACTGCTCCTAGCAGCGCATACCGTTTCTTAGTCTTTTTTCATGGTGGTGGTCTGGATTCAGGAAGTAAGACTCTTAATTATAGCACTTCTGGCCCAGACAGCATTATGTTGTTTGGATGTAATGACACTCCAATAGGCGGCGTACCGACATGCGTTGAGCCAGCTACAGGTAGTTTTACAGGTGCTCTAGAGAGGGGGTTTATCGTTGCGTCAGTTGACTACGCATACTCAGGCTCCTATAGGCCAAATGCTTCAGGCGCAATAGTCAAAAATACCTACAATATAGATACATCTGAGGGCAATCTACCCCCTGCCTTCATGGATGCACGAAAAGCTATTGAGACTCTAAAGGCAAATGCGAGCCAGGTAAAAGCCAAGAGTACAGGACTTATTGTCTGGGGATATTCCTCGGGTGGCGCACTTGCGGCTGAGCTTGTCCTTTCAGATGATACCGGAATACGGTGCATGATAGGTTTCGAGTCGCAGATTGCAAATAGCCCGCTTGAGTTGGTTGCGCTCAACAGCCCTAACGTTTTTGAGAAACGGGATGGCGGAGCTGCTGATACATGTACCCATACAGGCGATTATGCTAAGGCTCATCGAACAGTAGGCACAGATGGCAATTCCTCTTTCTTTTATCCGGACCTAGGTACTTCTCCTGATAATTTTGTCTGTCCAAAGTTTAATGCTGCAGGTACTCGAGCTGAGTGGCAGGATTATGTGGCGCTTCCAGAGAATAAAGCTCTATTAGACTCAATGAATGCGCTTTCTGTCGTCAAACGGCTTGATGCTGTGAATAACGGCTTGCCAAGTAACATTGATCTAAATGCGGCTGGTAAGTCTATCTGGGCTGCATACGCAACCTCAGACAAAGAAAAGTGCCAGCCTAAGCATAGACATGAAGGTCCAAGGCTTTTATTCGAAGGTACTAAGCTTGTTGATACTCCTGATGGAGATTCTCAATCCAATTGCGATAGTACTAACTATCCGGATTATTGTGCTAGTTTAGCACAGTCGTTGGGAGGCCAAACAGGGTTCTCATACGAGCTACATTATGGTGAAACTTGCCTTGCAACCGATTTCGGCAATATGGGGTGCTCATGTGTGGCTGGAACCAATCCAAATTCTTGCAGCACTGGTGCAGTTGAAGCGAAGCACTGTAAGGGGGCTTTTAAAAAGGCTACGTGGACTCAAAGTGCTTACTATGATGCGTTTGATTACTTAGAAACTAAGATTGATGCGCTTAGTTGTGATTAAGGCTGGATAATCAAGCCAAGTAATTAAGCGGGGCCCTCTAAGGGCCCCGCTTTTATTTTCAGAGCAGTTTAATATACCAAGCATTAAGCAGACATCATCAGTTAGCAGTCGAATAGGAGAAAGTCGTAGAAACTTATCGGTTTTTCTCTGAAGTAGTTCTTCTGATTCCTATAGGTACGGAGCTGCTTGTAGAATATAGGTAACTTGGTATTTCGCTTGCAGTGTGTTAGTATCACAGCCGTTGAAGTGAGGTTTGCTATTTCACTGGGGAGAATTATGACTAAATTACAACTATATAGATTCATGCTTTGTGCCTTAATGCTTCCAGGGATAGTCCTGGCGGATAGCTTGGACATTTACTATGACCTGGGCTCAATCTATACCAGGGAGCCTGCCTCGCCTGCGCGAACCGCTGCCTCTCCTTATATAGTGGCGCCTGCTACCGCACAAAACGCCATCTTTTATGATCGAATTTACGGCGTAACCACAGGCGATTATGACTTTAGGCTGTTATTTGTCGATTCCGTTAATGATGTGGTAAATCAGACTATAATCCCTAATGATTTTAGTGGATTATCCTACTATGAAGTTGAGGTAAGTCCGCTTGGTGGTAGTGGGGTCTTTATAGATACAGCGCTTCAGCAGATTTTATTTACAAATGACTCTGGACTAACCTGGTTTCCAATCTTTCTTCCGACATCAGCTACGCATACCCGTATCGAATCAGCTTCTAGCTATTCAAATATGAATTTAGCCACTTTTGATAGCTTAGGGTATCTACAGATAGCTTATTTTACGAGAAAAAGCTCAGGAACGGTTGACTATTGGCAGCTTAATCGTGTGATTTTTGATAGTGCCGGTAATCAGACTCAACATGATATCCTTGCTACTCAGGATAGAGACTCAACGCAACCATTGTTGGTTGAATTTACTAAGAGTTACGATAAGACATTTTTATTGGCACGCCCATCCGATAGTTGGGTAGACTCCGCGGCTGTCGCTCATAAATATATTCCTAAGATATATGTATTTGATGATGCAACTCAGGGAGTAGTTGAGAGCACTCATATCGGCACTTTTCCGAGTGATCCAAATGCCGATCGTATCAACCGGTTGATGGGTGGTGGCGCGCATGGCACTAGCAATAACCTGACTACTGATGGTCACGCGCTTTTCACGCTGACTCGTGGCGCTGATACCTCTGATGCTTTTGGCACTAAAGAGCGGGCGGAGATTCGTAGATTTGAATACAATACAACTGATGAATTCTTCCCTGACCACGGTTCTGCCGGTGGTAATATGCCGCTTTGTGATCTGACGCAGCTTCCATCTTTTGATTTTGAGCCTTTAATGGATCGTACTATTAGCGGAACTTATACCGGTTGGATAGAGCATTTTGCAGCTAAGTGGAGCGCTAGCTCACCTGATCTCAGCGTTGATGTTTTGTATCATACTCCGGATGACTTTGAGAATGCGAACTTAGGAACTCCTTGGGAGTATAAAGTAGTGCGCATTACCGATCCAAATAATGCCTCTGCAAGCTATTCGATTGATCTGGCGCGAAATGATATTAAGTGTGGAGCATTGGCAAAAAAGAAGAACCCTATTTACTGTTTAATTAACTCTGATCGCACAAAGGGAACTTTTTTTGGGATTGAGGATGGGGTTGTAGCTTCATTTGATATTTATCTGTCTTCTACATCCGGTGCTTACGCTGATTACTATACAATTGATATATCTTAATTAATAAGTACTTTCTAAATGTCCTAAGCTCGTGCGAAACGCACCACTCTAAGTTTGAATTATATCGGAGCACCGGCGGCCGGCGCGTAACCGTTCACAGGGAAGTCGGAGCGCAGGCTTCTAGCCCGCTGCTGGAATTTGCAATAGTTCCACGAGCGGGCAGGATGCCAGCGCTCCCAGTCTTATCATTAAGTTGATCCCCGTGAACGGATACGCCGGCGCTCCAATATAGCCAAAAATATGTACTAATCATGCACTTATCGGTGTTGCGTTGCGCACACGCTATAGGTGAATGAACTTATTTGGCGAAGCACTAGCTTTTACCAGTAGTTGCTACGGGTGTTGGTCTAACTTTAATTAGGTAAGGAGCTACATTTGTGTAGGTAATCTTAGCTTTATTTCGTAACTCCTCTAACAAGGCTTTTTGAGCCTGTTGTTTACGGGTGTTTAAAATCTGTGATCTTATCCTATCCTGCGCATTTTCAAAGGTATTTGGTTTACCCTCCTGACGCTCTTCCACCTTAACAATTTGATATCCACGATCGGTTTTGAATGGTTTACTAAATTCTCCAACTTTTAATTTAAAGACAATATCATCAAACTCAGGAGTAAATTGTTCGCGGCGTATAAAATGTAGGTCTCCTCCACGCATCGCAGTTGCCGGATCCTGCGAATGTTTTTTGGCCATATCATTAAATATTACCTGGGGCTTTAATAGTTCAACATATACAGCCTCAGCTTTTTCCTTTGCTGCCTTTTCCTGCTCCGCAGTAGGCTTTTCGTTTAGCTTTATAAGAATATGACGGGCATGTACTTTCTCTGGCTGCTCCCAGGAGTGTGGATTTTTATTGTAAATAGCGCGCAATTCTTCCTCGCTTATTACAATGTTAGGAACCAAGCCATTTTCAACCAGCGCCTGAATCTTAATATCTCGACTTAGGCCATTTATATAATCTTGCACAGAGAGTTTCATAGTCTTTAGATTGTTCTCAAGTTTAGCATTGCCACCTTGAGCTGTGATAACCTTTTCTAATTTCTGCTTAAGTTCAGAAGGGCTAAGCAACTTTCGTCGATCGCACTCCTGTGCCAGCAAGATCTGCCCTACCATATTATCAAGCACCATTCGTCTAAATTGGTGAATTGGCGCCATGTTGCCCTTGCTGGTTTTAAAATAAAAACCGTAAAGCGGATTACGTTTAGATGCTATATCTACCTCTTGGAAAGTAACCTTTTCATCGTTTACAGTGACTACCACCTCCTTTGGTTGAGGATCGGGAATAAGGTTGGCATCCGCCTTAGTTTTGTCTGTAGCTGGTGTTTGGGCAAGCGCTGTACCGACAAAACAAAAAAGAAAAATCAATTTTTTCATAAAAAGACTCCAAAGTAGACCTATTCATATAGTATTTTATGGGTAGTAATAATTCAAGCCGTTTAGGCTTTCTCCATTATCTATGATAACCCTGTAGTAACTATGGTACAGAGTGTCAGAGAGAGTGATTGACGGTAATCGAGCAACTTGATTTACCATCAAAGTTGAGTAAGTAACTACTCCGATGTAATATAGGAACATGTTATCTCATGCTGCTACTCCGAGATTCAGTTCTTCTGCTCATCGCGATATCGAAAGCAGGTTGAAGGAGGCCCTTAGATCAGGACAGATACTATTTGAAATACTACCCTCTGATGGAAAAAGTCTAGCACAAATTAGGGGCGAGGTACTTGCATACGAAACTACTACTCAGCGAGAGCTCCCAGCTCGAATTGAAGCTGCAAAGAGATTTTTACACTCCCTGCCAGCTGCTTTTGCTACATTTAGGCAGAGCCTAGGGCAGCGCGCATGTGATATTGAACTTACAGCTGAGATGGAAAGAGGAATTCTTGATTGGGCTGGTAAGCATATCCAAAGAGGAACGCGAGCCTTGGATCGCTACTTACGCGCAGGCAAAGAGCCCCTTGAGGAGCCTCTCTGTAAAGCATTGAGTCAAACATTTGTGGAATCTTATCTATATCTTCGTGAGATTTTAATTCGATTCCATAGAGTCAGCCGCAATCAGGTCTTCCTTTCTACCAATGAAGATCCTTTAGCTAAAGATATCCTCGAGATATTTTCCATGCCTGCCACAACTAGACTTGCACTAGAAGCTTTCCAGGCAATCACCCGAATTGGTGATAAAGGCGGATGGGATTTTCTTGTCGAACTTGATCCAAGCGAGGATGTTCTTTTTGATGCAGAATGTCGCGCCTCTCATAACCTTGCATTATGTGAAATTGCGGCCCAGGGCTACCGCACTGAGGAGATTAGATCGCTACTCGTCGAACGGGCAAAGAGGGAAACTGATCGATCCGGATTAGTCGTAACGCTTGAGCATCTATGCGATCAAATGGGTAGTCAAACTGTAGCTGAATATCTCTTGAAGGTAGTAGCAGATGATTGGCTTGCTTCGAGGCATATATTGGACCGTGTTATACGTGACGCTCCTCTGGAAAAAGTCCCAGATAAAATAAAGCGAGCTATTCTGTTCTACTCAACCGGGTCAGAAGATGACCTTCTACGTTTATCCGCAGATCCTATCGATCCTACACTGCTTCGCAATCGATACAGTTATTTGCAGCGTATCATTAAAAGAAGAGAGGCCGGACAACCGGTATTTGAGGCTAAAGTAGGTGAATTTACATGTAAATGCCTTTGCAAACAGTCAGAGCTAGGCGCACAGTTCCGTTTATTTGGATATGTCCAAACTACAAACCTTGTAGGTTGGTCCCCATGGCTAGATACGCGCCTATTACTATTTCGCGGCGGAGATCCAGAGCCTGTAGGTTATCTGCAGTTTCAAGAGACAGAGGAAGTAAGAGGGGATAAGTATCGTAGCGTTGTTGCTATCTTACCGCGAAGAGATCTGCCCTTGGAGCAGCGCGCTCCGCTTTTACCTGCGTTACTTCTAGGTGCTATTGAACTTGCCAAATATCGTGGTGACACTCGGCCAATCAAGGTAGCAATGACAGCATACAACTATTGTGATTTTGGAGGCGAGGAGAAGCTTGTAGATATCCGATAAATAGATATACTGTTTCTTAGTGTTTATGTATTACTGGAAGATTAACGATTTAAAGAAGGATCTGGTTGAGAACAAAGTCTCAGCCCATGATAAGTTTCTCTACCTCTTCTTTTCTCTAACATTGGCTTTTATTGCCTTAGAGGCCATGACATGTTTTGCTCCGAGTGAGCACCTGAATTTGTGGGATTATATAGATGCCCTATTGGGTGTTATCTTCGGTATGCTTGGGATATTGTGGGCATACTATTGGAATGGCGGAGATAAAGGAAAAGATTTCGCAGATCGTTATTTTTCAATCGGTTGGGTTATGATGATAAGGTTCTTTGCACTGTTAGCGTGCCTCTTTTTGCTTCTTATTGTAATTTTCATCTTCTTGCCCGAAGAAGCTCTCACTACGACTTGGTGGGAGGTTGTGCTTTCTCAGCTTTTGGGAATTGGGATGTACTGGCGTGTTGCTAAGCATATGAAGGATTTAGCAAAAGCCACATAAAAATAATGTCGGCTCCGAAAAGACTTCCTTTTACAAGCGTTTCCTATAGCATGTGACAGAATACCGTAGCGTTATTCTCTCACATGCTATAGCCTGGCCATGGATGGTAAAGGCCGACAGACAAAATAACGCACGTTATTTTGTCATTTAGTATAGTTAGATTCTGTGCGGGAACTACCTTCTTTGCAAAAACATATCTGGGAAGCCCGAACAGAATCTACCTAAAACCTATATGAGATAGCCGCACGGATGCGATGATCTGCCACTGCTTGAACTCCACCATTATTTATATCGATCGGAAAATCGAAGCCTAGCTCGCCAGTCCATTTTTCAGCAGTGACTATTATTTCTGGTCCACCGAAAATTGCTCTTATGCTTGTATCTTCCTGTAATACCCCATCCATACTGTCTCTTTTCTTGTATTCACCTGAGACATTTGCTCTTACTGCTAAGCTGTATTTTGGCTTTAATACTAGATAATAGGCTGGCCCAACATCCCACATTAGATCATCGGCATACTGATAATTAAAATCACCCGCCTGTCTTATTACATATTGAAGTGCTGCAGCCATAAAAGCACTACGATGTTGTACATAAAGGTTGAATCCTATTGGAAAATCATAGGAGCCGCTCCCTAAAGCTAGATCGTGCCCATGCACCACACTTGTAACTTCTCTAGCCTCCTCACTACCATGCTTTAGTCCGTGTATTACTATCTTATGTTCATGTGCCTCCTCCTCTTCATGTTCGCTTTCATGTGCATGCGTCTCTTCAAGCCCATGAATAACTTCATGCTCGTGCTGCTCCTCTCCAAGACGATCCGTGTCGCCACTAGGAAGCTTGATTCCAGCAAATATCTGTAAATTAACGAAGTTCTTAGAGTCAACTTTTTTGTATAATTGTTATCTCGCTAATACGCTTAGCTCCC
>CAZKXU010000087.1:0-15009 GCA_964556665.1 uncultured Bdellovibrionales bacterium | reverse complement strand
TCAGGCGGATCCAAGGGATACGATCACAAAAAACTTGGGATTACAGCAAAGGGCGTATGGGAATGTGTTAAACGGCACTTTAATGATTCAGGTTTTGATTACCAGAAGGTGCCATTCACAGTTACAGGAATCGGAGATATGTCCGGCGATGTTTTTGGCAATGGACTATTACTTTCAGATCAGATGAAGCTGATCGGAGCTTTTAACCATAAGCATATCTTCCTAGATCCAAACCCAGATCCCGCTATTTCGTTTAAGGAAAGAACGCGCCTCTTTAATCTGCCGCGTTCACAATGGAGCGACTACAGCGCAGAATTAATCTCTAAAGGCGGCGGCATTTTTGAGAGAGCAGCAAAAGAGATTAAGCTATCTGCCGAAGCCCGTAGTGCATTAGCAGTTGAACAAGACACTCCAGAAAGCATGAATGGCGAGGACTTAGTGCGCCTTATCTTAAAGGCACAGGTGGATCTATTGTGGAATGGAGGAATAGGTACCTATGTAAAATCGCGCGGAGAATCGCATTCTGATGTAAATGACAGCAGCAACGATGCGGTACGCATCAATGCCGACGAGCTTCGAGCAAAGATCGTAGGCGAAGGTGGCAACCTTGGCTTTACACAGCGTGGCCGTATAGAGTTCGCACAACGCGGCGGCTTAATCAACACAGATGCTATCGACAATTCAGGTGGCGTAGATACCTCTGACCATGAGGTAAATCTCAAGATTCTCTTCGCCTCACTTGTACGTGATGGCACGCTCAATCTTGCTAATCGTGACATCTTGCTCAAAGAACTAGAGGAGTCTACCTGCGAAGCAGTGCTTTCACACAATCGAAGCCATGCCTTAGCATTAACTATCGGAGTAGCACGCTCCCCTAAGAATATCGAGTACATCAGAACTCTAATTAGAGAGCTTTCTAAATTAGGTCTAATTAATCGAAGACTTGAGTGCTTGCCTGACGAAGAGGAGCTAAGTAATAGAGCCCGCAATAAGGTTGGACTTACCCGCCCTGAGCTTGCTGTTTGCCTGGCCGGTGTGAAGATGTGGATAACTGATATTATTCTAAACTCAGCACTTATTGAGGACAAATTGCTGAGTAAATATCTACTAGATTATTTTCCTGAGAGAATACAGAAGGAATTCTCTAAAACAGCACTTGCACATCCGCTGGCTAAAAACATTATCGCCTCTCAGAGCTGTAATTACATTGTTGATACGGTAGGTATAACCTTCGTACAGCGCATGTGCATGACTCATTCAGTCTCTCCGCTAACGGTGATCAAATGCGCATTAGCCGCGGAGTTAATTCTAAATACGGCAGAGATTCGAAAACAGCTACGTGCATATGACACGCCCTTTACAGCCTCTGCCTTTGTGACTGCAAGCCGTGAAATAAGCACCTCTCTGCGCCATGCCACAAGTTGGTTTATCCGTTATCATGGTGACAGCCTTACTCTTGAAAAGATAGTTGGAATTTATTCCGGTGCTTATCGAAACTTGTTTGAAAAAATGGAGCAGGTCTTATCAGTTGATAAGCGCGTCGATTTCGATGAGGTTACTACAAGATATAAGCAGCAGGGCCTTGATATCAAGATCTCCCGTAGCCTAGCTCTATACACACGCATCTCCACAGTGCTTGAAATTCTTTGGATTGAAAAGCAATCAGGAAAAGAGACCATTGCTTGCTCAAGAGCATTCTTTACTGTCAAAGAGGCCCTAGGGATAAACAGAGTCATGATTCACGAGAGCTCTATTGATTATACAAATAAGTGGGAGAATGAGTTGCGTCTCGGCAGTTTTGAGGATATTAGACGTGGAATTTCAACGATCGCCTTAGATTTTATCTGTCACGGGATTCTTGAAAAAACAGATATTACTATGGCTCTTAGCCGCACACCTGCAACGGAGAGAATAAAGGCATCGATTGATGAGTTAAAGGATTCCGTACCGAGCGTGGCGGCACTTGCTGTAATTGCCAAGCAGTTGCGCAACTTTCAGCTAGTAGCGGGTAAGTACTAAATATGCGGCTGCCGCTCTCTTGCAAAATTCCTAATTTCACAGGAAAATACCGCGTTCCTAAAAATACGGCGACGTAGCTCAGCTGGTTAGAGCGCGGCACTCATAATGCCGAGGTCGGTGGTTCGAGCCCACCCGTCGCTACCAAATATTCGGAGAACTATGACGAGAAAGCTTATTGAGTGCGTCCCAAATATAAGTGAAGGACGCGATCGGTCAGTCATAGACAGCGTAGTCCAATCAGCTACGATCGAAGGGATCGAGGTTCTAGACGTTGATGCAGGTGTCGCCACCAATCGCACTGTAATTACACTTGTTGGCACGCCTGAAGCAATGGAACAGGCAGCATTTAATCTAATTAAACGAGCTGCAGAACTCATCGACATGCGGCAGCATAAAGGAGAGCATCCACGCATGGGAGCAACCGATGTATGCCCGTTTATCCCGATCGAAAACGTTGAGATGAGTGAGTGTGTCGAAATTGCGAAAAGAGTTGGAAAGAGGGTAGCAGCCGAATTGCAAATCCCGATTTATCTCTATGAATCCGCAGCCGCTACGACAGAGAGACAGAGCTTGGCGTATCTTCGCAGCGGTGAGTATGAGGGGCTAGCCCAGAAATTTCAAGATCCAAAGATGGCTCCTGATTTTGGGCAAGCGATTGTCAATGCACGCTCCGGTGCAACGGTGATAGGAGCACGTCCATTTCTTATCGCCTACAATATTAATCTCAACACTAGATCCAAGAAAGCAGCAAACGAAATTGCACAGAAGCTAAGAGAGTCAGGATATAAAACTAAAGATGCGAATGGAAATTTTATCTTAGGCGCGGATGGACAGCCTGTTATCACTCAGGGCAGGTTTAAAAATTGCCGCGCAGTAGGTTGGTTTATAGAGGAATACGGTGTAGCGCAGATCTCAATTAATCTAACAAATTTTCATGTCACAGGCCTGCATCATGTTTTTGAGGAGGCTTCACACATCGCAGCTAGCATGGGATTGCGTGTGACAGGCTCTGAAATCGTAGGCCTACTACCTCGTCAAGCGCTTTTAGAATCAGGGTTATATTACCTCGAGAAACAGAGAACTACTAAAGGTAGCAGTGTTGATGAAATTCTAAAAATTGCTGCAAGATCGCTCGGGCTCTCAGATGTAAAACCGTTTATAATCAAAGAAAAAGTGATTGAAGAGCGTGTACGTTCCAAAGAAAAACTACTTGGCATGACTCTTCGTGGCTTCATCGAGGAACTTGCCTCTGACTCAGCGGCCCCAGGTGGCGGATCGGTAGCAGCACTTGCGGGCAGCCTAGCCGCTGCTTTGGCTGCCATGGTAAGTAACTTAAGCTTCACAAAATCAAATGATCATGCTGCGCGTACTACTTTTGAGAGTTGGGGAGTAGAGGCTCATCAGCTTAAAGATTCTCTTTTTCAATTAGTTGAAGAGGATACTTTAGCATTTGACCAGGTGATGAAAGCATATAAAGTCAAAGATGCGCTTAGAAATTCCGCCTTAAGCAGTGCCTACGAATTGGCCATAACAGTCCCGTTAAGAGTCATGGAATTGAGTCTTAAAGCTCTGAAATTATGTCAAAATGTGACCCGGCAAGGTCTCCGATCAGCTCTCTCCGATGGAGCAGTGGCTGCTCAGATGGCCTATGTTGGAATGCTTGGAGCTTCGTATAATGTTCGTATCAATCTTACTGAATATAGAAAAATACCTCAAAACAGTACACAGCATAATCAATTTATAGAGACAGTAGAGAGCAAATTACATAACATCCTTGTAGAGGCCAAAAATATAATTGATAATCTGAACAGCACTTTACAATTTTCCTGACTTCATCAATGAGCATAGAACTTTTAATTTACGAACCCGATACCGGATTACGAACGCAGAGCGGGATAAGCTCTCTTGGTTCTTATAGTGAAAACGCTATTCTATGGCTAGACATAGAGGGAGAGGAATTAGACATAATGAATCCTATTGCTAGTCATTTTGGATTACATGAGTTGAGCATCGAAGACTGCCTTACTCCTGGGCATTTCCCAAAATTAGATGACTATGGGGCGTATCTTTTCATGATCTTCCGCGGTCTTAAAAGCCTTCCCGATCTAGAGGAGATCATTGAAGAGGAGAGCAGAGAGGCGGAAGATGAGGTTTTAACGAGGAAATTGGCGATTTTTTTATCACGTAAATTTATCATTACCTACCGTCGCGGCTCAGTGCATTGGCTAAATGCAGTCGTAAGACAGGTTAAGCAGTTTCCAGAAACCACTATAGCTTTAGGGACCGATGTGTTGGCATACCGGATCATCGATGTACTTATTGATCGCTTCGATCGCGGCCTCACGTTTTTTGAGAAAAAAATTGCCTCTCTTGAGGACTTAGCAATCCAGTCCCATGAAAGCTTTAAAATACCATCTGTTCTTGAATTAAAGAGAGAGCTTGTCACTATCCGCCAAGTAGTAAGGGATCAGCGTATGGTGCTTGCAAAATTAGCGAATGAGGGTTCTACTCTAATTAGAGAGCAGCAGAAGAGATACTTTAAGGATGTGGATGACCATGCAGTAGGTATTATCAATACCATCGACAAGGAGATTGACAGCTTGCTTGGCTTGTTAGATGCGTATTTCGCCTTTGCTAACGTTCAGCTTAGCGACACAATGCGCTTTTTAGCGGTTTTTACAACTGTCGCCGCACCGATAAACATTATAGTTGGAATCTGGGGGATGAACTTTCATAATATGCCCCTAATTAACAGCCCTTTAGGATTTTCGACTGTTATTGGGTTAATCATACTTATTACCTTAGCAATGCTTTTCTATTTTCGTAAGAAACGTTGGATATGATATCTAATATTAGTGCGGTCGCGCGTCATCTTGAGGACACTGTTCGTAAACATCTAGACATAGCAGTTGTAGGAATCAGCGGCGGTGTTGATAGCTCGGTGGTAGCCGCAATTTCAGTAGCCGCTCTAGGCAAAGAGAACGTACATCTCCTTTCAATGCCGTATGACGATACTGATACAAAAACATTTAATGCCCGAAGTCTTGAGTTAGCAGAGAAACTTGGAGCAATTCATCATATTATTAATATCCAGGCTGCTTGCAAACCGATCGAGGTGGCACTGCTATCTGCTTTTAAGGGCTCATTAGATCGCCTCACTCTTGGGAATATAAGACCGCGAATCAGGATGACTCTATTGTACGGATTTTCAGGCGAACTCGGATTTAAAACCGGAAAGAAGGCGCGTGTTATGGGAACAGGTCATCTTTCTGAGGACTTAGTAGGGTACGACACCAAGGGCGGAGATGCACTATGCGACCTTTTTATACTCTCTGATCTATTAAAATCAGAGGTATATCAACTAGCACACTATTATAATATTCCGGAATCAATAATAAAAGCAGAGCCTTCTGCAGGTCTCTATCCCAACCAAACCGATGCTGATGAATTAGGTTATACTTATGCTGAGCTTGAAGCTTCTACATTAGCACTCTTCAATGCTATCAAAAGAGGTGTTCCGGATTCAGATCTACTCTCCTGTTTGCCGGAATTTAACGGGATAGACCCGGTCAAAGTAAAATTTGTTCTTAAAAGATTTCTAGCGAATGCACATAAACACCGTGCTCCAATGACTGTTGATATTAGACGGGCGGAGTGGTTTAAATAACTTTTCTCATCCTCCTAAGATTTTCTCAGAGAGAACGATAGTATAAAAAATGGTGCGCATCGCCATATTTATACTAAATGACAAAATAACGAAGCGTTATTTTGTCTGTCGGCCTTTGACCCTCCGTGGCCAAAGGCCTCCTCGAACGGCTTGAAACGGGTCCCCAAGCGCCCATTTCAAGCCGTTCTCCGAGCCTACGGCTCGTCCTGGCCATCCATGGCCAGGCTATAGCAATCCGAATCATTGATTAACCCCATAGCCCTGCTATAATGCTGCAATATGAAAACAATACTACTATCTGCTTTATCTTTGATTTTTACAGCTATTAGTTCTCATGCAGATGCACCGGATTTATTCTACGATCAAGGGTCGAATTTTACCCGATATTATAGTAACGCCACAGCGATCGGTGTAGCTCAACACGGTAGCTCTGTTGGATATGAAGCAAACGGAGTGATCGTAGATCTTATTGATGATCCTTTGACCAGTTCCACCTGGAGAATAGTCACTGTTGACTTTACGAATGATGAAGTTAATGAATTTAGGTATAAAAACTATAATGGCTTTGGCTACCGAGTCGAACTTGAAGCAAGCCCATTGGGACGCAATGCTGTTTTTATATCCGACCTTGAGACTCTTTTTACTTCTGACTCCGGAGCAACTTGGAACTTCATAAACTTACCTACAAGTTCAACTCATACAGATACCTTCACTATAGGTTACCTTCTTAACATCAATGTAGCAAAATTTGATGACAGCGGATTGTTGCATATCATTTACATATCGAGTGACCCAAATTGTGTATCAACTGATTGTCTTCAGGTCAATTATGCTGTTTTTGATCAGACAGGACAGACAGTTAATCATCAGGTTGTTGTCACACAGGATTTAGACTGGTCCGAATCGATGTCAATTGATACTGCGATGACACACTACGGGTTTGTAGCACTTGTTAAGCCAGGCAGCGATTGGAAAGATAGCAACGGCACTATATATCATAACATGGCTGAGGTACTTAAGATCGATAGCGGGACATTCACCATCACTGAAAGAAGCAGCATTGGAGCTTTCCCTTCCGATCCTAATGTTGCTACATACAACACAGGGATGTTCCAACATGATGGCATGTTCTCTGAACACTTAGTTACCGACGGACATAAAGTTATAACTATGACTAAGAGGCCTGATGCTACAGATACTTTTGGTCCAATAATAAATGAAGATATAAACGTCTATTCTCACGATCCGATTTACGGCTTTTTCCCTGATCACGGAACTCCAGTTGGCACTGACCCCTTAGTTGATCTAACGCAGCTAACAAGTTTTCAAACTGCAAATATTAAAGCCAGGACTATGAGTGGTACATTTTCTGGGCTTATTCAACATATGGCTGCCAAGTGGTTTGCTCTAGGAGACACTCCTGATAACAGCTTTGATCTGGCTTATTACACACCGGATGATATTGAAGGTGTTGTATTTGGAGGAGAAAGGTTTGAGGCTAAACGTGTAAGGATATTCGATCCTCTAGGAGTGCCAAGCATGCAGATTGAGGAGATAAACGATCTTGACTGTGGAGTTCTAGGAGGGAAGAAAAGGCCGCTAGGGTGTGATATCTATTGGTATGGTCAATACGGCACAATGGTTGGAACGGAGGGAGATGTTGCCTCCGCTTTTACTCAATATATTCGTCTACAGAACGGCACAACTGCTGTCTTATTTGTCATAGATATTTCATAACAGCAATTACTGTAGTATAAGTCTGTGACTTCTTTAAAACTGATGAGAAAATCAACTGCATAATTCTATCTTACTTTTTCTAATACTATATCAGCCGCAAACAGCAATCTAAATACTCCATTTGGGACAGAAGGACTTCCATGAACTAGTCCTTTTTCTAAACCTCCCCAATATACGCCGAAATGACTTTCAGGAAAATCTAATGTCCTTGACTCTGGATCGATACTAACTATTTCATTTATATATCGATCAATATCTTTCTTAACTATTTCAATATCACTGCCATCTCCCAAACGTCGTATGCTTGCTCTATCGATATATTGCTCAGGCACCCAGATGGTTGAATAAGTCCTGGGGGCCTCACTCCCATTAGGATTTACTACAGCAATTGTTCCTAAAATTGTTAAATAGTCCAGCGTATTATCATCAGCAGCATCAATATGGAAACAGGAGGATGGCTGCTTGTTTCCAACCCCGGTAAGGATGCTGAAGAGATATTGTTTCGGGGATAGTCGAGCGGTAGCATCAATTACCCTTTGTGCGCATCTAACTCCAGCATCACATATCTTGAGAATATCTTCCCTGTTGGTAATGCCTAATGATCTACTACACTCATGATCAATAAGAAAACGAAAGTCATCACTATAGCCACTTATCGATTGAGCCGGGCGCGAATATTCAACAACACCCTGGCATAGTTTAGCTTTAGCACTGCCTTGAAGCTCCAACCTGGCAACTCCAAAACTTGAAAAAGGGAAAAATGAAACTTCTTGTCCGGTACGAATGGCGTCTATTGCCTTCTCCGCACTATCGAAATTACGAGTAGAAAGCCTTATACGGCTCAAATCGGACTGGGTTGACGCGACTTTACGAGGCGCACTCGCGAACTCACTCATAGTAATACTTTAACGTATTATTATCGCAGATATTAATATTTAGTCCATTTCTGACTAGGGACTTCGACAATGACTCTCTTAATGACAACGTGATTACGCATACTTAGCTATTTGATTAACCCTGAAAATGAATTAAAATAAACACATGTCAATGCATATATACTTCTCTAACCCACTAGAGACTAAACTTGATGAGGTATGGCGTAATCAGCCTATAAACGAGAGGTACTCATTATTTGCATTTGAGCATGTACTTGAGGCATTGCCCTCGAACAAAGATACGCGTAAATACACGGGCAAGTCTGCTCATACTACACCTGAGCAGCTTTGCACTGCATTTGTAGCACTAGCTCGAAGTAAATTTGGAGCTCTTGCTCCAACTGTGTTGGAAGAATGGGGGATTCGTAGTTTTCAAGATTTAGAGAGGATAGTTATCTTACTCATAGATAATAACTTATTATGCAAGAATGAGAAGGAACAGGAGTTCCCATTCCCAGATCTTAGTAATCTCTGGAGACGCTTCCAACTTACAGCAGTTGATAATAGATCGAATACAAAGATAACTTACAAACCTGATTTGAGTAATGAAACGCTTCCCGATATTCCCCTTTAATAAATTATTAACCCTCACAGTTCCTATTGAGAGTGGAGGCTGGCAGGCAAAAGGATTGTGAGAGCTACCTTCTACCTGCCAAATTTAACAGTATTCATTAAAACCAACTGCTTAACTGAAATAACCATTTACCTGTTGTCAGGTCTCCCTGACTATCCATACCTTCACTCTTTATATTCTCATAGGCGAGCTGTGCCTTTAGAGAATGCTTCCAGAAGTAGTAATTAAGTGATGCTGCAAGCTCTTCAAGCTTATCATTATCAGCACATGCACCTGATGCTTGGCCATCATCGCAGTCTATAATACTATATCGGGCTGCAACCTCAATGCTGCCAGGCTCAAGAAAATATCCACCTTGGAGATAGAACCCGCTAGGTTCATTTTCAGAGCCAAGATCAGGCTCTACATTGCGATGATAGTACTCGGTATGTAAGCTCCAACCCTGATACTTTAAACTAGCATCTATACTCATGATATCAGTATCTACATCTGTACTCCCTGCTCCTAAATCGTTTTCAGATGCGCCGATGGCGTACGTTGCACCTAGAGAGACTGCTGCATTCTGTGTGTTACCAAGGTCTCCCTCCTCAAAAGCATTCATACTGCCCATAGCATCATATCTAACCCTGAATACGCCTAGATGTTTATCATCTACGGCATCTCGATTACGCCCTTCACCGGCACTTAGTCCGTTAAATATTCCAGCGCTTAACAAAACCGCACTATCAGCAAGCTTTGTCTCCCCAGCCACACCATCAGCATAACTTACGGCAAAAAAGTCTGACGCCACAGAACGATCAGGAAACTGTAACATAGTTGAAGAGTTTGCCTCCTGACGTGATATTCCTGTCTTAAACTGTCCGAGCTTAAGCACAGAGGTGTCACTAGGACTCCAAGCTATCCAACCTTCCCGTAGATCAGCTGTTTTTGCTCCACTATCATCTTTAGTGCCAACCATATCTGCCTGCAATCTATAGCTGAATTCATTGCTTAGCGCCTTGCCAGATAAAATTACACGAGCTCTACGAAGGCTAAAGCTAGAGGTATTATCTTTGCCTGAGTCTTCATCGTTATCAGTATATGTATAGCGTGTTTGAAGTTGAGTATTAATTTTCATAGAAAATCCTGTCTCAGGAAATTCTAGTACTGTCCCTTCTTTCCAATAGACTTTAGCTGCTTCTGATCCTACTGCAGCTTTTGCTTCATTTTGTGAGATCACCCCTTTTTCAACTAATAACTCCTCAAGTGATTTTGCCTCTGATACTGCCGGCATTCCAAGTAGCAGGCCTAATGCAATGATTTTACGCATATTATTCATCTCTCCTAAATGATTATTAAACGAGATACCTGTATTTTGTATTTTGGTATCTAGACGACCATAACAAAATGGCGCAAAGCTTCAAGAAGAGTTTATGGAATTCGTTAGAGGTGTGTTAGAGTGAAGTTGAATAGGGGTTAATTGTATATCGCTGTAGAAATCAGCTTTTGATTACAGTAAACGATGCCTAACTATCTCCCCTTTATTCATATAAATCACATCTTCAGCAATATTTGTCGCATGATCAGCGATCCGCTCTAGATTTCTTGATACAGAGAGGTATAGAATCATCTGCTCTGTCGTAGCTGGATTTTTCTTAATATAATCCTGAATTCTTTGATGCGCCTCTCTATTTAATTGGTCCACTTCATCATCCGCAGCACAAACTGCTGCTGCCTTCTCTACATTCATCTCTAACAAGGCAACTAAGCTTTGCGCAAGGAGGCTACGAGTTTTTGTGGCAAGCAGCTCGATGTTAAAAGGGGACTCAACTTCTGGCAGTTTTGACATATTGTTTGCGCGGTTGGCGATATTAACAGCTAAATCCCCTATTCTCTCTAAATCATTATTGATTTTAAGAACCGCGACAACAAAACGTAGATCGATTGCTACTGGCTGATAAAGTGCTAGGATTTTAAGGCATTCCTCCTCTATCTCAATCTCGGCTTGGTCGATCTTTTCATCTGCATTTATTACAGACTGCGCTAAAACAGCATTACGGGTAGCAAGTGCATCTAAGGCATTGGCAACTGCCCCTTCAACTATACGACTCAATTCTAGTATTTGACTCTTTACCTTATCGATCTCTCTTATAAAATGTTTTGTCATCCAAACCTCCCGGTAATGTAATCTTCTGTCTGTTGTTGTATAGGTTTAGTAAATAACTGCTTAGTATCACCGAGTTCAACTAAACGGCCTTCATAAAAAAACGCTGTGCGATCGGAGATGCGTGCTGCTTGCTGCATATTATGGGTTACAATTACGATTGTATATTCACCGCGCAGTTCACCGATTAGGTCTTCAATCTTTGCGGTCGAACGTGGATCTAGCGCTGAGGCTGGCTCATCCATCAGTAAGACCTCTGGATTGACTGCCAAAGCACGTGCTATACAGAGTCGCTGTTGCTGGCCTCCTGAAAGCTCCATTGCACTTTGCTGCAATCGTGTTTTTACTTCATTCCAAATGTCTGCTCTTTTAAGACTGTTTTCAACTATCTGATCTAACTGTAATTTGTCCTTAATTCCATGTATGCGTGGCCCATATGCGACATTTTCATAGATTGATTTAGGAAATGGGTTGGATTTTTGAAAGACCATTCCCACCTGCTTTCTAAGCTTTACTAGATCAATATTAGTTCCATATATATCGACCCCATCCAAGAACACTTCACCTGAAATACGGGCTCCAGGAATAGTATCGTTCATACGATTAAGTGTGCGGAGAAATGTAGATTTTCCACAACCAGAAGGCCCTATTAACGCTGTAACCTGACAGGCCTGTATCTCCATTGAAACGTCAAAAAGAGCTTGCACAGAACCGTAATAAAAATTAAGGTTACGTGCTTGCGCTTTTGGATGAGATGTGAGCTCTCTATCTAAATTTCCTGCCAAATTTGTATTCAATGTTAATATTAAAGCTAAACATTACGACCATCATTATACCCTAGACCTTGAGTTATGAATATACAAAGGTGCTTATTTTATATTATTCAATTGGAATCTAAGCTTATTTTAACATGATCCTAACAATTCAGAGCTATTTTTCCTTTATAACTTTATCTTATTGTGATGTTATAAACAGAAGATCTAAGTTTCACTTTTATTAATTGGAAACTATATTATGTATAAAAAGCTATCACTCTTAATAGCATCTTCGCTATTGCTCTCCTTACCTGCACGGGCCGCTACTCCTTCTGAGACAGCAGGATTAATCAAAATAGACGGCTCTAGCACGGTTTATCCGATCACCGAAGCGGTAGCTGAGGATTTCGGGCATAAACATAGTAACATTAAAGTTACTGTTGGGATTGCTGGCACTGGAGGTGGATTTAAAAGATTTTGTGCTGGTGAAATTGATATCTCTAATGCATCGCGTCCGATTAAAACTACAGAGGTTGAGCTTTGTGCCTCAAAGAACATAAAGTATGTTGAGCTTCCCGTTGCATATGATGCTTTAACAATTGTAGTTAATCCGAAAAATACCTGGGCCAATGAGGTAACAGTAGCAGAACTTAAAAAAATATGGGAACCAGAGGCTCAAGGTAAAGTTACAACCTGGAAGCAGGTACGCCCAAGCTGGCCAGATCGCCCAATTAAGCTTTATGGACCTGGCGTTGATTCCGGTACCTACGATTACTTTACAGAGGTAATTGTTGGCAAGGAGCATTCAAGCCGTGGTGACTTTACAAGCAGTGAAGATGACAACATGCTTGTGCAAGGTATTGCGAGTGATGAAAATGCGTTGGGCTTCTTTGGCATGGCTTACTATGAAAATAATATGAATAAGCTTAAGGCTCTACCAGTAGATGATGGTAAGGCTGAAAATGGCAATGGACCTCAGTCTCCAACTGCAGCTAATGTAGAGAATAATAGATATGCTCCTCTCTCTAGGCCACTCTTTATCTATGTGAGTAAGGCATCCATGGATCGCCCGGAGATTAAAAGCTTTATAAGTTTTTACCTTAACTCAGCTTCCACTTTAGCTAATGAAGTTGGTTATGTATCACTAAATAGTAATATTTATAATTTAGCATCAGCACGCTTTGACAAGGGCTCTCTCGGCTCGATCTATACAGGCGCTTCACAAGTTGGAGCAACTTTAGAACAATTATTAAAGAGTAACTCATAACAACTTAGCTTGTCCGAGCAAGGAGCTCGGACAAGCTTTCTTTAGCATGAATAAGGTTACAGATAAATTAATAGTAGCAGTTCTCTTCTTTTGTGCAGCACTTTCCGTTTGTACTACACTAGGTATTGTAATTGTCCTGGCCTTTGAGACTTTACAGTTTTTTAAAGAGGTTAGCCTTTTTGATTTCCTTACAGATAGCCAGTGGACACCGCTCTTTGCAGAGAAACATTTTGGCATATTATCACTAGTCAGCGGCACTTTTGTGACCTCTTTCATTGCCATGTGTTGGGCTCTCCCAATCGGCTTAGTTGTAGCCATATATTTAAGTGAATTTGCAAAGCCGCGTACCCGTAAATTGCTAAAACCACTATTAGAAATATTGGCAGGAATTCCAACAATAGTATTTGGCTATTTTGCTCTCTTTTTTCTAACTCCACTATTGCAAAATATTATTCCAGGCTTAACTGCATTCAATGCACTTAGTCCTGGCTTAGTTATGGGTGTCATGATTTTGCCGATGGTTGCATCACTAAGTGAAGACGCCATGTATGCAGTGCCGCGCAGTCTACGTGAAGCTGCTTATGCTCTAGGAGCAACTAAGCTACGGATGGTTTTTGGTGTGCTTGTACCAGCAGCATTAGGAGGCATCTCTAGTGCATTCATTTTGGCACTATCCCGAGCGATCGGCGAAACTATGATTGTAGCTATCGCTGCAGGTCAACAACCAGTACTTACCCTGAATCCGTTACAGGCAGTTGAAACAATGACTGCTTACATTGTTCAGATCTCACTAGGTGACACTCCACATGGCACCATTGAATTCCGTACAATTTTTGCTGTAGCAACATCGTTATTCCTTATCACATTACTCCTTAATAATATTAGTTTAATGATCCGAACACGTTTTGAAACGGTGTACAAATGACAAACTTAGCAATCACTAAGCCAATATCTCTTGAACAGGGGCGCTCACTAAGTACTGTAAGTAGAAACACTCCATCAGAACAGAGATTTATCTGGTTAGCACGGTCACTCATACTAATTTCATTGCTAATATTATTAATTCTCTTGGTTGATATATTCATTGATGGCCTGCCTCGTCTAAATCTCTCTTTTCTTACATCCTTTCCTTCCCGCCGACCTGAGCAGGCTGGCATCTATGCAGCCTTAATCGGCAGCTTATATCTGATCTTGCTAACAGCTTTTTTTTCAATTTTATTAGGAGTTGGAGCAGCTATATATTTAGAGGAATACGCACCAAAAAATTGGCTTACACGGCTAATAGAGTTAAATATTGCTAATCTAGCAGGGGTGCCATCAATAATTTACGGACTGCTCGGTTTACAACTTTTTGTACGTGTTTTAAATCTGGAGCGTAGTCTTATTTCTGGTGCTCTCACTCTGACACTACTTATATTACCTGTAATTATAATCTCTTCACGTGAAGCGCTCCGTCGTGTTCCACGAACGATTAGAGATGCTTCGATTGCGTTAGGTGCCACAAAATGGCAGACGATTTATCATCAGGTCTTACCAGTTGCAATTCCTGGTGTTATGACAGGCTGCATCTTGGCCTTCTCACGAGCGATTGGAGAAACAGCGCCACTAATTACGATGGGGGCTTTAACCTATGTGGCCTTCGTTCCAGATTCGCTATACTCACCTTTTACAGCAATTCCTATCCAAGCCTTTAACTGGCTCTCCCGTCCACAGGAGGCTTTCCACGCCAATGCTGCAGCTGCTATAATGATCCTATTAATCATGCTTTTAAGTATGAATGCCCTGGCTGTATTTATAAGAAATCGGTTTGAAAAACAGCTGCCAGGTTAGTCCTGAAGAAACAGTTCGAACCAAGAAAAGGCGAAAAACGCTTGAAAACACGATGAATTCTACAAATATCGAATTCACCCAT
>CAZKXU010000086.1:0-15054 GCA_964556665.1 uncultured Bdellovibrionales bacterium | reverse complement strand
GACATTAAAGCATAATGAAAAGACATCAATGGGCAGCAGTAAGCATGCATCATCATATGGAAGCGGAGTGGTTGATTACCTAAGAAATACTGCGTTTGCACGAATTTTTCTGGATAACATACCACACCACCAATCAAGCTGGCCGACAAATGGCCCAGAGATCGCCCAGATTGGGATTCAATTCGGTTGCGATGATTTTGGCAGCACGATGATGGAGGAGAACGTAGTATCCCAGGCCGGTGCACCTACTAAGGAGAAGTGGTATATGACGGTCGAGGAGCTTCAGTTTTACATTCGCCAAGCTGGTTTTATCCCTGCTCAGCGCAACACCTCTTTTGAAATTCTTAAGGTATTTGAATAAATGAAAAGATCATTAACAGGAATTCAACCTAGCGGCACAGTGCATATAGGTAATTATCTAGGCATGTTAAAGCCTTCAGTATCTAAACAGTCTGAATATCAGTGCCTCTACTTTATAGCAGATATGCACTCTCTTACATCGCGTAGTGACCCAAAACTACTCCGTCAGGCTTCGTACGATATAGTTGCAACCTGGATAGCATGTGGTCTAGATATCAAAAAACATATTCTCTACCGTCAGTCTGACATCGCAGCAGTTACCGAATTTGCCTGGTACTTAAGCTGCGTTACCGGGGTTGGATTACTACTCAAAGCACATGCGTATAAAGACGCAGTTGCTAAAAACCAGGAGGTTAACCACGGAGTATTAGCATATCCGGTCCTGATGGCCGCAGACATTTTAATGTATGATGTTGATATTGTCCCTGTAGGTAAGGATCAGAAACAGCACGTAGAAATGGCCCGCGATATGGCGCAGTCATTTAATGCAGTCTACGGCGAAGGATTAATTAAGCTTCCTGAACCTAAAATTGAAGAGAGCGTAATGACTATACC
Source organism: uncultured Bdellovibrionales bacterium (assembly GCA_964556665.1). GTDB lineage: Bacteria > Bdellovibrionota_C > UBA2361 > UBA2361 > CAZKXU01 > CAZKXU01. The sequence goes on along the minus strand of CAZKXU010000086.1, from coordinate 14,139 downwards.
AGGATTAGATGGCAGGAAAATGTCAAAATCCTACGACAATACGATTCCGCTTTTTGCAGAGGAAAAGGCTCTTAAGAAGTTAGTCATGGGAATTAAAACAGATTCAACACCTCTGGAACAGCCAAAGTCGATGAAGGACTCCTTGGTTGGGCAGTTATACACCCTTTTTGCTACTCCAGCAGAATTTAGTGATCTTGAAGCACGCCTAAATAAAGGTGGCCTGGGATGGGGGCATGCTAAGGAGGAGCTTTTTAATATGATCGACCGTGAAGTTAAGGCACCGCGTGAGGAGTACCGTAAACTGAGAGCTGATGAGAGCTGCCTTGAATCAGTCCTAAAGGATGGAGCCAGAAGAGCTAAGGAAATTTCAGACCCTATATTAAATCGAGTACGCGAGGCTGTTGGTTTTGCGAAGCATTGAAAATCTTACAGGGACCGCGGGCTTCCAGCCCGCTTGATCGAACTTGCTACGGACTTATGTCACTCGCTATATTAGCTCCCTTTTGTCTTCTCATTCTCCAGGTTTTTCTCTACCCGCTTTAGACTATGCTGCAGCTCGTGAACCTCCTCTTCAATCTTTTGTATGTCGAGCTCGATAAATACACTTGAAAGAAGAGATACTACCGTAAGAAACAAAATCCCTGCAGTTAACATTAATATCACCGACAGAATGCGTCCCCAAATCGTAACTGGCACTACGTCACCATAACCTACCGTTGAGATCGTTACAAAAGCCCACCAGATTGCATCTTCAGGCCCCTTCACACTTGGATTCACGCTCTTTTCGACTAGATAAAAAATTGCTGCTGAGGAGAAAAGGATAATATTCCCCACTAAAGTTAATATCAAAAGAATCGGATTACGAATAACCTTAAGAAGCTGTATTCGAAAATGCTTCCAGCCTATACGGAGCCTACGTTGGACGTTTTTCATTACTTACAGAGCATCATAAAGAGCTTCAAAGTATACAGCTTACTTTATAATGATAGATATTGCCAAGGGTTAAGGTATAAGCACAACATCATAGGGTGTCATACACCTTATCCTCCTCGTTATCCCATTCTGAAAACCCTTCTCCGCAGTCCGTGCAACAATGTTAAAAATCTACCCCCCCAATATATAATTCTTTAGTTTCCTCGCCCCATAACTTGCAAGCAGTCCTGCGCCTATAACTGCTACTGCTGGAGAGCCAGCTATTGCTGCCAGCGCACCGCCGATCGTCATAGCCGAGATCTGTAGTACCGATCCGCTTATCTCTGCCATAGTCTGACTATAGCTCTTATCACCCGCATCCCGGTCCCGATTTAGTGCCTGAGTTACAGAGATAAAATTCGTCATGGATTCAAAGCTTCGTCCCAGTATTCCCAACACAGGATCGTCCGGAGTGTTTTCAGCAATTTCGGAAGCAGCATCAATTGTTAGGTCTAGCGGTGTATTATCAAGTATTCTTGATGGAACGATCTGCTCTGAAACCTCCCCGAATCTTTCCAGCCGCTCAAGAACTGAATCCGAACAGCTAGTAAGATCATAACAATCATATTGGTGGTTTTCAAAGCCAGGTGCAGTGTTAACAGATTCTGTCGTCATAATATTTCTCCTCGAAGATTCAAATGTTCAATGATAAAGATTATATTTAGGTATTCGAGAAAAATGCGGGAAAGTTTCCTGCATGCGTTGTGTATGCGAAAAATACGTTATATTTCACATAGTTGAGCCATTTAGAACGGTTGTTAATTTTATGTCGGTTAATTATGAGTTTTTTGTTAATATTGTGCTCGTAGTACGTGAAACTTATAGGAGTGTGGTTATATGACGGGCCCACGATCAACTGTTCATTCGATATCGGAACGACCGAGAGACGCCGAAGTTTTACTTCGATTTGAGTTTAATTTTTGTAATTATAGAAATAGGGTTGGCGAGCAAATATATAAGGCCGTCTCGGCTGGTTCGGGGGAATTATATGATCAGGCATTAGCGCTATTGGGAGAACGTGGAATAGAATTTAACATGGATGCACTTTCTGACCCTTTGCATGCAGAACACGATAACGCCATCGAGCGCCTGGCCCGAGATTATGCGTATGAATTAGCCTCGGACTCAAGTATTGTCGCTTGTAGAAATGCGTTAAGAGCCGTACTTGAAAAGAGAGGTGATTTATTCAATTCGGCAGACAATCCGGGATATTCACGAGAGGCACTTTTACTAGGGGTCGATGAACTAGTTCAAAATATTTTTAATAACCAAATCTTAACTCCATCTCAAACATCAGCAACCCAACTAGCAGCGGAGGGCAAACATGAACGTAGAGAGGCCGCAGATCTATTTTGGGATAAAAAATTTAAATCAGATAAGTTAGAGGTTGCCATTGTTTTTACATCCTCTATGTTGGCTTTATATATCTATGATATTGAATTACCGCCGACGGTCATTTCTGCCTATCAAAGCCAGGCGTCAGCAGGTTCAACCGGATTTGCACCAGATGGGGATGCCGAAAGCGGTAGAGGTGCTGCTTTAGCAAAGGTTGTATTTCCTTATCTTGCGTCTTTTCCGAGGGTCCGCACAGTTGCGTATTGGGGTAATTTAGAGGAGTTTAGGCGTTTAGCACCACCGTCAATGGCGGATCTCTTAGAGGCGACTGGCTAGGAAAGTTCCAAGTATCTCCCCTATTATTCAAGAATGAATCGCCGCCTAACCTCTCAACAACTGCAGCGCTAACTGAGGCTGCTGGTTTGCCTGCGCGAGGATCGCTGCGCCGGCCTGCTGCAAGATATTTAATCTTGTTAATTCAGCAGCTTCATAGGCAACGTCAACGTCTCTAATACGGCTCTCGGCAGCGGTGAAGTTTTCACGTGCAACCTGCAAGGTTTGAATTGCAGCATCAAGTCGAGCCTCAGCCGCGCCCAAGGTACCACGGTTTCTTGTAACCGAGGTAATAGCGCGGTTAATAGCATCAAGTGCTAAACGGGCGGAAGATTGAGACTCAACATCGGTGAGACCTTGAATTGAGTAGGTCGGAGATCCTCCGTCAACTCCGGCCAAGCCTAACGCAAACAGTGTAGCCTGTACACCAGAATACGTAACTTGAGACAATGAAGTACCATCAAACCCAACCTGTAGATTTACAGTTCCACCACCGCTTAGAAGTTTAATATCATTAAACTCGGTGATCATGGAGATACGGTGAATTTCAGAGGTAAGCGCGACAAACTCATTCTGTAAGGCTGAACGCTGAGTGTTCGCATATACACCGTTTGCTGACTGAGTTGACAGCTCAGCAAGTCGGCTTAAGATATTTGTGATTTCATTAATAGCACCGTCTGTAATAGCTACGATCGAGATACCATCATTAGCATTTCGAATGGCAACAGATGCAATACGGGAGTCAGCTTTTAACGCCTCTGCGATAGCTAACCCAGCGGCATCATCCTTTGCTCGATTAATACGTAAGCCGGAGGAGAGACGTTCATATGCTGTCCTTAGGCGATCAGTTGATTGCGAAAGGTTTCGCTGCGCTGATATTGACGCCAGGTTTGTTCTAATATTGATTTCACCTGCTCCCATAGCTAGTTCCTTCTATCTAATAAATCCTTCTATCTCCTAGTGCCTTGTTATCCTCTTATTAACTGTAGAGCTAACTGAGGCTGCGCATTAGCTTGAGCTAATACCGCTGCTCCAGCTTGCTGTAATATGTTCAAGCGAGTTAACTCAGCTGCTTCCGAAGCAACATCAACGTCTCTAATACGACTCTCTGCTGCTTGGAAATTCTCTCTTGCTACCTGAAGATTACTAATAGCTACTTCAAGTCGGCCCTCAGCCGCACCTAGTGTACCGCGGTTTCTTGTAACAGAGGTGATTGCGCGGTTAATCGCATCAAGTGCCAGTCGTGCTGATGACTGCGCCTCTACCTCTGTTCCTCCAAGAATTGAATATGTAGGCACACCACCTGCTGTTCCTAATCCAAGCGCCTCTAGTGTTGCCTGAACACCGGAATAGGTAATCTGTGAAAGCGAATTGCCGTCAAATCCAACCTGCAAAACAACCAGTCCGCCACCGCTTAAGAGCGCTAGATCGTTAAAATTTGTAGTTAAGGCAATACGTTGAATTTCAGAGGTGAGAGCACTAAACTCGTTCTGCAGCGCTGAGCGTTGCACATTCGAGAACACACCGTTGGCTGACTGCTGCGAAAGCTCAGCAAGACGGCTTAATACGCCGGTGATTTCATTGATCGCACCATCGGTGATTGAGATAATAGAGATACCGTCATTGGCGTTTCTTATACCAACACTCGCTACACGGGCATCAGCTTTTAGATTTTCAGCGATCGCCAGACCAGCAGCATCGTCACGCGCACGGTTAATTCTTAAACCGGATGATAACCGCTCATAAGCAGTATTTAATTTTGATGTTGCGTTATCTAAATTACGCTGTGAAATTAATGAAGGAACGTTGGTTCTTATGTTGATTGCCATTGCCTACTCTCCCTGGCCAATAAAATTTCCTAAAAACATTACGCCGCTTATGCGGCAATTTATTTATACTGCGACTTCCAATCACAACCTTTTGTTTTGAATTGCAATCTCTTTGCCAACAGCTCTTCGAGTGCTAGCTAACCCAGATCTGACTCCGGATCTTCACTACCAAAACGATTTTTCATTGCTACTACTCTGGCTACATATTCTTGAGTACTTTTGGGAAGATAGCTCTCAATCTCTTCGAAGCGTGAACTATCAAATCCATCCCTATCGGCGCGCGCTTGGGCGGACACTACCCTACCTTCACCGGCATTGAATGCGGCCACGGCAAGTTTTTCCAAGCTGGCTGAATTTGCCGCGACGAAAGATATGTTTTTCTCAGATACCTCTGTAGGCTTACTAAAAATCTCATGTAGGTGACGAAGATACCCTACCCCTAACTCAGCATTCTGCTTCGGATCAAATGGACTATAGCTCTCCTGTACCCCTAATCTCTTTCTCAAATCCAAGCCGGTCGAGTCTAGCAATTGAAAAAGTCCCTTACTTTTTAATCCATCGCTGCTCACTGCTGTTGGATTGAAACTGGATTCGGCGGAGGCAACAGCTATACTAAGAGCAGGATCGACTCCGTATTTTGCACCAAGCTCCGAGATCATCTGCTTTACATCTTTGAGATCGAGCTTCTTTGAAGATGAGTCAGTTGAGCCACTATCATTTAAGCGACGTAGCTCAAGCACTGTTGGAGTTTTGACACCTTGTACCTCATCCTTCTTCTGATTTGGCACATCTGTAGGCTCAAGCGGGTTATTAATGTTAGGCGTCTGTGTCTGTGGAGAGCTGAACTTATACTGGGCAAATTGAGCTGCCTGCGCTTTGACTGGGTTGAGATTGAGAGAGCCCTTGGGCTCAGAAATCTCAGTAATTTTAACAGGTTGTGTTTGCTGAGGAGAGATCTCTGAAAGCAGGTTTCTAAAATTACCTGTCGCAGGCACAACCTTTTCCGCAGTAGCTTTTACAACCGGAAGTACATCTTTAAAACGTGAATTGAAATCTATTCTCATACACCCCTAACCCTATTGGTTAGGAGATAGTGCAGGAGGTATGCCAGGGTGATCTGAGTTGATCTTTTCTTAATTCGAACTGCTTCTTCTACAGAAACTGTTAATCTCCAAGCGGCAGATTAATCGCGAAATCTTTTAACATCCGGAAAAGTGCTTGGCTGTCTAGTGGCTTACTGATATACCCATCCATACCGGCGGCGAGGCAACGCTCCTTATCTCCGCCAAGCGCATGTGCAGTCATAGCGACTATCTGTGTTCGTGTGCCTTTCTCTTTCTCAATTTCTCGAATCTTCGCTACGGCTGTAAAGCCATCCATAATAGGCATCTGAACATCCATAAATATTAGATCATATTTGAATCTTTTATAGAGTTCGACCGCCTCCTCTCCATTAACTGCTATCATAATACTCTGCTTAGCTTTTTCCAGTAGTGCTTTAGCTAGCTTCTGATTAACAAGATTGTCCTCAGCTACCAATATTTTCAAGGAGCGTCCAATCTTAGCTACATCCTCTGCTTTTACCGGAGCCTCAGCAGGTTTAGTTAGCGGAATCTGTACCGGTAGTTTCATTGGCAGCCTGACTCTGAATAATGAGCCTACTCCTCGAGTACTTTCAAGCTCTATCTCTCCCTGCATTGCCTTTACTAATGAGAGTGTAATTGAAAGACCAAGTCCGGTGCCACCGTAGGTGCGGCTTATTGTGCTGTCTGCCTGAGTAAAAGGATTAAATACCTGTTGCTGCTGCTCAATCGGAATGCCGATGCCGGTATCGCTTACCGAGAACTGAAGATAAAGTGATTCATCTTTACGGCCTAATGACTTTACACTGAGTACAATTTTGCCACCTTCTGGTGTAAATTTAATACCGTTGTTTATTAGGTTAACTAAAACCTGCTTAATTTTCGCTTCATCTCCTAGCACCTGATCAGGTACATCCGGTGTAAACTCTACCTGTAATGATTGGCTTTTCTCCTCACTCTTCAGCAATAAAGGCATTAGAAGATCGTTCACCGCTTCATACAAAGAAAATGGCGTCTCTGATACTGTAATTTTCCCGGCTTCAATTTTTGAAAAATCAAGAATATCGTTTATTATCTCAAGTAGTGTTGCTGCTGAACGTTTTACTATACCTGCTAGATCTCGTTGCTCCTCATTTAACTTTGTATCTAATAGAAGATTACTCATACCGATAATACCGTTCATCGGTGTGCGAATCTCATGGCTCATATTCGCCATAAACTGACTCTTCATCTTATTTGCTACCTCTGCATCAACTTTCGCCTTAGTGAGGTCCTCTTCTAACTTCTTTCTTACTGTTATGTCATTTGAAATTCCGAGCAGATATTTTGCCTCTCCTTTTTCATCAAGAATCGGAATCTTTCTGGTATGCAAAACACGCCGCCCGTGTTTGGCGGTATCAATCGGCTCCTCAGGAATATCAACTAAGCATTTCCCTTCAAGCACCTGTCTATCTTTAGCTATAAAAAAATCGGCGTGCTCCTTTGGAAAAAAGTCGTAATCGTTCTTACCTATTAGACTTTCTCGCGGCCAACCAAGAAGAGCCTCTCCAGCGGCATTGAACCGCACAAATCGGAGATCCTTAGCCTCCTTAACAAAGATCATATTGGGAATATTTTCTATAATTGAATCAAGAAAGGCTCGCGATTGGCTCAGCTCCTGTTCAGCTATGTACTGCACAGAGATATCAGTAACCGTTCCAACTAAATACTTAGTATCTGCGACGGTTAGATGATCTGCACAGCTATCTACCCATGTATACTCTCCGCTAGGCTTCATAAAGCGGAAGCGCATTTTGAAGCTCTCCCCTGTTTTTATGCACTCATACCAGCGGGATGCTACTTCGGCGCTATCCTCTGAATGAAGTGCTGAGATCCAGCCTGAGCCAAGAGCCTGACTTGCTGTCATTCCGGTAAGTCTGCACCATTGTGAGTTAACGTATAGACATTCACCTCGACCATCAGTGACAAAAAAACCTGTAGGCGCGTGGTCAATCAGCTCAAGCAGAATTCCAGGGCTATTTTTAAATAGATCGATGGCCATATTAGATCTCAATATCTACTATCGGCTTAATTAATGAATTTCTGGCATGGAAATTTTGAAGGGACTGACGGTAAAATGAATGGTCGTGCCAAGGGGCTAGAACTGTTTTTTGAAATTGCTCTTAGTCCTAGTCCTAATCTTAGTTCTTGTCTTTGTCCGTTGGAACGAATTTATGTTCCTGTGCACTAGTGCTCCTCCAAATAAGTTTTTTCACGTCTAGCATCACATCGTTGCCCCACCTTGTCACGCTTCTCAGTCGGAAAATCCTCGCAATACTCCAGTATTGCTGCGGATTTCCTCCTTCCGAGGCGTGCCAATCTGGGGCAACGCTGCGCGCTATACGTGAAAAAACTTATTTGGCGAAGCACTAGGCCACCTTCCGTTCCCTACTCAAAAGCCACTCTGAAAACTCTGGAAAAGCATACAGTGCCAGCAGTCGCTCCTCCACACCATGAAGCACCGCCTGTTCAAACTTATCCTCTGAAATTGAGCGCTTTAATTTCATTAACTTAAGTCGCACCTCCTCCTCTATGCTTCTCATTATCCCATCCTCAACCGCTGACTGAATTCGCCTTAACTCCTCCTTTCTCGCTACAAGATACTGCGCTTCAAGAGAGGCGTTTTCTTTAAGAGCTGGAGATTTAAACGGTAAGGTGGTCTGACGTTCCTCACGGCGGGATCGATCAAGGTCAGATGGAAGTGTAAAGCCTTCAGGATTCTCTACTGCACGATATAAAAATCCGACCGGACTCTTACTGACAAGGTGGCTCTGTGACTGCAATAGCTTATCATAGTACCTGACAATTTCTGCGATGCGATCGAGTACTATCTCAGAACTATTTGCTATAAGCCTTAAGACCTGATGCTCTTTCAAGCCACGTTCAATGAGCATTTTACTAACTTTTGCCTGGGGCTCTGAGAGCGTTGATTTAAGCACCTCTGGCTTGCCTGACTCCAATACTCTTGGTTTTGTTGCCGCAGCATAAATGACAACCTCTGTTCCGCTTCCCTTCCCTTCGTATTCATATCCATCCAGAAATCCGGCATCCTTTAATTCATCTAGCGCTGGATCTAGTTGCTGTCTTAGAGAGCTTGCAAACTTATAGTTTCTAGAAATACCAACTTTCTCGTGTGCTAAGGTAAAAAGGTTTATCTTTACCTTGGATTTATACCAGAAATGCTTATCCAAAAACCTGTAAACTCTCTTTGAAACAGCACTCTTTAGATCGAGATAAAAGTCAAGATCAAGTTTCTTGATAAAGCCGGCTTTGAAAGATTTAAAAAGGACCTCACTCCAGATAAAAAAGCTAGGGGTGACAACACCGTCACCTTTATTTTCTCGACCATCATTAATCTCATAAGCATCGATTAAGCCAAAATTCACAGTGCTATGTGATTTAGTGGCATTATCATAAAATGCATTGGTAGCTTTAATTCTTACGCCACTTAAACGATCAAGCGCCTTCTGGATTCTGCTATAATTTCTTCCCTCCGTACTCCAACGCAGTGCCTTGAGTAATTCATACCGGGAAAAATAGATTTTTTGCGCCCTAAATTCACTCTCTACAGTAAGCTTTAGTAATCCTAATAAGACCTCTTCATCAGAGGAGGTCGGCAATCCAAATTTATCAGCGCCTGTTATCACCCAACTTCTTTGTACTAGATCTCCATTACGCCCACGTATAGTATCAGTAAATTCAAGCGTTTTAAGTGTTGAACTGCCACGGGTAGAGAGTATCGCGAGCGGAAATTCCGCCAAGTTCATCTCATCCCGTGAAATTTTTTTCGGTGCTTCAAAGAGGACTTGTTGATTCATCTTTTAAAAATCTACAAACATTTACTAGTTGTAACAACTGTTATTAATTTAACAAGTTTAAAGTAAGCGGCTAAAATATGCAAAGATTTTAATAAGATAACACCGGAAATTTATTTGAATTCACTAGATTTGTTACTTGGATTCACGATACTGCTTATAGCTGTACACGTTAAAAATTACCTCCTATCCCGATCGAGATTAACTCAGCTCACGGTAGTTGGTTATATCAGTACACGGTGAAGTGAGTTAAATAGTTTAAAGTGGTTATTTTGAACTCACGCAGATTACAAAAGCCAGCCGCTATTGTGAAATTACGAAAATTGTGAGCGCTCGCAATATGAAATTATATTTCTGACTGTGTGTGAGCTAAAAAGTAATCTTCTGAACAGGAGCACAATAAACAAACATCGTTATTAATTAACTCTTACAATGAATTCTCTTTATTTTTCCTGTAATATCTGCGAAAGTTTATACCGTTTCACGTTAACTATTTTGCGTTAGGAATGGTATGACAGCAAGAGTTATAGGAGTTGTTAATCAAAAGGGCGGTGTTGGAAAGACAACGACGACTGTAAACCTTGGTGCAGCATTGAGCCAGAAAGGCTCAAAGGTTCTTCTTATCGATATCGATGCTCAGGCTAATCTTACTACTCACCTTGGATTTGGCCCAGATGCCAATCCTGAGGCATCAACAGATGCAGCTGATGGACCTGAGTTTACTATCTATGATGTCCTTAAAGGTACTAAGCGGATCAAGGATATCGTGATCAGACGTAACCAAACTTTGGAGATTGTCCCCTCTTCTCTTCTTTTAAGTGCTGCAGACCTAGAGCTAGGTGGCGTAGTTGGCAGAGAGCTTCTTCTTAGAAGAGCAGTTGAGTCAATTAGAAAAGAATATGATTTTATACTAATTGATTGTCCTCCAGCATTGGGGCTACTTTCACTCAATGCATTAGCTGCAGTTGATGAGGTGATAGTTCCGGTACAGAGTGAATATTTGGCACTTCAGGGAGTTAGGCAGCTACTCGATACAATTGATCAGGTTCGCTCGATTTATAACCCTACCCTCGCGGTTGGCGGTGTACTTATCTGCCTTCACGATAGTCGTAAGAGACTAGCTCGAGCAGTTTCAGACACAATTCGAAACTATTTTGGTGATCTTGTTTTTAATACAGTCCTACGCACAAATGTGGCGCTTGCTGAGGCTCCGGCCAGTGGCCAGACGATCTTTGAGTATGCACCTAAATCAAGTGGAGCTGAGGACTATATGGCGTTAGCCGAGGAGATTATTTATGGCAAAAAGAAAGCTGCTGTTGGCCAATAACCCCCTACTCTCAGGTCCTTCATTGGATGAGAGAGCTAAGGGAACCATTCCTTATAGGGAGTTATCTTTAGACTCAATTGAGAGAGATCCGAATCAGCCAAGGGTCAACTTTGATGAGGAAAAACTTCAGGAGCTGGCTCAATCGATCAGGACTTATGGGGTGCTTAATCCAATTCTGGTAAAGCAGAGTAAGTCATCAGGGAGATATAAACTCATTGCAGGTGAACGAAGATACAGAGCATCTCAGCTAGTAGGTCTGACCTCCATTCCGGCGATTATTGACCAGGAGATTGATTCTGGAACGGATAGAATACTTGCTATGCAGCTCGTAGAGAACCTACAACGCTCCGATCTAACCCCACTTGAACGGGCGCATGCAATTGGGGCCTTAAAGGAAGCGCATAAACTTACAGTTAGAGAGATAGGAGAGAAGCTTGGCATCTCTAAAAGCATGGTCCAGAGAAGTCTCGACATATTGGACCTGCCGGATGATCTTCTCAATGCGCTTAGGGAAGGGGCTTCAGAGTCGAAGATACTTCTGCTTGCTCAGATTGAAGATGAGGAGATGAGAGGTAGCTATCTTAAAGATCTTGATACACTTACTCGAAACCAGCTGAAGCGAGATCTTGATAGTAAGGAGGCAAATGATGATGACAAAGCTAAGCTGTCTCCAGAAGATCAGCGCATAGTGGATGAGATTCAGCGCTCTTTAGGTCTTAGAGTTAAGATGATCAAGCCTGACGCGGATGCTGAAAAGGGTAGGTTGTCAGTAGAGTTTTACTCCGGAGAGGATCTACAGCTTCTGTTTAGACGACTAGTCAACGAAGCCTAAATTGTCCCACGGTGGGACAAGAGCTCTTCTGCGAGAGAAACTACTAAATTATTTGACTCTCTATATACGTGTGGGGTCTCCTTAGTGGTGTCCCACCGTGGGACAGTTTCAAATGTCAGATGGAATCGACTATCTTAATACACTAGAGCAATGGCACGGTCAGGGCAGCTTTACGAACGATAATGTTCGAGCTGTTATGAGCTCTCTTAATAACCCACAGGATCGAGTTAAAACTGTACATGTAGCAGGGACCAACGGGAAAGGGTCTGTATCTGCAGGAATTGCATCGACTCTTGGAGCCGCTGGTTTTTCTGTAGGGTTGACGATCTCTCCTCCACTTACAAAAATAAATGAAAGAATTATAATCAATGGAGAGCCTATTGCAGATAGTAAGCTTGATCAGTATGCAGCTCTGATAAAAGATAACGCCGTTAGAGTTGGAGTTGTGCTTAGCTTTTTTGAAGCTATTACTGCAGCTGCCTTTCTTGCCTTTTTTGAGAATGGGTGTGAGTGGGCAGTTATAGAGACAGGCTTAGGAGGCAGGCTCGATGCAACTAATATCATAAAAAGACCAAAATTAGCTGTAATTACCGGTATCGATTTTGACCATGAGCATGTCCTTGGACACACACTAGAGGAAATTGCAGCAGAAAAAGCAGGTATTATTAAGAAAGATGTGCCTGTTATTTTAGGAGCAGCTGAGGCCTCAGTTATTCAATGTGTTTCAAAAATTGCAATGCTGCAAAATGCTCCGATTTCAATCTATGGTGATGATTTTTCATCTGAACGGGTAGGGGAGCAATATCATCTGTATTCCGCCAGAGGGATAGTTGAGTATCGTCCGGCTTTGAGTGGTGCTCATCAGGGGCACAATATGGCATTGGTAGCAGAGGCTGGGTTCAAACTTGGCCTCTCCAAAGATAGCATTCAATTAGGAATTTCAAATGTATTCTGGCCCGCACGGCTTGAAAAGGTGAGATTTGGTGATAGAGATACACTTATAGACGCTGCTCACAACCCTGGCGGGATAAAGGTGTTAATTAATTATTTAAAAGAGTCAGGTGTATCAGAGATCGATCTTGGGTTTGGCGCACTTCGTACAAAGAACTGGAGAGGTATGTTAGAGCTACTTAAACCGGTAACACGTAGATATAATATTATGACCTCACCTTCAGAGATGGCGACAGAAAGCAGAGAGATAGTTTCATATCTATCGAGTATTGGAATAAATGCTACAGACTATAACAGGAATTACGGAGCATTTATTCAGGATCACTCTTATTCCGATTCACGATTGTTAGTAGTAGCAGGATCTATATATCTATCTGGAATAATTAGAGAAACAGGCAACATAGAGCGTGGGGCAATATGGAAACGTTGTTCTGAAAAAAAAGGGGGGGGGTGATGAAGGCCTAACTCCGCCTTCTTAACGGATTAAAGCGATGCATATACCGTGAAAGATCGATCTTGCCATCACTAACTGGCACCCCCTCAGTCTCTAGAAGTTTGATTTTTTTAGCTAGTCCGCCTGCATATCCGCCAAGTTCCCCATTACTTTTAACTACACGGTGGCATGGTATAAGAGGGGCGTTTTCGTTCCTGTTCATAGCGTTTCCTACAGCACGGAATGCGCCTGAGCCCAACGCTTCTGCGATATTTTTATAGGTTGTTACACGACCGCGTGGAATTTTTTTAAGCAGTGTATAACATTTTGAATTAAAGGAATTGCCGCTAGCCCTTGCCATATTGAAACGGTAACATATTTGTGAGGAGTTTGATAGTGAGTCATTCTTTAGGAATATCTAGTACAGAGTTAAAGGATCTAATTGCTGCGTTAGATCGGGCCGCCACTTCCTTATCTAGGTTCTGGCCGGGAGGAGGCAATAGTACACTCAAGATCTATAAGAAAAAGGATGGTACCCGGGTAACTGAAGCGGACTATTCTTCAAATGATATTATTACCACGGAGTTAAAAAGAATATTTCCTCAGGATGGATTAATCTCGGAAGAGTTACCAATTGATAGAGCAGATTTCAAAAAAAATCGGACCTGGATCTTAGATCCATTGGATGGAACTCACCAATTTATTGCCGGATCGCAGAACTACTGTATCTTACTTGGCGCATTAGTACAGGGTGTCCCGGAAATAGGTTTTATTCTATATCCACATAGGAAGGAGCTTTACTATAATCAGGGCAGTATCATTACAGGGTTGCAGTCTAGTCTATTTAGAGGCTCAAAGATAAGGGCAGGAAAGGGGTATTTTAGATATCTTAAGCCTAAAATTTCAGTTGATAGTATGTTTATGGAGGATCTTGACTCTGTTCAGGCAGCGCTTCGGTTTGCGCGTGGAGAGCTGGACTGTTGGGTAGTAAAGGTCGAGACGCAGGGAATCTGGGATATAGTACCATCACTTGCGATAGTGCGAGCCGCCGGCGCGAAACTTACAGATGAAAAGGGTAATGATATTAAGTTTGAGGATGAACGGATCAGTGCAAAATATCTGGTTGCAGCGAATTCTACAATTCACGCCGATATCATAGGACAACTTGAATAATGAAACATCCGCTCGAGA
>CAZKXU010000085.1:0-15629 GCA_964556665.1 uncultured Bdellovibrionales bacterium | reverse complement strand
ATTCGAGCGCGTCTCCAACGCTCTCGAATTTTCGTCCGCCGTAGCCAAAGAAGCATTTGAAAAAGGCTTCTTTGCGAAGGTGGACAAAAAGAGAGATAGGGTGCTTTCCGCCTTCGTCCTGTACCTAAGCGCGTTTCGAGCTTAGGACTACGGCGGACGCTCCATTTATTCGATTCCTAAACGAATCGAATAAATGGAGCGGGAGACGGGACTCGAACCCGCGGCCCTCAGCTTGGAAGGCTGATGCTCTAGCCAACTGAGCTACTCCCGCAAATTGGATTGGCTACAAAACTAAAACCATCGCCGTTAGCCCACGACGGAACTCGAATCCGTGACCTCTTCCTTACCAAGGAAGTGCTCTACCAACTGAGCTACATGGGCAAAAAGCTTGCCCATTATTATGGATAACCTCATTGATGTAAAGGGCAAGAGTAAAACTGTTATTACAAGCAAAGCTGAGTTATTTTGTCTCTGCTACTGTTTCAGCATCTGTTCTCATCATCCGCAAAAAACAGGTAATATCCGATAAGAATGACAGAGCTTACCTGAACTATTTCCAAACTGTTTCATTATACATAATTTTTAGTATGTGAGTAATCCGTGCGCATAAAATGAGATACCGCAGGTTGTGAGACTGTGTAAGCTAACTAGGTAAAATGATTAAGTTATTTTTTTAAACTTATAATACCATTTCCTAAAGTAAATGTTTCAAATGTGCCGATTAGTTAGGTGATATTTATACTTTGCTAGTAGTTGCTTAAGGGACTCATAAATGAAGGACAGTTTCGCAGTGTATAGCAAGACAGTAGTGATCTTCTCTGTCATGTTCTTCGGTTTTGCCGTAATCCGGGAATTTATTATGCCCGGAGGCGGATTTGTTATTGATTGGGCGAATGAATTTGGGGCCTCCTCACTAATTGGACTATATTTTCTCCTTGGCATATTGGTTGCTATAGTTGCGCGCAATCTTGCTCGTCAAGCAGATAAGGAGAAAGAAAGAATAATCTCAGATCTAGAGGAAAAGTTAATTCGGGATGAACCACTACATAATGCTGGCCTAATGGCAGCAGGCTTAGCGCATAATTTTAGAAATTATCTTGGTATAATAGGCGGTACATCTACAATGCTTTCTAAGGTCAAGGAGGCGAATGCGCTCGTTAAGCGTGCGGTCGAGATTCAGAATAAAGCATTGTTGCAGGCTGATGGATTGTTAGATCAGCTAATGGTGATGGTAAAAAATGAGAGCCACGAGAGAAATATAACGCGACCTTTAAACGAAGTATTAGATGAGTCGGTAGATCTGGCGGAGGTACTAGTTAAGGTGCGGGATATTGATATCAAGCGTGATTACGGTTCGCTCGAAATTATAGAGATAAACGATCTTTCGCTGATGCAGTCTGTAATAAACCTTGTCAAGAATGCCGCAGAGGCTTCGAAGTCTGGTTCTACGATTAAGGTTAGTGCAAGGCGTGTTGAGACCTCAACACTGCCACGAGTTGAGGTTTCTGTGTCTGACACCGGAGAGGGTATGAGTGAGGAGATGGTGAAAAAGGTATTTAGTCCATTTCATTCAACTAAGCGCTCACGTGGAGTCGGCCTTGGCTTAGTAAGCGTAAAGCGTTTAGTCGAGCAGGATGGGGGAGAGGTGCGGATAGTATCGCAAAAAAATAAGGGAACTGAAGTGACCATAAGTTACCCAACTGTCCGAGCTTTAAGTGGCGCCTTGTCCGTAAAAAAGGTCATGTCATCAGATACCCATTAGTTTAGTATCTCCCAATCAGGTAAGTGCACTGAAAGTATAGGTATTTTATTTTACCTAGTCTTTCTCATCGTAATAACTCTGTGTCATGTAATTATCCTCCTCCACAGCTATTGCCAATTATTAAAAAATCAACTATATACTCCCCTTGCTTGTTGTGCTGGGAATTTGGGTTACTCGATGCTTTGGCCCAAGCTTCTATTCTTAGCCCCAAGATAAGTTATTTGTAATCCAATTCGGAATAGGTGGATACGTGTGGTCTAACCTTCCGGGGCGGGGCTTAATCTATTTTACTATTTGTTTATGGACGCTGAGAGAGGTACGCAGTCGATTTTTGCGCGTGGTACTCAGTATTTGACTGAAAGCGCAGAGGAGCTTAAAAAAGTAAGCTCTCCAACTCGCCAGGAAACGATCCAGGCCACACTTGTGACCCTCTTTATCATCGTCGTTGTCTCTCTCTATCTCTTTTTTGTAGATCTTGCTTGTAACGGGATTATGGCATCGGTAATCACAAGCCAGGGGCAGTAAGTGTTGAGTCGGGCTAGGGATGGCTCGCGCTGACGCGAAGCGGCGGAGATAAGTAATTAGATAAGTTTGAAGATACATTTATGGAAGATGGACAAACAGATAATACCGCCACAGAGACTGCAGTAGCAGAACCTGCGGTGGCTAAGCGCACCGACCTCAAGTGGTATGTTGTGCATGTTTATTCCGGATTTGAGCTTAAAGTTAAGCAGACCCTGGAAGAGCGTGTGCGGTTGCATAAGATGGAGGAGTTCTTCGGTGATGTGCACGTGCCTCAGGAGACCGTTGTTGAATTGGTGCGAGGGCAGAAAAAGACCTCAAACCGTAAGTTCTTCCCAGGGTATATTCTTGTGCAGATGGTTCTTAATGAAGACACCTGGCACTTAGTAAAAGAG
This sequence comes from uncultured Bdellovibrionales bacterium, assembly GCA_964556665.1. Classification (GTDB taxonomy): domain Bacteria; phylum Bdellovibrionota_C; class UBA2361; order UBA2361; family CAZKXU01; genus CAZKXU01. Next base: position 12,950 of record CAZKXU010000085.1, on the reverse strand, counting down.
ACACCGAAAGTGACGGGGTTTGTAGGTGATGCGAAAGATCCTTCACCACTTACAGAAGAGGAGATAGCACGTGTGTTGTTGCAGGCGCAGGAAGGCGCAGCTTCACCACGTTCTAAAGCAAATTTTGAGCAGGGCGAGACGATTAAAGTCGTTGATGGTCCTTTTACTGACTTTACCGGCACAGTTGATGAAGTTAAGCCGGATAAGGGAAAAGTAAGGGTCCTTATCAGCATTTTTGGTCGAGCAACCCCAGTAGAGTTGGATTTTATTCAGGTGGAGAGGTGTTAAATGGCACCAAAGAAAGAGGTACAAGCAGTCGTTAAACTTCAGATTCCGGGTGGGCAGGCAAATCCAGCTCCACCTATTGGTCCTGCGCTTGGTCAGCACGGGGTTAATATCATGGAGTTCTGTAAGCAGTTCAATGCTAAGACGCAGAAGACGCCAGGGGAGGTAACCCCGGTAATTCTGACGATCTATAAAGATCGAAGTTTTACATTCGAGCTACGAACCCCTCCAGTCTCTTATTTAATTAAGAAGGCTGCAAAAATTGAGAAGGGTTCAGGTGTCCCGAATAAAGATAAGGTTGGCAAGATCACCAAGGCGCAGGCTTTAGAGATCGCCAAGAAGAAGATTCAGGATATGAATTCTTACGACGAGGAGATGGCCCTAAGTCAGGTAATAGGAGCCGCGCGTAGTATGGGGGTGGTGGTGGAGTAAGTCCCCACATATTATGGGAAAAACCGTAGGGGCAGATGGTAATCTGCTCCAGGTGCGAGCGGCAGCTCGCACAAAGTGCGATACGCCACCAGGTATGGGATGTTTTTTAGGTAATTAGTATGGCAGAAAGAAAGAGAAGTAAGAGATATCGTGCACAAAAAGGGAAGATTGATATAAGCAAAGCCCTCCCTCTTGAGAAAGCTTGCGAAGCGGTAGTTACGACGGCTTCGGCTAAGTTTGATGAGAGTGTTGAGCTTGCGATTAATCTTGGTGTTGATCCAACTAAAGCTGAGCAGGCTGTGCGTGGATCGGTTTCCCTGCCTCACGGTTTGGGCAAGAAAATAAGAGTAGCAGTTTTTGCTAAAGGTGAAAAAGCTACGGAGGCTCAGGCAGCAGGCGCGGATATCGTTGGCGCAGAGGATCTGGCAGAAAAGATTAAAGGTGGCTTTATGGAGTTTGATTCCGTGATCGCTACCCCTGATATGATGGCCCAGGTCGGTAAGGTTGGTAAAGTGTTAGGCCCACGTGGTCTCATGCCTTCACCGAAGACAGGTACAGTAACACAGGAAGTTGGCAATATGGTTCGTTCTGTTAAGGCAGGGCGTGCAGAGTTTCGTGTAGATAAAGCCGGAGTGTTGCATGTGCCGGTTGGTAAGGCCTCTTTTGGTGCAAAGAAGATTTATGAAAATGCAGCTGTTTTGATGCAGGCGGTTAATAAGGCAAAGCCTGCGACAAGTAAAGGTGTTTACCTTGAGTCAGCTGCTATTTGCTTGACCATGGGTCCGGCAGTAAAGGTGGATCTAGCCGTATATCGTGCGGTTTAAGGAGATTATAAAATGGAACGTCCAGAAAAAGACAACTTAATTTCGGAATTGAGCGCTAATCTTGGAAAGGCGCAGATAGCTCTTTGTGCAGACTTCAAAGGCCTTACGGTTTTGCAAGTTACAAAGCTTAGAAGGGAGCTGCGGAATAAAGGCTGCACCGCTGCTGTGGTTAAGAACACCTTAGCAAAGCGCTCAATCGGAAGTGGGCTCAAGGACTGGAAGACAGAGCAGGTATCTAAGTTTTCAGAGATATTTGTTGGTACTAACCTAGTTGTTCTATCGGAGAACGACCCGGTATCTCCTGCTAAGGTGCTGACAGATTTCGCTAAGGATAACGAGAAGCTGGTAATCAAAGGTGGTTTCTTTGAAGGCACCTTTCTTGAAGCTAAGGGTGTTGCAGATATTGCGAAGATGCCAAGTCGTGAGCAATTAATCGGAACATTACTGGCACTTATTAACACACCAGCTACGCAGCTATTACGTGTTATGCGAGTACCGGCTGAGCAGACTGTACGTGTAATAGAGGCGCAGAGACAGAATTTGGAGAAGAAGGCAGCATAGCTTTGGCTATTTAGTCGATGCGAAATGCCTCTGAGTCAAAATGATTTTAATCTGATTTTTTTATTTAGGAGAGTAACATGAGTGAAGCAAGTGAAATTTCTTTAGACCAAGTTAAGAATTTCATAAAGAACATGAGCTTGATGCAGGCAGCTGACTTAGTAAAGCAGCTTGAAAGCGAGCTCGGTGTTAGCGCCGCAGCCCCGGTAGCTATGGTTGCAGGTGGTGCCGCAGGTGGTGCCGCAGCAGCTGTTGAGGAAAAGACAGAGTTTGCACTCTGGCTAGATAATGCAGGTGCTGAGAAGGTGAAGGCAATCAAGGTTGTCCGTGAAATTACAAATCTTGGCTTAAAGGAAGCTAAAGATCTTGTAGAGGCTGCACCTAAGCTTGTGAAAGATGGCCTTACAAAGGCTGATTCAGAAAACTTCAAGAAAAAACTTGAGGAGATCGGCGCTAAGGCTAGTATTAAGTAGTTCTCTGTCCGGAAGCTGTCTTTTCTGTAAGTCATGACAAGATAGCTCGTATAGTAGTACTAAGCGCCCTAACGGGCGCTTAGTAGAAATAGATATACGGACCGCCACTAATTTCAGTATTTTCAATGAGTTAGGGCTGGTCATGATAGAGAGAGTATTAGGTAAGCGTAATTTTACAAATACCGGAATTTCTAGCGAGCTTCACAGTGTGACTCTTCGTCAGGAGAGACGCTAGGTAGCCTCGCTTGATGGTGTTATGTCGGGCCTCTATTGACTTAATGGCTCGTCTTAGCTCTAATAAAGCTGAATTCTGGGACTGGTTCTAAATTGCTAAATTATCAGGCTCGCAAAATTGTTAAGGTATTTAGGCTTATCGCTTAAGTATGTTGGTTTGTGCTCTCGGCATTAATCGCCGAAAGAGCGCATTTTTGTCTTTTTTCTTTTGGTGTAGTTAAAAAAATACACTGGAGGATCTCTTTCAAGCATAGATTATGGCATCAAAGATCAAAACAAACCTAAGGCTAAGAAGAAGTTATTCAAAAATTTCAGAGGTTGCTGAAATTCCGAATCTTATAAGTATACAGAAGAAATCGTACGAAAGATTTCTACAGACCAATGTAGAGGCTGAGAAACGTCAGGAGATCGGATTACAGAAAGTTTTTAAATCAGTTTTTCCAATCCGTGATTATAACAACACGGCGTCTTTGGAGTTTGTCTCTTATACATTAGGAACACCAAAGTATGACGTAGACGAGTGTCGTGATCGGGGTATGACCTGGGCTGCCCCACTGCGTGTCACAATTCAGTTGGTGCTTTGGGATGTAGATCCGGAAAGTGGAAACAGAAATCTTAGTGCCTTAAAAGAAGATGTTGTATATTTCGGTGAGATTCCTTTGATGACCGACAAAGGAACCTTCATGGTGAATGGTACTGAGCGTGTAATTGTAAGCCAATTGCACCGTTCCCCAGGCGTCTTCTTCTCTCATGATCGCGGCAAGAGTCATGTTTCAGGCAAGTTGCTATATTCGGCGCGTGTAATCCCATACCGTGGATCATGGTTGGACTTTGAGTTTGACGTTAAAGATATTCTTCATGTGCGTATAGATCGCCGCAGAAAACTTAACGCTTCTGTGTTGCTACGAGCTATGGGCATGTCTGCTGACGAGATCCTTTCGTATTACTACAAGTTTGACACAATTAGCTTTGGAAAACGTGGAATTGTTACTAAGAACTTTGTTGCAGATCAGTTGGAAGGCCAGAAGGCTTACCGTGAGATTAAGGCTGGTGGTAAAGTTCTAGTTAAGGAGAACGGCAAATTTAATCGTGCTGTAGTACGTCGCCTTAAGGAAGCAGGAGTCGATTCGATTGAAATTGATCCTAATTCAGTTGTCGGAATGGTAGCAGCCGAAACAGTGATCGAGGTGCTTCAGGATATTAGTGGAGCATCAGGCGATATAGTAGCACATAAGGGTGAGATACTAGTTGGTTGGGAGATCATTAAAGAGAAGCTAACTGAGATTGCAAAAGAGACTCCTGAGGAGAAGGGTGCTGACTTTAACAGTAAGTTTAATGTAATTGTGTATGCAGGTGAGGAATATACCGCAGATAAGGTAAATTCTAAAGGAGATGTGACTGAGAAGGGAAGTGTTTCCTGTTTACGTGACCTTAAAATTACAGACTTAAAAGCTTATTATCTTGATGATAACCATATCGGTGAAGCTCTACTTAAGACTTTGGCCGGCGACAAGATGTCCCCGTCTCGTGAAGATCTTTACTCCAGATTAATAGAGCGACCAACTGTCGATAGCTTAATCGAGATCTATCGTCGCTTAAGACCTGGAGATCCTCCAAGACCAGAAACAGCAGCTGCAACATTTAATAATCTATTTTTTAATCTTGAGCGTTACGATCTTTCTGATATCGGCCGCTATAAGATGAACCATAAGCTTTATGTCTCTCAGGGCCGCGAAGCTCCGCCAATGGATCAAGGTGTGCTTAACCAGGAGGACATCAAAGAGACGATGCGCTATCTGTTAGAGCTGAAAAACTCTAATGATCCGATCAGGTACGCAGTAGATGATATTGATCATCTCGGAAATCGTCGTATTAGGGCGGTAGGAGAATTGATTGAAAACCAATTCCGTATTGGACTTGTAAGAATGGAACGTGCCGTTAAAGAACGTATGGGCATGCAGGATATCGATACGTTGGTTCCGCAAGATCTAATCAACTATAAACCGGTAGCTGCTGTAGTAAAGGAGTTCTTCGGTTCATCGCAGCTCTCTCAGTTTATGGATCAGACCAATCCTCTCTCTGAAATTACACATAAGCGTAGACTTTCTGCGCTTGGACCAGGAGGTTTGACTCGTGACCGCGCCGGATTTGAAGTACGTGATGTTAATCCTACTCACTACGGACGTATCTGTCCGATTGAGACTCCAGAGGGGCCGAATATCGGACTTATCTCTTCCTTGGCGGTTTACGCTCGTGTGAATGAATTTGGATTCATTGAGAGTCCATATAGGGTCGTAGATAACCATAATAAGGTTACCGATGACATAGTCTATCTCTCTGCATTGGAGGAGGAGCGTGAAGTAATCGCTCAGGCAGATACAAAATTAACTAACTCCGGCAAATTTGAAGAAGGTTCGATCCCAAGTCGAAAAAATGGTGAGTATGTATTAGCGCCACAAGAGACTGTGACAAAGATGGATGTTTCGCCTAAGCAGATTGTCAGTGTGGCTGCAGCATTAATTCCGTTTCTTGAGAATGATGACGCGAACCGTGCCTTGATGGGATCAAACATGCAGCGCCAGGCGGTACCTTGCCTGTGTGCCCAGGCTCCGTTGGTTGGGACCGGCATGGAGAGGTCAGTCGCAAGAGACTCAGGTGCAACATTAGTCACCAAGAGATCGGGCACAGTAATGTTTGTGGATGCAGATCGTATCGTAATCAAGGCAGATAAGACCGCCGATGATCCGATGGATGCAGGTGTAGATATTTACAACTTAGTTAAATATCGACGTTCTAACCAGAATACATGTATCACGCAGAAGCCGATTGTAAGGGCAGGCGAGAAGGTTGCTGGAGGAGAAGTTGTTGCTGATGGTCCGAGTACGGAGATGGCAGAACTAGCGCTTGGTCAGAACGTGTTGGTGGCCTTTATGCCGTGGGGCGGATACAACTTTGAGGACTCTATTTTGATTAATGAGGATTTGGTTAAGAAGGATATTTTTAGCTCGATCCATATTGAAGAGTTTGAATGCGTAGCTCGTGATACTAAGCTTGGTAAGGAGGAGATCACTCGGGATATTCCTAACGTTGGGGAAGAAGCGTTAAGAAATCTCGATGAGTCTGGCATTATCCGTATCGGTGCTGAGGTCAAGCCAGGAGATATTCTAGTTGGTAAAATTACACCTAAGAGTGAAACTCAGCTTAGTCCTGAGGAGAAACTTCTACGTGCAATTTTTGGAGAAAAGGCAGGCGAGGTAAGGGATACCAGCCTTAAACTTCCTCCAGGAGTTGAAGGAACAATTATTAATGCTCAGGTTTTCTCCCGAAAAGGCACTGATAAAGATGAGCGGACCTTGGCTTTGGAGAAATTAGAAATTGAGCGCGTAGAGCAGGATCACCGTGATGAGATCAGGGTAATTCGCGAAACCTCTCTTCGAGAGATTCGGCAGTTAGTTGTTGGTAAGACTACTACATCTCGATTAGTCGATGATAAACGCAATGTCTTGGTTGCTAAAGGCATCGAGGTAACCGAGGAGATGCTCAATGCTGTACCGTTTGAATATCTACGGGATCTTCAGATCGGAGATGAGGCAACGCAGGAGAGATTGAACCAGGCTGTAGTCAGGACTGGGCAACTTATCAATAACAAACGTGCTGCATTGCAAGAGAAGATTAAGAAGATCAAAGAAGGTGACGAGTTGGCACCAGGCGTAATCAAGATGGTTAAAGTATTTGTAGCCATTAAGCGCAAGCTTCAGGTTGGTGATAAGCTCGCTGGTAGACATGGAAATAAGGGCGTCCTTTCAAGAGTATTGCCAGCAGAGGATATGCCTTATATGGCAGATGGAACACCTGTTGATGTGGTGCTAAATCCACTTGGCGTACCTTCTCGCATGAACGTTGGGCAGATCTTAGAAGCACATCTTGGACTGGCATGTTATAAAATTGGGAAGCTCTTAGGAGACTTGCTGGAGAAGATTGTAGATCCGCAGACTGGTGTAGATAAAGAAGGGGTAAGTACAGATTCTCGCAAGCAGATCGTCTCTCTAATTAGGACACTGTTAGGCAAAACCTTCAAAGAGGAGCATACTGCAAATTTTGTTGGTAAACTCTCTGAAGATGATGTGATCAGTCTTGCACGTCGTCAGATGACCGGCGTCCATGTAGCAAGCCCAGTTTTTGATGCAGCCTCTGAAGATGAGATTAGGGAGCTTTTGACAACGGCAGATCTAGAACAAGATGGCCAGATGGTTCTCTATGATGGTCGCACTGGTGATCCTTTCAAAGAGAAGGTAACCGTTGGCATCATGTACATGCTTAAGCTAGATCATCTTGTAGATGACAAGATTCATGCTCGCTCAATTGGGCCATACTCGCTAGTAACACAGCAGCCGTTGGGCGGTAAGGCTCAGTTTGGTGGTCAGCGACTTGGTGAGATGGAGGTTTGGGCGCTAGAGGCATACGGTGCTGCCTATACGTTGCAGGAGTTCCTCACCGTTAAATCTGACGATGTCACCGGCAGAACAAGGATGTATGAATCGATTGTTAAGGGTGAGCATTCATTAGAGCCAGGGTTGCCTGAGTCATTCAACGTAATGATGAAGGAATTGCAGTCCTTGGCGTTGGATGTAGAGTTGGTAGAGGACAATGGCGGCGTTGATGCAGTGGAAGTCGAGAAAATTGCAGATGGTGCCGCAAAGAGTGAGGTCGTAGAGGCGTAGAGAAGTTCTCTATAGAGCAGGTCAAGTAGTCTGATCAAGAGGGAGAAAGAGGAGGGAAAATCTCTTCTTTCTCCCGAGAGTAATCTGACTCTGTGGTGAAAAATTATTTGGTCTTTGCACAAATTACGTATTTTATCGGAAATTAAAAATGGAAGATATCTTTAGTCTATTTGAAAAACCAAAAAACCCAATCAAATTTAACGCGCTCAAGATTTCGCTGGCTAGTCCAGAGAAAATTAAGAGCTGGTCACACGGTGAGGTGACAAAGCCTGAGACTATCAATTATCGTACTCTTAAGCCGGAGAGAGATGGACTTTTCTGTGCCAAGATCTTTGGACCTGTAAAGGACTATGAGTGTATCTGCGGCAAATATAAGCGTCTGCGTCATCGTGGCGTCGTATGCGAAAAATGCGGTGTTGAAGTAATTCAGTCGAAAGTTCGACGCGAAAGACTTGGTCATATTGAGTTAGCTTGTCCAGTTGCGCATATCTGGTTTCTAAAGAGCTTACCAAGTCGTATTGGTGCTGCCCTTGATCTGAGTCTGCGTGATCTTGAAAAAGTTCTCTATTTCGAGAGCTACATAGTAATCGATCCTGGAAGCACTGCACTTAAGCTTTGTGAATTATTAACAGAGAAAGAGTATCGTATCGCCAGAGAAAATTATGGGTCTGGTTTTAAAGCTGGCATGGGGGCTGATGTAGTGCTTGAGCTGCTTAAAAATATCAAAGTACCTGAAAGCTGCAAGCAGCTGCGTGAAGATATTCGCAACACAACCTCAGAGGCAAAGCGGAAAAAACTTGCTAAGCGCCTTAAGGTCCTAAACTCATTCTTAAGCAGCGGCAATAGCCCGGAATGGATGATTTTAAATGTTGTTCCGGTTATACCGCCGGATCTGCGGCCACTTGTACCTCTTGATGGTGGACGATTCGCTACTAGCGATCTCAATGATTTATATAGACGTGTGATAAACCGTAACAATCGCTTGAAGCGATTAATGGAGCTTAGTGCGCCTGATATCATTATACGAAATGAGAAGCGTATGCTACAGGAGTCAGTCGACGCTCTATTTGATAATGGACGACGTGGTCGAACCATTACTGGACCAAATAAGCGTCCGTTAAAGAGTCTTAGTGATATGCTTAAGGGCAAAGGTGGTCGTTTCAGGCAGAATCTGCTTGGAAAGCGTGTCGACTATTCAGGACGATCTGTAATTGTAGTAGGACCAGAGTTGCGTTTGCATCAGTGTGGTCTGCCGAAGAAGATGGCATTAGAGCTATTCAAGCCTTTCATCTACAATAAGCTAGAAGAGAGAGGTTACGTCACTACCATCAAGAGCGCTAAGAAGATGGTAGAGAAGGAAAAGGCAGTAGTATGGGATATTCTAGATGAAGTCATTAAGGAACATCCGGTGCTGCTTAACCGTGCGCCAACCCTTCATCGCTTAGGTATTCAGGCGTTTGAGCCAGTACTTATTGAAGGTAAGGCAATTCAGCTACACCCCTTAGTTTGTACAGCCTTTAACGCTGACTTCGACGGTGACCAGATGGCTGTGCATGTGCCGCTATCCGTAGAGGCGCAGGTTGAATCACGTGTATTGATGATGTCAACCAATAATATTTTAAAGCCGGCAGATGGTCGTCCGATTATTGTTCCGTCGCAGGATATCGTTCTTGGTTTATACTATATGACTAGAGAGCGACCTTTTGCGAAAGGAGAGGGACGCATCTTCTCCAATATGGATGAGGTGTGGATAGCTTGGGAGGAGAAGAATGTTGATATTCAGACTAAGATACAGTGTCGTATAGAGGGAGAACGTGTAGCTACTACTGTAGGACGTGTGCTTCTTGCGCATTACATGCCGCCGGCACTTCCATTTCGGTATTATAACCGAGTCATGACTAAAAAGGAGATCTCACAGCTAATTGATGAGTGCTTCCGTATCGCTGGTAATAAGGCGACCGTAATTTTGGCTGATAGATTAAAGGACATTGGATATCGCTTCGCTACATTGGCAGGAATTTCGATCGGCATTAAAGATATGATCATTCCAGCCTCCAAAGCGGAGCTTCTTTCAGACGCAGATAAGAAGGTAGCTGAAATTGATACACAGTATCAGGAGGGATTAATCACCTCCGGTGAGCGGTATAATAAAGTTATCGATATCTGGTCAGACGTCGGAGACAAGATCGCCTCTGATATGATGAGTGGAATATCCTCAACTGAATTCAAGAGTGAAGCTACAGGCGAGAAGCGACGAGGCCCATCATTTAATTCAATCTATATCATGGCTGATTCCGGTGCGCGCGGTTCTAGTCAGCAGATTAGACAGCTTGCCGGTATGCGCGGATTGATGGCTAAGCCAGACGGCTCTATCATTGAGCAGCCTATTAAGGCGAATTTCCGTGAGGGGCTAACCGTATTACAGTACTTTGTGTCAACACACGGTGCTAGAAAAGGTCTTGCCGATACCGCTTTAAAGACAGCTAACTCAGGATATTTAACGAGAAGATTGGTTGACGTTGCTCAGGATAGTATCGTCTCTTCGCATGATTGCGGAACAACAGAGGGTCTTGAAGTAACTGCGCTAATCGAGGGTGGCGAGGAGATCGAGTCCTTGGCTAATCGTATCCTAGGGCGAGTTGCAGCGGATGATATATGTGATCCTATTACGAATGAAGTTCTTGTCCGCCGTGGAGAGGAGATAACAGAGGAGAAGTCTCAGGTTATTACCTCCGCAGGGCTAGATTCAGTATTGATCAGATCTGTATTGACCTGCGAATCAGAGCGAGGAGTATGTGCGCTTTGCTACGGACGAGATCTTGCACGCGGACATCTTGTAAACCTCGGTGAGGCAGTTGGTGTTATTGCGGCGCAGTCAATCGGAGAGCCGGGTACACAGCTTACAATGAGAACCTTCCATATCGGTGGTGCGGCGCTTGGTCGTGTGGAGCAGACCTCGCTCGAGTCCCGTTTTAATGGTGTGGTTAAGCTCGAGAACGTACGTCTTGCAACAAAGAGAGACGGTTCACATGTTGTCATGAGCCGTAAAGGTGAAATCCTAATTATTGATCAGCAGGATGGTCGAGAGAGAGAGCGTCATCCGTTAGTCTATGGTGCTAAGCTTAAGATTAAGGAAGGCGACGTTGCTGCAGCGGGCATGTTACTTACTGAATGGGATCCGTTTACTATCCCAATCTTATCCGAGGTTGCTGGTCGTGTAGAGTGGCAGGATATAAACGAGTACACGATGGAGGAGCGTGCTGATGAGCGTACAGGTTTCGTTGAGCGCGAAATTGTGCAGTCACGTGACCGCACAGCCGATCTACGTCCACGCATAGTTGTTTATGGGCAGAATGGTGAGACTAAGGTTTATAATCTCCCAGCCGGTGTCAGAGTAGTTGTTGAGCATAACTCCGATATCGATGCAGGTGATGTTATTGCAAAACGTGAGCGTGCTACTACCAAGACAAAGGACATTACCGGCGGCTTGCCTCGTGTTGTCGAGTTGTTTGAGGCAAGAAAGCCAAAGGATCCTGCAATTGTAGCTGACGTTGATGGAATCGTCGACTTTGGTGAAGATTCTCGTGGTAAGAGAAGGATTTTAGTTACTCCTGAATTTGGTGAACCACGTGAGTATCTTGTTTCCAAGAATAAGCATGTTGCGGTTCAGAAAGGTGATCGTGTCAGAGCAGGCGAGGCATTGACTGACGGTGCGCCAAATCCGCATGATATTCTTAGGATCGGCGGTGTTAAGGCACTCTCAAGCTACCTTGTGAATGAAACGCAGGAGATCTACCGCCTTCAAGGTGTACGCATTAATGACAAACATCTGGAAGTTATTGTTAGGCAGATGTTAAAGCGTGTGCGTGTCGTTGATTTTGGCGATACAAACTTCCTGATGGGTGATAGCGTAGAGCGCTTTAGGGTAAACAAGGAGAATGCACGGATAGTCGCAGCTGGTGGAAAACCGGCGACATTTGAACCTCTGCTCCTAGGTATTACGAAAGCATCATTGTCCACTGATTCCTTTATCTCTGCGGCAAGCTTTCAAGAAACCACAAAGGTTCTTACAGAAGCAGCAGTATCAGGTAGAATCGACTATCTGCGCGGGCTAAAAGAGAACGTGATCATGGGTCGATTAATACCGGCAGGTTCAGGTGTGCCTGAGTATGCAGTACAGGATGTCTATACAGAGGGCCAGGAAGAGGTAGTGCAGGTAGCTGCGCCATCAAGGCATGAGTATAACAGAGTAGGCCAGACTTCGATTGAATCGTTGGCGGGGTTACTATAGGATCCACTGGGACTGCGGGCTTCCAGCCCGCTTGATCGGGATTGCACCGTCGATCAAGTGAGCTGGAAGCCCACTCCCAGTATGTAAACTACTACGGCCCTGTTATAAAGGCATCAAAATCAACCCCCGATCCACCGTCCCGCCCATCAGCACCTTTCGACATAATACGATAAGAGCGGTTGTTATTCTCTAGTGAATAGTTAAACGGAGTTCCCCACGCATCTTTTAAGGCTTGGTCATTAGTTATTGGAACACAATCCATGCCGGTTTCCTGAGTGCACTTAATTAAAGACTCAAGACTACTTGGCAATGTGTTATAACGTAGCTGAAACTGCTCAATTGATGTCTTAATATCCTGCATTTTGAGCTTATTGAGATCGGCCTTGGCCTTATCACCTGCGCCAAGTATCTTACTTGCTAAGAATGTCATTACTAGAGAGAGAATAATCAGAACAACTATAATCTCTACTAGGGTTAGTCCTTTTTCAGATCTTATTCTCATCATATAATTTTAACTTTGAACAATATTAACTAAATCTACCATTGGCAATAGTATTGAAATTACTATAGAAAACACAATTCCGCCAAGTACAATAATCATCACAGGTTCAATTAGAGATGTCAAACCGACAAGTGTTGCGTTCACTTCATTGTCATATGCTTTGCTTGCTTTTCCAAGCATACCCTCAAGCTGGCCGCTCGCTTCGCCTATAGCTATCATGCTTGAAAGCATACTAGGAAAGATAGCGCTCCTAGAAAGCTCTTTTGCCAATCCGCGCCCCTCTCTAACCCCTTCTAATGCATCATCAAGAGCTTTTACCATATGCACATTGCCGATAATATTCCGTGAGATCTCGATTGCATTCAGCAATCCGACGCCACTAGATAAAAGGGTGCCTAATGTTCTGGCTACACGCGCAGTATTAACCTTAACATATAAAGAGCCTAAGACCGGAAGTTTCAGCAAAGCACGATCGATACGCGATCTGCCTTGCGGCTGCCTATAGTACCAGATAACTCCGTATACAGCTCCAATAAGAGCTATAATAATAAGCGGCCAGAAGTGTATTACGGTATGTGAGATGAAGATTACTATCTGAGTAGGAAGAGGCAGCTTGGCACCCTGTTTTCT
>CAZKXU010000084.1:0-15673 GCA_964556665.1 uncultured Bdellovibrionales bacterium | reverse complement strand
AAAAGGACAAAATCCCAAACTAAGTTTTTCAATACTTGTGGGTAATAGTCAGGGGCATGATAGGGAAGGGAATATGAGGTGTGCCAATTAAACGTTAAAGTCTAAGAAGGGGAGATCTTAACAGCTCTCAGATTTATGATCTTTTCAATTACAGAATACCATATACACCTGGCGATCCTGATCTGTATCTATCTCATACTTGCGCAGAGCTTTAACTTCTCCTTTGGTATGGGCGGATTATTTAATCTAGCGCATGTCTCTATTTATGCTATCGGTGCATACGCTACCGCGTTACTGGCCACGGAACATGGCTTCGGTTTTTTCGGAGCTACTCTTGTAAGTATGACATTGAGCGGATTATTTTCACTGCTAATTGGATACATCTCACTTAGGTTAAGTGATGATTATTTTGCCATTGGGACACTTGCCTTTAGTTCCGTCGTGTTGAGTTTGCTTATTAATTGGAAAAGCGTTACTCATGGTGTAATGGGAATTCCTGGCATCCCAAGGCCTGTGCTGTTTGACTATAATATGTATGAGAATCGTAACTTTCTTATCTTAGCATTAAGCACTGCCCTAGTATCACAACTACTATTGCTCCTACTATTTAGAAACTCCTTTGCACGTTCTCTACGTGCGCAAGCTGAGTTTGATTTTGCGGCTCAAAGTCTTGGAAAGAGAGTTAACATGATTAAGATGGTAAGTTTTACAGTGGCCTCAATCTTTGCTGGATTGGCCGGGAGTTTTTTCTCTTACTACATTAGCTATATAGACCCATCTTCATTCAGCCTGACAGAGATGGTTTTTATACTTACAATTGCCGTGGTTGGCCGTCCAGGATCTTTTTGGGGAGTTGTAGGCTCTACTATCTTTCTTGTTTTACTGCCTGAGCCGCTACGATTTCTTGAAATTCCACCAAGTATACTTGGCCCACTGCGGCAGATGCTTTATGCTGTTATTCTATTTGTATTAGTCTATATGAACCGTGCCATTCTTTTTCCAGTCAAGAGGGAGGTTTAGTCGTGTTAGAAGTTAACAGTCTGAAATTCGAGGTGCGCGGCCTTCAGATCTTAAACGGCTGTAGCTTCTCAGTTAAATCAGGAGAGACGGTAGGCATTATCGGCCCAAATGGCAGTGGGAAAACAACTCTTTTTAACTGCCTTAGCGGCTTTATAACCCCTAGTGCAGGAAAGATTACTTTTGCCGGAACAGAGTTAGAAGGCATCTCTCCAGCTGCCCGTGCAAAGTTAGGGATTGGTAGAGTATTTCAGAACTTTGGAATCTTTCGTGAGATGACTCTCTCTGAAAATGTTGTTACGGCGCTTGAAAGTCGAAGCGATGGATTCTCCGGATTCTTTCCATGGACGAAGTCGAGTCGAGCATTTTGGAGCGAAGCGTTAGGATATTTAGAGGAAGTAGGTCTTGCCGACAAGGCAAATCATAAAGCTTCCTCTCTCTCAGGAGGTCAGATGCGCTTACTTGAGATAATCCGTACACTTAGTTTTGGAGCTGAACTCTTTCTATTAGATGAGCCGACCGCAGGCGTTTCCCCCAAAATGAAAACCGAGGTAGCATCACTAATCAGTAAACTTAGAGATAGAGGTAAGACGGTGCTGGTGATAGAGCACGATCTTAACTTTATTCAGAGCCTCTGTTCTCGTACTATAGTTCTGGATCAAGGGTTGGTTGTTCTAGATGGAGAAACAGAAAAAATACGGAATGATAGGCTGCTTAAGGAGATATACCTTGGTACAGCCTGAATAGGCACTATTTTGCCGCGTTTTGAGCAATCTTTAACTCTCTCCCAATCTCAATCAGAGTTGAACTAGTAGGAAACTGTGCTAAGGCTTTGGTAAAATTTGAAGTAGCTTCCTTTATATTACCTTGCTTAATCGATGCGCTTACCTGAAGTGCAAGAGCCTCTTCCCGTCGCGAGGTCTCAGGGGAGGAGAGTAAGTCACTAAGAATATTCTGAGCTGTTGCCAGGTTTTTACTGTCAATTGCACCTTGTGCGGATTCAATCAGATTTTTTGCTAAAATTAAGGCGGCATCCTCGTTGTCAGGGTTTACCTTAAGCACTTGGCCTAGCATGGCACGTGCCTCATCTGTATTCTCAGTTATTTTAGCAAGTTCAAGACGCGCCTCTGTTAAGTCATTATTATGTTTTAGTGCCGCAGCAAATGCGAGCCTTGCTTCGGGCAATTTCCCAAGTTTTACATAAAGTTCGCCGCGCTTAAGTTCAAAATCCGCTTCTGAGAGAAAGGAGTATCTTTTGAACCAAAGCGCTTCAGAAACAGTTGTGACTGCAGTATTAAACTCTCCAAGAGCTTCTTCGCTCAGAGCACGGAAATAAAGTGTTGCGGAGTTTGCTCCCTGATATGATAGGGATCTATTAAAGGCTTCTATAGCCTCCTTGTCACGACCAAGCCTTTGCAAGGAAACACCCTGTATGAAAAATAATTTTGGAAGTTCCCCCGGGATGCGCTTATTCGTCAGTAGCTTATTTAAAACTGTAAGGCATTCTTCGTACTTTTCGGACTGAAAATGTTTCACAAGGACAGTGTGTGAGTTAGGGAGGTAGCTTACAGGCAGTTCGGGCTGTGCTGTGAGAGAAGAGTTAGCAAAGAGGAGTGATAAAGATACTGCTATAACTAGAAACATACGGCGCATCGTCTCTACTTATCATGAGGGCTTAAAGCATGCAAATATTGGTAGCAGGGGCTTATTGTAAATCGGTTATGACTCTTATGTCCGCGCGCAGCACGGACCCTGGGGCAGCCGCGGGCTGCCCCTACGATTTTACCCCCACTATTTGAACAGTTATCTGATTTCTGAATCAGTTATCTGTTATATGTTATCTGTTGTCTGGTGCCTCTTATCTCTTGCCTACTACTTACTTGACCAATTCATTTTATGCATAACGCTGATTTAAAAAGACCGTGTAAGGTACAATACTGTTCAGCTCATTACGAAATTCGAACTTCATTGTTATAAGTATTTAAAATTACAGCCATTTATCTTTTGAGTCAGGTAAAAATTAATGTTCTAAACTGTTCAAAATTGCATCTTAAAGATGTCGTAGAACCATTTCATCACTCTAAATAGTTAGTATGCAGGAAGTGCGTAAGAAAATACTTGTAGTTGACGATGAAGTTTCGGTCCGGGAATCGTTATCACTGCTACTTAAAACTAATTTTGATGTCGAAATCGCTGCTGATGGGTCGGATGGTCTAAGTAAATTTGAATTATTCAATCCGGATCTAGTACTCCTTGATATGCAGATGCCGCAACTAGACGGTCTTCAAACTCTTAAGGCTATCCGTGAAAAGTCAGAGCAGATTCCAATAGTAATGTTAACCGCAACCAACACCGCTAAGAGCGCTGTTCAGGCGATGAAGCACGGTGCCAGCGATTATGTGAACAAGCCTTTTGATATAGAGGAGCTTACTGCTGTTATTGTAAGTCTATTGGAGCACGGTGAGGGAACTCATCTCAGTAAAAAACCAAGTAAGGAGCCAACTCCAAAAATAAACGCTGACTTTGGACCGATGGTTGGCCGTTCTCAAGTAATGGTTGACCTTTTTAAAAGTGTAAGTCAGATAGCTGAGCGTAGTTCTACTGTACTTATTACCGGAGAGTCAGGGACTGGTAAGGAGTTAGTAGCTAGACAGATACACGACCTCAGTCCACGTAAGAATGCGCCATTTGTAGCGATTAATTGTGCAGCTATCCCAGAAACGTTGATCGAATCAGAGCTCTTTGGTCATGAGCGTGGAGCTTTTACAAACGCTATTGAGAAAAGAATCGGTCATTTCGAACAGGCAAATGGAGGAACGCTTTTCCTGGATGAGATAGGGGAGTTAAGTACAAATATTCAGGTAAAAATGCTCCGTTTTTTACAGGAGCAGGAGTTCTATCGTATCGGTCGTTCCAAGCCAGTACAGGTGGATGTTCGTATTATCGCGGCTACAAATCAGAACTTAGAAACGCTTGTAGCCGAAAAAAAGTTTAGACAGGATCTATTCTATCGTATTCATGTCATCAAGCTGCCTCTGCCGGCGCTACGTGATCGCTTTGAAGATATTCCAAATCTGATAACGCATTTCATCAATCAGTTTGCACCTCTCTATAATTCACGTAACTTGAGCTTTAGCGCAGATGCACTTAGCCGCATGGTTGAATATGAATGGCCCGGCAATGTGCGAGAGCTAGAGAATGTAATTGAGAGCCTAATGGCGCTTGCGCCAAATGACAATTTGAGTGCAGACGATCTGCCCCGTAAAATTCTATCCAAGCAGGCAGCTTCGATCGAGCAGCCAAAAAGCATGTTGAAAGATAACGTAGGATTTGAAGAAGCTGAGAAGATGTTTGAGACAGAGATGATTGTAAAAGCCTTACGCAAGGCAAACTATGTACAGACCAGAGCTGCTGAAATTCTAGGAATTAGCAGAAGAATATTAAAATATAAGATGGACAAACTTGGGATTTCGGATAAGTCGCCTACTTAGTTGTCATGGCGGTCAGGAACTGTTGAGAATGCTGGTACACTGGAAACTAAGTTTACAGTGTACTATGGAAAACGCCGGTACGAAATCTACTTGAAAAGGTCATCAAGTTTTTTTAAATGAGAACTCTTTTCATCTTTAGAGGAGGAATTGCCGGATTTAAATTCGAAGTATTCACAGCGGTTTGAGCGCTCTTTTTCAACTACCCGATCTGCTTGTGGCTCTTTGCATTGGTTATAAGCGCTACGATCGTAGTGTCGGCAGTTTGTGCAGATGTGCAGATCCGCGTTACAGGAATCGCAACACTCCCGAAAGCCGATTTTAGAGGTACTTAGTTTTTGCTCTTTACTACAGGCGCTACAATAATACATGCTATCTGAATATAGCATCAGTGTGCAGTAAGGTAAATTCCTAGTATATTGAGCGTAACGTACTATGACGACAACACCGACAAAGCAAGACTCTGGTTCGAAGGTGAGTGCTGTACTAGAGTGGTTTTTCCGTGAAATACAATGGACGGTTCGTGTATTAGCATCCTCTGCCGATAGATTTTACTGGGATAACGGCTTTTCAAAGGCAGCAGCCCTAGCATACACCTCGATTCTTTCCCTGGTACCTGCTATGGCGCTCGGTTGCGCGTTGTTAGCATCCTTTGCCGTATCGAAACAGTATGTTCCAGATGTGCGTAGGTTCATTTTTAAACAGTTTGTGCCGAACATGGAGGTGGTGGATACGATTCTTAACCACCTTACGCAATTCAGCGAAACAGTCTCCTCTTTAAATCTCTTGGTAATACTTTTTCTGGTCGTCACTTCAGTACTTTTAATTAACTCGATTGAATACGTCCTAAATGAAATTTGGCAGGTTTATGAGCCGAGATCCTATTCCAGCAGGATTATGGTCTTCTGCACAATAATTGTTTTGGCTCCAATCTTAGCTCTCTCCGCCTATTATACGGCTAAAGTTCAGATCGAGCCGCTACTTAATAATATTGTGATCTCTCCTTATTTCAATGTCGGATATAATTATATTCTTCCATTTTTGATCGACTTCCTGGCTTTTCTATTCCTGTATTTTATGGTGCCGAAGGCCCCAGTAAAGATGCACTCGGCAAGTTTCGGAGCATTTATTGCGGCACTCTTCTTTGGTGTGGCCAAGGCTTCCTTTACTTTTTATATTGTACAGTTCTCCTCTTATGAGAAGATATACGGCACAATTGCTGCTATCCCGGTTTTTCTTTTCTGGCTTTACTTAGCTTGGAGTATCGTGCTCTTTGGATGTGAGACCTGTTATCAGGCTCAATATCTTCCACGAAGAGGGAAGCTCTGGAAACACTCGGTTTTGAGTGTTGGAGATGCAAAATTAGTACTGGCTTTGCAGTCAATATTAATGGTTGAACAGGCCTTTCGTGAGGGTAAAAAGCTGCCAAATGACTGGGAGATCTCTGAGGCGCTTGGATGTAGCTCGGTAGTCTTGAGGCCGGTGCTGTCACTTCTAGAGAAGGCTGGGATCGTAGCCTGGGGCGACTCCCGTGATATGCCTCTTACATTGCTAAAAAGTCCTAATACGATTAGTTTAATAGAGATTAAAGACGCACTATCGAAGAGCACTCGGGAGATTAGACACTCTAATTCAATAGCTAAATTTTTTAGATGTTTTCATGATACAGAAAAGCTAAAAGTTACGACTTTGGCAGATATAATTAAGGATCAGGGATGAAGGTAAGTAAATTATTAAATGGATTAACTTTGATTACTGAAGAGATGCCGGACGTTGAGTCCGCCTCACTTGTATTGCTTATGCCTGGTGGTGTGCTAAGTGATACTGATGAAACATTGGGGGCCTCACTTGTTTTGGCAGAGTTAACAGCACGTGGAGCAGCGGAGCTTGATTCGGTGCAGCTCTCGGAGGCTTTTGATCGAATCGGAGCTAGACATGGTGAGGGAGCGGGGCACGACAGCTTTAGTTACCGCGCCTCACTGTTGGGTGAGAATTTGGAGCAGTGCATATCCCTTGTCTCAAAGATGTTGCTCAAACCGAGACTACCTGAAGATGAGATAGATAATATACGGAATGTATTTTTGCAGGAGTTGGCGGCTCTAAGTGATAACCCTTCAAAGAGAGCGATCGAGGAGTTAGAGGCGCGCTATTTCCCGGCACCGTTTAATCGAAGTGATTTAGGTACGCTAAAGGGACTTAAAGCAATAGGTATTAGCAATCTTAAGGAGAGTTATCAGCGTTGTTATAGACCTGATGGAGCAGTGCTCTCTATAGCAGGTAAAATTAATGCTAAACAGGTTGAAGAGTGGGTTACTTCAGCCTTTGGTGAGTGGCAGGGGAAAGGTTTTTCACGACCTAAATTTGGAGCGACCTCACAGGGTGGGTATCACCATATCGAGTATGAGGGTGCGCAGCTTCAGATCGTACTTGCATATGCTGCGCCGCCCTTTGAACATCCATGTTACTATAGCGCAAAACTAGCACTGCAGGTGCTCTCTGGTGGGATGTTCGGCAGGTTATTTACAGAAGTGCGTGAGAAACGCGGCTTAGTCTACTCTGTTTATGCTCGACACGCCTCTACTAAGGAGTATGGCCAGGTTATGGCGTATGCGGGAACAACGCCGGAACGGGCGCAAGAAACATATGATGTTATGATGCGAGAACTGAAGGGAATTAAAGGGACTGTGAGCGCGGATGAATTAGCACGAGCCAAGGCAAACTTAAAAGCTGCCTTGATTATGAACCAGGAGGCGGTCTCCTCCCGTACTAGCAGTAGTGCTCATGACTATTGGTTGCTTGGGCGGGTGCGTAGCTTAGATGAGATTAAGGCTGAAATTGAGAAGGTTTCTATAAGCGATATTGATAGTTTTGCAGAGGAGTTTTCGGTGAAAAATGTAACTGTTGTTACACTGGGGCCGAAGAAGTTAGATATTGCTTAGTTTTTTTGTAATGATTCAGGTCTTCTTTTTATCTGGCCGAATCTTTGCAATTTTTTATAGTTAATCAGATGAGTACAATTAAAGAAGCAGAGTTAACAAATGGACTTAAGTTAATAGGTGAGATCAATCCACGGGCAGCAAGCTCGGCTATAGGGTTTTTTGTGCGCACAGGTTCAAGGGATGAGAGTAAGAAAGAGGCCGGAGTCTCCCATTTTCTTGAGCATATGATGTTTAAGGGTACCGCAAGGCGGAAAGCTCTTGATATCACTTTTGAGATGGGCAGTATCGGAGCGCAGGCAAACGCCTTTACATCAGAGGAGCAGACTGTTTATTACGCCGGTATTTTGCCTGAGTACTTTACGCAGATGCAGGATCTTTTAAGTGATATGCTGCGTCCCTCATTGGACATTGAGGAATTCACTACAGAGAAAAAGGTTATCCTTGAGGAAATTGCACTATATCAAGATCGGCCGGTATTTTATCTCTTCGAGCACGCCATGGCAGATTATTTCGGGTCGCATACAGCCGGGAATTCTGTTCTGGGTTCTATTCAATCAATCACAGATCTTTCAAGGGATGAGATGCGGACATATTTCGAGAGACGGTATGCTCCTAATAATATGATCTTAGCTGCTTGCGGTAACTATGACTGGGATAAGTTTGCAAAAGATGCTGAGCGACACTGTGGTAAATGGTCAAGAATGAATGTGTCACGTGAAACTAAGCCTTATGCTAGGAGCAGCGGTTCTCAGAAAGAGTATAGAAGGCCAAACACCACACAGGCGCATGTAGTACTCCTTACTGAAGGCGCCTCCGGGCAGGATCCGTTCCGTTTTGAGCTTAGTACGCTAGCTTGTATTTTAGGTGATGGTAACGGTTCAAAGCTATACTGGGCTTTAGTTGACAAAGGATTAGCAGAATCAGCTGGTGCTGATAATGATGAAAAGGATGGAACTGGGGTGTTTATGGCATTTGCTAGCAGCGAGCCCTCCAATATAGATAATATAGCTAAGATCGTAAAAGATATTATGGCAAAGCCGTTGGATTTTTCGATAGAGGATCTCGAGCGAGCCAAAACGAAGATTATCTCGCGCATGGTGCTGCAAGGGGAGCTACCTATGGGAAGACTCATGTCGATAGGACCTGAGTGGCACTATAACCAGTCCATCCCGACACTGCATCAGGAGATTGAGTGCTACAAAAAAGTCAGTAAATCAGGGATAGAAAAGGCTCTGCAGCGTTACGGTTTAAAGACTTGGAGTGAGTTTAGGTTGCTTCCGGAATAGCTCATACAATCGTTTTAGTATGACGCACAGCACAAATCATGAAGATCAGATAAAAATTAGCCATAATCCTAAATCCGGCAGTTGCCGGATTTAGTTCACCTAGAAAAAGCAGTTCTAACCCTTTTTTAGGCCGAAAAATGCCCGAAAACAGTTCGACAGCAGGCTCACCCTTCGGGTGAATTCGCAAACTTGATAAAGCTGTGTGTTTTCGGGCATTTTTCGCCTTTTCTTAGTTCGAACTGCTCCTTCTAGGATAATTGTATCAGCTTCTTATCACTGTCATCATACCCCCTAATTATAGTTTGACAAAGTAGCTACGAGTAGCTACCATATATGTATGGAGAATAATAAATTACGCGCAGTCGGGGTTAAGGAGCTCAAGAACAAGCTTTCAAGTTATCTTAAAGAGGTCAAAGCCGGAGTAAGACTGCTGGTTACTGAGAGAAGCACCGTTATTGCTGAGATCTCGGCTCCCAGCAGTGAATCTACAATGACCAGTGTAAGTTCTATTGAGGCAGAGTGGATTGCCTCTGGGAAGTTACGGCCGGCAAAGCGCAAGAAAACTATTGTCAAGCCTTCTCCGATCTCTCTGCCTGAGGGGGCGGCGAAACGTCTCTTGGACTTTGAAAGAGGAGAATGAATAGACTATTTATAGAATCATCTGCAGTTTTATGTTGGCTCTTCAATCAGGAGAGAGCTTTAGCAGTGGTGGACCATTTAAATTGGGCAGAAGAAATATTTTCCTCAGTACTTACCCTGGTGGAGGTTAAGCGTGCGTTAAACAGAGCTGAATCTTTAAAAGAAATTACATCAAAAGATTTAGCTGTGCTCAGAAGTAATTTTTACCGAGTAGCTGATGAGTGGCGTTTTTTATCTATCAGCGATGAGATAATTGCCGAAGCATCAAGAAGATTCCCAATTGAGCCATTGAGGAGTTTGGATGCCATTCACCTTGCTACAGCAGTTGAATCTTCACTTCTTTATTCTGATATTCGAATACTCTCATACGATGATAAAATTAATGATAACGCTTCAGCTATTGGGCTAATTTTGGTTTAATAACTATGCAGCCTAAGGTTGCAATTGTATTATAGCGAGTGAGATAAGTGTTTAGCGAATGTTAATAAACCTAATAAAGTTCATTTTTCCAGCAATCCTTGTAACAATTTTTACAGGTTGCACACGCCAAGCCGATGAACGTATAAGCAGTAAACCCTTTCTGAGAATACTTGAGAATCAAGAGCTGCGTGCACTTGCGCTGAGAGAGGGGAAACGGCTATTTGAGTCATCGAGCGGTATCTTTAACCATGAATGCTCTTGGTGCCATGGAGCAGGTGGCAGAGGAAGTTCATGCCCATCTCTACGAGACAGTGAATGGATCTGGGGTGGTGAGCTTGATGAGATATTTAAGACAATTAGAGTTGGAGTACGGGAGTTGGATAAAAATGGGTTACTTCATCCTGATACGCGCAATGCTATAATGCCAGAATTTAGGAAAATATTATCAAGTAATGAGTTAGAGGATGTTTCAAAATATGTACTGGAGCTTTCAGAAAAAGGAGTAGCTGACGGTCCGGGTCTGATCGTTTACCAAGATCACTGCTCTGCCTGCCATGGTATCAATGCTGAAGGGAAGACCACTTTGGGCGCGCCCCCACTTAATAACCGAATCTGGCGTGATTATGCACATAAACGTAATTTAAAAGATTATATAGCATTTAAGGGTTATGCTGAGACTACTGAACTCAAAACTAACCCGCATAATAAAAGACGCCCGGTAGCCTACAGGTGGAGGTCTTCCATGCCAGCTTGGGGAAAATACTATAATGACGCTTCATTACGCGCACTAACAATCTATGTCTGGTGTCTTGGCAAGGTTTCAGAATCAGTCTGCCAGCACAACTGACGACACTCCTCCGCTAATGACACCGATAGAGGCGCCTATTGTGGCAACAGAGGTGCCTGTTTTGAACAGGCCAATCGGAGCAGCAGCAAGCATCATCAGCGGCTCGATCGGTGAATTGCTTTGGCAAATTGTAGGTGTAGGCGGCAGTTTATGCTTGGATAGTAGAGTGTGATGGGCTAAGTGCCTCGGAGATGGAATGCTGGTGTGTCCGGTGGAAGTTACGTGCCGACGCGCGCCTGTATTATGTAATGAAGCTGCCTCCATGCTTACCTAGTGCTTCGCCAAATAAGTTTTTTCACGTATAGCGCGCAGCGTTGCCCCAGATTGGCACGCCTCGGAAGGAGGAAATCCGCAGCAATACTGGAGTATTGCGAGGATTTTCCGACTGAGAAGCGTGACAAGGTGGGGCAACGATGTGATGCTAGACGTGAAAAAACTTATTTGGAGGAGCACTAGACTAGAACAGGAACCCACCAAGGAAAATTTGATCAGATTTTTGGTTGCATATCATTTTGTTGCCGAAGGACTTGCAGCAATGGTCGGAATTGTTGGCATTCACAGAGCATTTAAACGCGACAATATTATACTTCCAGCAATGACTGAACTTTTTCAGAAGATCGGAATAGATGAATGTAGACATATTTCACTTGGGATTGAAGCTCTAAGGCTTGTTATAGGCTCTGATACTTCTCTTTTTGCTAGCAGCGCCGGGTTAAAAATCGTGATATCAGAATTAGGACAAGGACTTAAGCTTGCCAGAGCAAGCTCCAAAGATATTTTTGAAAAATTTGATCCATTTCCTTTCACCGTCTCACGTAAAGAGTTAATATTTACTGTTATCCATCATGTAATAGATTGGACCAAGAGAGCTTTAACGCGCGGAGCTCCAAAACATTTTGAACGTGTGATAGGGCTTGAGATAGCTTGATAGTGCGGGTACTCAAAAGAAGATAATAGGAATGCAATCGAAATTGTGAAAGAAAGGACTATCAGATCAAGTATTAACTAATGCACCTAGATCAAGCAATTAGTTATTACTCATCATCGAGCAAGTCATCTTCATCGTCGTAATCTAAATCGTCATCATCATCATCAAGATCGTCATCCTCGTCGTCTTCGTCGAGGTCACCCTTATCTCCTTCGAAGACCTCAGGATCGATCTCCTCGAGTGCCTCCGTCATGGCTGAGATCAACGAAGCTAAGTAACCGGGTGAGTAGTTCTCATCTTCAAGGACTGTCTCAACAGCGGCACGCACCTCAGTCACGATAGCCTCCTCTATCTCTGACTGTGTTTCTGAATCGGAGTCTTTCTTGCCGGCAAAATCCTTGCTGATGAGCTCCTCCAGATCACTAAAACCATCAAGTAGTGTTGATATTCCCTCTATGATTTTCTCGGACGCTTTTCCTGTCATATGCAATAAAAAAATACAAAATAAAGAAACAAAAGAAGATTTCGCAATTTTTGAATCGTCGAATTAGATAATACACTAAAGCGATTTATTAACCAAAATCAATAGACAAAAATGCAGATATTTTAGAAAGAATATGACCAGCTAGGATTTAAGAGCAAGGTATGCTAGGACAACTTTCCCATTGTTAAGTTGCCTGGAACGGGTAATAATAATACGACTTTAAGTCCAAAGTTTTCCTGGAATTGGTATAACTGATGAAAATTATTATTGTTTTGATTATATCGCTTCTATCTTTAGTGAGCTGCTCTAGTAACTTAACTAGCAGGGCATCGCTCAATACGCCACCCGTTCTATCCAAGGCCGTGAATAATAAAGCGCTAGTCGGTGTAAGCTCTATCGCCATCTTGCCCTTGGCCTATGATGAACATACCCGCGCGTTATTCACTGACAAGTTTGCTTTTTTTCATGAATTAGCTAAGGCAGCTGAGGAGGAGCTAGATCTGAAGCTAGTATCAGATGTAAAAAGGCTAGTTCCATATACCTCACAATCAGAACCCGCTAGAGTAGCTGCAGCATTGAATGTAGATGCAGTACTTAAGCTCACATTAAGTCAGTATGATGAGCGGATTGGAACCCGTATCGCAGCTTCTCGGCCTGCGCGGGTCGATTTTATGATAGAGCTATTTGATGCTAAGGGTACTCGCATATGGGAGGGATCGTATCACCGACAAGATGAGGCCCTGACTGACAATCTATTACATGTGAAGGAGCATTTTAAAGGTGGTATGCCGACAGGGTGGAGAACCGCGCATGAGATGTTAATTGATGGATTAAGAATGACACTGCGTGAGTTTTCTAGTGTGCGTCGTGCTCAGTTCGTCAGCGGGCAGTAGTCTCTTTCAGAAAGTATATGGGTTTACCAGCAAAAAGAAGATCAAGTTCAAGACATAAGGTGCAGAAAGCCGCTAAACGAAGTGCGCCGACGGTTGCTACTAGAAGCTGGGCGAATGAGGCCCTGGCAGTAATTATGTTTCTAAGCGTAGCGTTTTTTGGAGTTAGTTTTCTCTCGCATCAACTTAGTCAGAGCATGTTGTCGCCAGTAGTAAGCGGGCAGCCTAATATTATGGGACCGGTAGGGCATGTATTAGGTACCTTGTTGGCAGGCTTTTTTGGCTGGTGTGCGCTTGCGCCGATACTCTGGTTTTTCTGGCTAGGTGTATACTTCTGGCGCAATGAGGATCTGGAAGGGCGCATCAAGGTTGATTCTAATATCTCCGTTTTGTTCGGTATAGTAGGTGTATTCCTGCTAGCCTCAACACTAGGCTGGATTTTAGCAGGGGGTGCGGGTGGCGGCAGCGCCGGAATGATATTAGGCTCGCCTATGAGCCGTTTTTTTGGTTATAGCGGAGCAATTGTTATTGCCTCAGCCTTCTTATTGCTTTCTATTGGGTTAGCTTGTCGTATAAGTGTTGCAAATCTCCTGCGAAATGCGTTTGTCTCTGTAAGTACAATATCACGTCTTCTTTTGATTACAACCCCAACAGTGCTAGCTAGGCTTGTTCTCTGGATCGGAGAAGGTTTGTGGGCGGTAGCTCAAGGCGGTCTCTCTGCTCTTTCACTTGGTTTAATTGAGTTTAAACCTAAGGCTGCTGAATCGGTGTCTGTACCGACGCCGAAACGGCATAAATTAACCGTTCATAAGGGACGTAAAGAGGAGCCTCAGCCTGCTATAGAGGATGAGGAGGAGTCGCAGCCGATGGAGGAGAGCTATTCTCACATCGTAGTTAATAGACGTCAACCGGAGGAGTTTCAAAGTGCAAAAGCTCGCAAGCTTGAGAAGGAGAGAATAAAGGAGCGTGAGCGTCAGGAGGATGATATAGTTGTAGGTGATGCTTATGTAGGCTATGAGCCTCCGAATATTAACCTCTTGAGCCGTGGTGAGCCATCACTTGGGAGTGAGGATGATGAGGAGCTTCTAAAGATCTCCCGTCAGATAGAAGGAAAGCTTAAGGATTTTGGAATTCTTGGCCGGGTAACCGAGGTTCATCCTGGTCCAGTAATTACTACTTTTGAGTTTGAACCTGCCCCCGGCGTAAAGGTAGGTCGCATTGTGGCGTTGCAGGACGATCTAGCAATGGCCTTAAAGACGATCTCCGTCCGTATAGTCGCACCGATACCGAAGAAGGGCACTGTTGGAATAGAGGTACCCAATCGCCAACGTGATATTGTAAGGCTGCGCGATGTTTTGGAGTGTGAAGCCTATGCTGGAGCTGATTCTATACTTATGGCGGCATTGGGGAAGGATACCTATGGGGAGCCTATAGTTAGTGAGATATCTACGATGCCGCATCTTCTGATGGCAGGCGCTACAGGTACCGGAAAGTCGGTTTGTATTAATGCCATATTGTTGAGTCTACTATACAAGGCGCATCCTTCAGAGCTTGGTCTGATTCTAATCGATCCAAAGATTCTTGAGCTTCATATCTATGATGGGATTCCGCATTTACGTGTGCCAGTAGTTACTGTTGCCAAACAGGCGAAAGCTGTGCTGGATTGGGCTGCAAATGAGATGAACCGTCGTTACCGAGTGATGCAGCGTTTTGGAGTGAGAAATATCGACTCTTACAATCGGGTAGCTCGTGGTGAGGTTGATCGCGATCAGCATGATCCGAGTGAAACAGTGGGGAACCTAATTGAACTCAAGGATGATGAGGTTATAGCTGCAGGAACTGTAGAAAAAGATGAGCTGCTTCCAGAGGATGTGAAGATCGCTGAGAGAATAGAGCCCTTGCCGAAGATTGTGATCGTAATTGATGAATTGGCAGATTTAATGCTGACCGTAGGCCGTGATATTGAGGAGGTCATTACCCGTCTTGCTCAAAAAGCACGTGCAGCTGGGATTCATCTGATTATTGCTACGCAGCGTCCTTCCGTAGATGTAATAACTGGACTTATTAAAGCAAATTTTCCGGCACGACTCTCCTTTAAGGTTACTAGCCGTATTGATTCCCGTACTATTCTGGATTCGATGGGGGCAGAGAAACTGCTGGGAAGAGGTGATATGTTGTTTATGCTGCCTGGAGAGATGCACTTAAGACGTGTACACGGTGCATTTGTTTCAGATAATGAAGTTAAGAAGGTCGTCTCAGCGCTCAAAAAAACACCGCCTAGGTATGATGATCGAATTATGCGCATAATGGACAAGGCGCTCGAAGAGGATCAGAACGCATCTGGTTCAGGCTCGCAATCAGGTGAGAGCGCAGGGGAGGAGTATGATGAGTTTTATGATAAGGCTTTAGAGCTTGTCTTAGAGAAGGGGCAGGCTTCGACATCTATGGTTCAGCGAGTATTTAGAATAGGATATAATCGCGCCGCGCGCATTATAGAACAGATGGAGCGTGAAGGTGTTATTGGCCCAATGGATGGAGTGAAGCCGCGCCAGGTAATTCTACCGGGAGGATCGGAGGAGATTAAGGCGTAAGGTTCCAACAGACCCGCAAACGAGCCTGAAGGCACTGCCTTGCGGGCTGGAAGCCCGCGGTCCCAGAGAGCAAAATTTAGTTTACAGTTCACTAGTGCTCCTCCAAATAAGTTTTTTCACGTCTAGCATCACATCGTTGCCCCA
>CAZKXU010000083.1:0-16020 GCA_964556665.1 uncultured Bdellovibrionales bacterium | reverse complement strand
GCCTGCTCATTTAACTTTAATGTAAGCATCTCTCGCTTAAGCTGCTGATCGTGCAGCTCAAATTCAAGCTCGTCTGTAGAGGTGGCTATGCCAGCAGAGATTCGATTCGCGGCTACTTTGCGAGCGGCTCTGTTTTCATCTAATTCCTGATCTAGTAAAATGATCCTTTCACGTGAAGCAACTAGCTCCCAGAATGCTATACGGGCCTTTAATACCTCTTCACGAAAAACTTGCTCTGCTTGATAGTTAGCTCCTGCAGCCCTTGCGCGTATAATCAGCTCTTCAATGCTGTCTCTGCCGCCATTGTATAGATTTAATCGAGCTTCAATGCCTGTATGTGGTTCGTTACGGCTGTCTTGCGTGCCGGTACGGTAGTGCTCATAGCCTGCATTGGCATTGACCTTAGGTAAAAAAGATCTTTTTAAATACCCTTTTTTCTGTTGAGCAGCACTACTTTGAAGCTCTGCTCCCTTGGTGTGAAGGTTCTGTTTTTTTACGAGCTCTTCAATCTCATCAAAAGTTACTTTTCTTGATTCGGCAAAAGTATATGAAGACGCAAGTAATACGCTGCTCAAGACGGCTAAAGATAGTTGTTTTAAGTATAAGCGGCCTTGAGCATGCATATGTTAATGAATATTATCGACTCCAAAATCTGCTATTATTGGCTTCTTCTCAATCATCAGCGTTACATGTAGGTCATAGCGGTGGACCTTGCTAATGCCAGGAATAGTTGCCTCATATGCATCAGCTGCTAATTTAAAATCTACTTTGCGTTTGGTGGTTTCTTTTGGGAATGCAAGCTCTCCTGTAACCATAGGGGCTAATTTGTCATGCGAGACAGCTGTTAAGTCCTTGTTGTATACATAAATTTTCACATGATCATTGTTCAGCACAATTTCACTTTTATACGGCAAAGAATCGCGCATCATACCGCCATGTGGTGCTGGCTCTACCGATGGTTCATGATCGTGGCCGTGATGATCACCTGCTAAGGCATTAGTTGATAATAATCCTACAAGCATTACTAATAGAAAAGTCAGTTTACTCATATAGTCTCCTTATATTAAAAGTCTGTTTGTAACTTAGCACCCTTACTTAGATAGTTTATAGCGCTTTTTTTACCAAAGCGGAAGAACACTACCGGGGTGAGGAAGATATCTAATAGGGTAGAGGATAGCAACCCTCCTACGATTACGACAGCAACAGGATGCAAAATCTCTTTGCCTGGCTGATCTTGGGCAAATAGCAATGGAGAGAGGGCTAATATAGCAGAAAAAGCAGTCATCAGAACCGGTACAAGTCTTTCAAGTGATCCACGTATAATCATCTCTTTGCAGAACTCCTCACCCTCCTCCTTCATAAGGTGAAGATAATGGCTGATCAGCATGATGCCATTACGTGATGCAATTCCTGTTAAGGTAATAAATCCGATCAACGTGGCAACAGAAAATGTTCTATCAGTAAAGGTTATGGCGATCACAGCTCCAATGATCGCTAGTGGCACATTGACCATTATTTGTAAGGCGATCATTACTGAGCCAAAGTGGGCAAATAACACAATGAATATTCCAAGAATTGATAGAAGTCCTAATAACGTTACCTGTCTCATGGCCTTACGTTGACTTTCATACTGACCGTCAAATTTATAATAATAACCCTGAGGTAATTTGATATTTTTTGCTAACTGCTCTTTTACATCCTTTATAATCGACTCCAGATCCCGTCCGCTGGTGTTAAATGAGAGTGCTAACCTTCTTTGCAAATTCTCCTTTTCTATGACGTTTGGGCCGCTTGTTTCAAATATATCTGTTAAATCGTTTAACGGTATGACCTTGGCCGTTGGCAGCACATGTGCTGGTAAGTTACGAATTGTATTGATGTCACCTCTTGATTCAGGATCAAGGCGAAGGTAGACGTCGAGAGCCCGATCTTTTTCTATTAGGCGTGAGACAGGCACGCCTTGCAGCATTGCCTCCAGTGATTCAATTAGCTGCCCAGGTAAGATGCCATACTTATTCAGCTCGGGACGCATAGCATAGATCTTGTATTGTGGTATCAGGATCTGACCATCCATGCGCAGATCGACTACGCCAGAGACCTCGCTAATTGCATTTTTAATCTCTGCTGCCTGTTGTCGTAAAATTCTAAGATCAGGTCCAAAGACTTTTAATGCTACCTGTGACTTAATTCCTGAGAGTACATGATCTAAGCGATGACTTATAGGTTGGCTTAAAGAGGTATATACATCTTGTGGCAGCACTGCACTAACCTTATTTCGAATCTCTGAAAAAACTTCACTACGGTTACGCTCTGAAGGTTTAAGCGCAATTTCTATCTCAGTATTATTAACCCCGGCTGCGTGGTCATCTTCATCGGCGCGACCTGTACGCCTTCCGGTAGATACGATCTCTGGAATAGTAGATAATGTTTGTTCAACCGCGCTGGCAATTTTATTGGAAAACTCAAGCGAGACACCGGGGCGTGCAATTACCTCAAGCATCGCGCTGCCCTCATTAAATGGCGGTATAAAATTTCTACCCATAAACGGCACCGCTGCAATTGATGTAATAACAAGTAAGCTGCAGGTACAGATAATCTGCCATGGCTTTTGAAGAGTATAGTCGAGGATTCTCCGCACATACTGTTTTAAGAGTCTTACAAATACACTCTCATGATCACTTCCGAATGTTTTGCCTAGTAGGTATGAACAGAGCACAGGAGTTAATGTTAAGGAAACCAGAAGGGAGGCAAGCAATGAGACAACATAAGCGATCCCGATAGGGATAAATAATCTTCCTTCAAAGCCGGGCAATGAAAAAAGAGGTATAAAAACTAAGACTACAATAATGGTTGCAAAGACTATTGAGTTACGTACCTCTCTTGAAGCTTCATAGGTAACCTTGAGAATTGATTTCGGCTTCTCTGATAGTCGATTCTCTCTAAGTCTTCTAAAAACATTTTCAACGTCAACAATAGCATCGTCTACCAGCTCGCCGATGGCGATTGCTAAGCCGCCTAGAGTCATGGTGTTGACACCTATACCGAATATTTTAAAAATGATTGCTGTAATGAGTAGTGAGAGTGGAATAGCTGTAAGAGTAATAACTGTTGTTCTGAAATTAAGTAAAAACAGGATGAGAACAAGGGTGACCATTAACGAACCGTCACGCAGAGCCTCATATACATTGCTAATAGCTGAGTTTATAAAATAAGATTGCTTAAACAGATCGTATGAAATTTTGATATCGGTGCTAATGCTAGAACTCATCTCCCTTAATGCGCTGTCGATATCTGCTGTAACTTTAAGTGTGTCGGCAGAAGGTTGTTTTTGAATCATTAATATGACAGCAGGGGAGCCAGAGATTGAAGCTTCTCCTCTCTTTGGCGCAGCTGAAAATTCAACACGTGCGACATCTTTAAGAATGACAGGTTTTCCCAGGTGTAACCCTATCGCAGTCTCTGCAATTTCTGAGTGATCTAATACTCGTCCAAAATTCCTGATAAGCCATTCCTTATCACCGGAGGAGACGTATCCTCCACCAGAGGCCTCGCTGATCTTTGAAAGACGCTCCTTTAGCTCTAGAATGCTGATCTGGCTTTTTCTTAGCCTCTCTGCATTAACTAAAACTTGTGCCTGTAGTTCGTCACCACCAAGCACGGTAACCTGAGATACTCCTGGAATAGAGAGAAGGCGCGGTTTTATTGTCCAGTCGGCTAAGGTTCTTAGATCGGTTAATGTCGTTTTCTCTGAGAGTTTTGTGAGGCCGATCATCTGAATCTCTCCCATAATGCTCGAGGTAGGGGAGATAAAGGGCTCGACATCATTTGGTAATCTTGAGCGAGCAAGTTGTAGTCGTTCACTGACTGCCAAGCGTGCAGTGCTAAGATTTGTGTTCCAACTAAATTCAACACGTACAAGGGATAGTCCTGCACTAGAAGTAGAGAAGATTCGTGTAACTCCTGCAGAGCCGTTGATCGCTGTTTCTATCGGACGACTTACCAATAGCTCAACCTCCTCAGCGGCCATGCCAGTTGCTTCGGTTACTATGTTGACGGTCGGACGATTTAAATCGGGCAGTACATCAATGGGAAGTTCCCTTAGCACAAGCCAACCATAGACCACCACGAAGGCTGTTAAAGAGAGTACTAAGATGCGGTTGTGTAATGAAAAGCTTATTATCCTATCGAACATCTGATAAATATAGACTTAGTTGCCTAGTAGAGAAATACCCCTATATCACAAAAATAGTTTTCAGATTATCTTGTCCTGGTATAAGTATACACTTTTCACATGTTCCTGGAGCCTGTAAGGGCGGTTAATAGAGCAGAATAGTTTATTCATTGGTAATTGAATTTTTGTTTTGTTGATAGGGAAATAGGATTGATTTTTTAGTGCGCGTGATACGGCGTTGGTATGCGCTAAGCCAGCACAGCAGGTCGGTTGGGTCGTGCTTGTGGTGAGCATTAATTATTTCACCGTGCAGGTGAAATAATTAATTTGTCGAACCACTGCTAGTTTATTCCTTGGTGATTTAGGTTTGTTGGATAAAGAAAAGTAGGCAGAGATTAAATTTCTAGAACAGCAACTTAAGATTTACCGCCGCCACTAGTTCCTCTTCCCAAAATCCTGCCTTGCCTTAAGTTGATTATGCTTGGAACATAGCAATCTAAGATTCTCCGGTTTATTGCTTCCTCCTAATGCATAAGGGTGGACGTGGTCAACTTCTAGATCCCATTTTGAATCACAGCGTTTACCATTTGCTACGAAACTACATTGATGGTTGTCTCTTTTCAAAACCTCACGCCTAACAGTAGCTGGAATATATCTACCTCTTTTACAGCCATCACAACCGGTTGAATCTTATCCTTGCTTCTTACCTCTACCGGCTTCTCTTTGGCTATAACCTTTTCAACTTCACGTTTACTCTTCCCACTTATTTCATCTAAAAGCTTGAGATTACCCTCTATAAGCTCATTAAATGATACGCACAGGGTACAGAATATAGAAGGCGAGTAGTGGCGTAATTAAAAAGAGATGAGTAGCCATCTTTTAGAGCAATATCTCTATCATCAAATTCTATTAACGTATTTATTACTTTTATTCTTGCTTGACGTTCTTCTCTGACTGCTGCTTCAAGGTTTATTTTGATTTATGAGTCTGAATTCATGAACACCTCCAAGATATTTTATGATTAACAGATGGAGGCTTTCGTGTCAACTAGAAAATGAAAATACATTTATAAAATAAATATCATGCTAGTGGTGGCGGTAAATCTTAGATCGTTGTTCTAATAATTTAAGTTTACTTTTGTCTATCAAAATCTCAGTCACCAAATCATAACCTAGCCGGCACGACCCAGCCGACCTTAGTACTGGCTAGCGCATACCAACGCCGTATCGCGCGCACTAAAAAATCAATCCTATTTCCCTATCAACAAAACAAAAAATTCAATTACTAAATAATAAACTAATTTGCACAATTAACCGCCCTTACAGGCTCCAAGAAATCGTGAAAAGTGTATACTTCTTTCAGGACTTGACAATCTGACTACTGAATCTCATGTAGTATAATTATGTTGTTTTTCCTCTTTAAACTGCACTACAAAGCTCTGGCAGGAGTCTTTCGTACGCTTCCCGGATTTTATCTGTTTTTACTGTGTTGCCGTTCCTTGCAAAAGTATGATTGTCGATCGCTCTAATCGGTACTATGCCGGCACCAGTTCCTGTAAGGAAGATCTCCTCTGCGTGTAAGAGTTCTTCCAGGGTAAAAAGCTTCTCTTGAAGTTTAAATCCAAGCTCCTGTGTGATGCCTATAATAGCCGACCTGGTGACTCCTTTTAAGCAGTTTGAATCCGGATGGGGAGTAAGAACTGTATTCCCATATATAGCAAAAATATTCTCAACACTGGCCTCTGATACATAGCCATCAATTGTAAGCATAAGAGCTTCATCTGCCCCAACTCTATGCGCCT
The DNA here is from genome assembly GCA_964556665.1 of uncultured Bdellovibrionales bacterium. Taxonomy (GTDB): domain Bacteria; phylum Bdellovibrionota_C; class UBA2361; order UBA2361; family CAZKXU01; genus CAZKXU01. The sequence goes on along the minus strand of CAZKXU010000083.1, from coordinate 10,048 downwards.
CGTTCTGTGCTCGAATGTTATTAAGATAGTTTCCGTGTTTCACATCGGAGCAGTTAAGGCAGCTGTAAGGTATCTTTCTCGTAGCCGCAACATGTAGGGTTAAGCCTTCCTGGTAAAGCTTGTTACTAAAAAGTTTTAGTTCGTTTACTTCGATTGCTAACACCGGCTCTTTACAAAGATGATGCTCTATCCCAAGTCCACCATTACCCGAGGTCAAATTCACCCTAACATATCCGTTCTGAAGTCCGCTTGCAGAGATAGTTCCACGGAGGTACTGCTGATATCGTTCGTGTGGCAGCATCTCAATTCCAAGGTAGGCTGCTGATCTGCAAAGTCGTTGGTGATGTTCTTTGGCAAGCAGGAGTTTCCCGTCAATAAGTCTATACCCTTCGAAGGCTAGTGCTCCGAACTGAGCCCCGTGATCTCTAAGTGAGAGGCGATAGTTGTCAAACGACACTATGCTCCCATTGATGGAATAAGATGCCTTTGTCATGGTCGAATACTATAGCTGAAAAATTAGATGCTCTAAAGAGAGACCTTCTCACACCTTACTTTATCCAATTTCTGAATTCTAGGCTGAATAGGCATCTCAAGTTGGAAAAGTATTAATGTATATTAAATAGCTGCAGCGTCCACTATTTGTTCCAAATACTCAGTCTCATTTAACCCTTTTTGTTTGGCTCCTTTACTCAGCTTTGCTAATATGCTTGGTGATAATCTGTATGTTTTCATTATTTTCTTTTGATCAAGTGGCTTGACCCGTTTATCGCCAACATACTCTCTAGTCCAACGCGAATATAGTTTAAAGGAAATCCCATACAAATCCGGCCCTTCTTTAGCATATGGATTATGTCGTAGGTGATCCAAAACCCGTTTAAGCTCCTCTGGCATATTATTCTTGCGCAGGAATGCGCGTGGAAAGTGAAGTAGCGTTGCTGGCAGAACTTCCAAAACACGCGCTTCAATATTACGTCCAACCCAGATAGCATCTTCGATGGAAATTTTAATACTTGGGGTTGGTTTTATGTTCCCATATAGGAGTCTTTTACCGACAAGTAATCCCATAACCTTGACATATCTAGGATCTGTTAATTTCTGAGCAAATTTTCCAGCAAGCGCTTTGGCACGTTTGACAGCTTCATCTGTGTCCACTTATCGTCCCTCCAAAAAATAATCTAGATCAACCTTGTATTTACGTAGAAGTTTTGCAAACGGATCGCCATAATAAATAAGTCCGCTAAAGACAAGGTCTCGATTCTTCTCTCGTGCTTTGACTGCTTTGCTCAGCAATATATATATCGCTTCTGGTGAGGTTACATTTAAAAGAGGTGATTGATGCAAGGTTCTATACTTTGCCTCTGGCGGAATCCAAATTTCACTACTCAACTCATCATACTTAAATCCTATTTCTTCACATGCTTTTTTGAAAACTCTACAGGCGAGCCAATCTCCTTTGATATGAGCGTCCAAATCCTGTGTAGCCCAAAGCTGCAGATTCTCTTTAGCAGCAGCGTCAAAGAAAAGACTTAGTTGGCCAAGCAGTAGCACCTCCAAAAGGCCGAGAGATGGAAGTCCAGCGGCATCACGTTCATTGCTAATGAGTAGAAGCTCCTCCTCGATTCGGAGCCACAATTTGTCAAGTGGCGATTCGCCCATAATAGTATTATTACATTATATATACATAGTGTCAATACGCTATTAGCTAGATCGAAATTAAGCATGTAATTCCATTTAAGGGCGGCATATTTAATTTATTGATAGGTAGCTGTCTTAGAGGTCTGTAATTGCTCAATAATCCAGGGCCTTTGTAATCTGCATAAGTTTAAAATTAACCACAGGGGTCACGGAGGACACAGAGAAAAAAATGACTATTAATGACAAATGGCTTCTGTCTTCCCTCTGTGCCCTCTGTGACCGTACAGTTCGCCTCGTAGCAATAGGATCGCGTTATTGCGGTTATAACCATGCAGAAGCTATAGCCCCTTTAGGATTTCACCCTTCTTCTTACGATTGCTATTTAAGTAGTTTATCCGTAGCTTATCCCAGTCCTCAATTTCTCTCATAATTTCAGTACATTAAATACGCTTCGGTAACATTTAATTTGAGGCAATGGCATTCAATGAGGGAGATGCAGGATGGGCTTGATTATTTACGCCAAGAGGAGCTAAGGGAATGGGAAGGTCCGAAATTGGATCCTGTTACTAATTTTGAGCCTAGAGAGAAAGATGGAACATTATCGAAACGAAACATTCAAATTCTTAATGCTGTATTGGGGCCAGATGGGATCGCTCGAATGATCTTTTATATTCCAGGAATTATAGAGAGTACTGAATAAGCCTAGTGAATATTCTAACTTGAGTTTTTCTCTGAGAGAAATTCGAGGGGTAAAACGTGCATCAAGGCAAAGTTAGTTTTGAAATAGCAGCCTCAAACTTATTTCGACTGTCATTGTATCTTGCAGCTACTGAGTTAAGCTCATTCTGCATATCAGCTAAGCCAAGATTACCAGGTGCGCCTGTGTGGGTTTTCGAATCTATATACTGTTCGGGCGAGAAACTCTTAATCTGAGCCAATTCATCCTTTAGTCGGTGATAGGCATCTCTAAAAGGCACTCCTTCAGATGCTAGCTTTAAAGCCAAGTCGGTTGCATATATGCCTGGTTCCATCGCTGCCTTCATCCGATCTGGGTTAAGCTCTAGTTTAGAGAGTAGCCGTGTGATGATTCTTAATGAGCTCTTCGTAATCTCGATCCCTTCTAATAGCGGCTTTTTAGTAAGCTGGAAGTCTCGGTTATATCCTGATGGTAGATCCTGAATAATGGCGCAGACCTCAAAACAGCGTGCCTGTACAGATTTTGCTTTAGCACGCATTAACTCCAGAACGTCTGGATTACGCTTGTTAGGCATGAGAGAGGATCCGGTACAGAACTCTTTAGGGATAGTAAAGAATCCAAACTCGGCTGTGCTAAAGAGAAGTGCATCTGAGGCAATCTTGTTAAGTATAAACATTAAGTCCGACAATGCCCAGAGAAGTTGCGCTTCGTTACGACCGCGGCTGTTTTGAACGGCCAGCACATTTCTAGCTACCTGTGAAAAACCAAGCAGCTTTGCTGTGTACTCACGATCAATAGGAATGGATACGCCGAATCCAGAAGCACTGCCTAGCGGTGAACTATCCAGAAACTCTAGAGTTGAGTTAAGCAGATTCAAAGATGTAATAATACCCTCTGCGTGAGAAGCTGCCCAAAGGCCGCTTGTGGCAGGCATTGCGCGCTGCATATGGGAGTATCCAGGCATCGGATGGTTATGCTTAGCAGCAAAGGTAAGGAGCTCTGAAGCTAGCTCTGCGCCCAAATCCGCAACGATAAAAACTTGCGCTTTCATAAATAGCTTTAAGGCTGTCTGCACCTGATCGTTTCGGGAGCGGGCGGTATGGATTTTTTTTCCGGCCTCGCCAAGTTTTTCCGTTAAGTTTCTCTCGATTACAGTGTGACAGTCCTCATCTTCCTGAGTGATAGTGATCTTGCCTTGCAGGGATTGCTGATAGAGCTGGAGCAGGACCTCTTTGATTGATTTAAATTCCGAATCATTAAGTACACCTATTTTGTTAAGCATAGCGCCATGCGCAAGCGAAGCTAAGCAGTCCCAGGGTAGGAGACTTAGGTCTAAGATATAATCCTCACCAACGGTATATTCCTCAACGTCCTTAGTAGATAATTCTGAGCGCTGCCACAGTGTCATAACTGTATTATTCATGCTTTATAGTAGTTGTGCAAGTCTACGGGGTAGAGAAGGCGCGATATTGTCGCAGCCCGGACAAAAATAAACAAATATGTCCTATTTCGAACAAAAATGCTCGAATTTAGTTGACTGCTTATCTAAGCGGTTTATAAGTAGTTGTATATAATGAGCGCCACTAAACTTGCACAGCAGTATATCTTAGGACATCCCAGTGTACGTGATTGTATCAAGCTTGGGCTTATAAACTACTCAGCCTTATCCCGTGAGATCTGCAAGGCAAATCGGATTCGATCCTTTGACGCGGTATTGGTCGCATGTAGAAGGCAGTCTGGGAAAATTAAAAATACGGAAACTCAGCAATCCCGCATTCTTTCACTAGTAAATGACGCCAGGCTAAAGCTTACAAACCGTATGCTGGTAGCAATTGCCGAGAAGCCTAGAGATTTTGAAAGAGTTTATGAGCTGCAGCGTGAGATTAGGAGAGTACGCGGGGAGTTCCGTCTAATTGAGGGTGGTGATTGGATAACAATCATCTCAGAGGAGAAATTCGAGGCAGAGATTAAGGAGGTCTTTAAAGGGAGGCTGTTGCGCCTGAGTACTGGACTTGCACAGCTGGTTTTAAGTTTCGATGAAAGAATTGAGGTAACTCCAGGTGTAGTTTCCTTTGTATATGGAAGACTAGCCGAGAATGGTATTAATGTGCTTGAGGAGATGAGCTGCTGGACCGATCTCTTGCTCGTTTTGGCAGAGCAGGATGCGGCCAAGGCTTTAAAGGTGTTGGATCTTAAAAATTAGGGGATAAGCTACTGGGACCACGGCATCTTGCCCGCAAACGAATTAATTGCCACCACGTAGCGGGCTGGAAGCCCGCGGTCCCAGTGGGGCAGAAATAGTTTATGTTACAGTGCACTCGAGGTACATTATGAGAATACACGCCGATAAAATAGCTTCATCTACAAGAAATGCGAAGGTCAGCTCCGAGCTTACACTTTCACCTGAAATTATCTCCAAAGAAGGGTATGTCATTGCTGTCAGGACACTCACAGAAAAGAATGTCTATAATACCGTAGAGCTTCTTAGCGGCCGTATGAGCAAAATATGTAAAGGAGATGTGCTGGTCGGCGTCTTAGGTAAAAGAAATGCACTTAAGGGGTATAGTGGTGTGGTGCCTGAAAAGTTGGCGGTCGGTGATACTATTCAGATTCTGAATTTGGGAGGCGTGCTAGGAACATGTACTAGTGAGAACGTCGAATTAGGGCCGCCAATTCAGGCCGAAGTTCTTGGATCGGTTCTAACTTTCCCTTCATTTCAACACCGTCTCGGGAAGCAGGCATCGATTCATACCGGCAAGGTGGCGCCTAGCGATAACGTGTCAACAAAAAAACCTATTATACTTATTATCGGCACCTGTATGAATGCCGGTAAGACAAGAGTTGCCTGCGAGATCGTAAAGCAGCTCTCCGCGCGTGGAAAGCGAGTCGCGGCTGGAAAGGTTAACGGTATTAGTTTGATGCGTGACACGCTAGAGATGAGTGATTTTGGAGCGGTCAGCATCTGTGATTTTAATGACGCTGGTGTTGTTTGCACTAGCGCCGAGGTAGCTCTGCCCGTCGCGAAAGGGATTGTAAACTGGCTCTCCCAGTCGGAGCCTGACTGCATCCTCTTAGAATTAGGTGATGGTATCATGGGTGAGTATGGGGTAATGGAGCTCTTGGGTGATAAAGAATTAATGAGTCATGTAAAAGCCATAGCACTTGCCGCTAACGATCAGGTAGGCGCCTGGGGAGCTGTGAATTTTCTGCGTGGTGTTTGTACAATAGATGTAGTTTGTGGGCCGGTGACGGATAACGGAGTAGGTAAGAAGTTTATCGAGCGCGTACTTATGGTAAAAGCGGCAAACGCTATTAAAGAGAGCGAAGCACTTGGTAATATCATTGCGGAGAAGGTACTCTAATGAAATTAAATGTCGGCATAGTGGGAGGTTCAGGTTTTGTAGGACTAGAGCTGCTCCGTCTTTTGCTTGCTCATCCAAATGTATCTGTAGAAGCGGTGACCTCGCGTGAAAAGGAAGGAGAGGGGGTGTCGACGGTACACCCTTCGCTTTGCAACCTTACCTCACTAAAGTTTTCTAAGTTTTCAAAAGAGCTCTCAAAACTTGATCTGGTGTTTTTTGCGGTTGCGCATGGAGCATCAGCCCCGCTGGTTAGAGAGTTATATGAAAGCAGCACTTTCAAGGCTGGTAATCTTAAGTTGATCGACCTTAGTACAGATCTAAGGTTTGGTTCGCAACGATTTGATCTTTCACAAAAGGATCAGGAGCTACTTAAGACAGCTGTCTATGGAGTGCCTGAGATTTTTAAAGAGGAGATTAGAGGCGCCTCTTTAATAGCTAACCCTGGTTGTTTTGCTAACTGTATAACATTAGGTCTTGCTCCACTTGCGCAGGCAGGAGTGCTGAAAGGTGCTGTTCATGTAGCAGCAGTAACCGGATCGAGCGGCAGCGGGATTGATGCAACAGCTAAGACGCATCATCCTGTAAGAAATGATTCTATGGCGGCCTACAGTATTCTTACACATAGGCATGTGCCTGAAGTTGAGCAGGCCTTGTTTTGTGCCTCAGATAAGAGGTCTGAGGTAGTGCTTCAGCTGGTACCGCTCTCCGGGCCGTTCACGCGAGGAATATTTGCTACAAGTTTTGTAAACTTGCAGGATTCAACAGTAGATCTCAATGCTCTTTACGCTCAGTTTGCAAAGCAGAATAAGTTTGTACGTATCAGGCATGAAACGCCCCGCTTAGTAGAGATTAAAGGATCGAACTTTGTAGATATTACAGTGCAGCAACAAGGGGATCAGGTAGTTGTAATCAGTGCGATTGATAATCTAGTAAAGGGTGCGGCGGGAAATGCGATTCAGTGTATGAATCTTATGTATAAGTTGGATGAAGATGCGGGATTAAGGCTTGCTCCGCTAACACCGTAGGGAAAAGTTATGACAAAAACATTTGAAGAGATTAAGAATTTAGAGAGTCAGTATCAGTTAAAAACTTATGCCAAGTTCGATGTAGCCTTGACGCGCGGTGCTGGAGTTTACGTTTACGATTCCGCCGGTAAAAAATATCTAGATCTATACGGTGGACATGCTGTTTGTATTGTCGGTCACTGTCATCCGGAAGTAGTGGCGGCTGTTAGAGAGCAGGCCGGGGAGCTGATGTTTTATTCTAACATCGTATATCATGAAACCCGTGCGCGTGCGGCACAGGCAGTAGTCGAATTTGCTGGTGCTCCTTATACTAAGGTTTTTTTCTGTAATTCAGGTGCTGAGGCAAACGAAGTAGCGATTAAACTAATGCGCCGCCACACACAACGGGAGACTATTGTTGCTTTTAAGGGATGTTTTCATGGGCGCACTGCTGGGGCCCTAAGTATTACCGGCATCGATAAGTATAAGCTATTTCCACCATATCTTCCTGGGGTCAAGTATCTTCCTTTCGGAGATATAGGAGCATTAAGGGAACTTTTTAAGGCTGAAGGGAAAGGTGTTGCTGGAGTTATACTTGAGCCAATCCAGAGTATGGGCGGTGTGCGCATGGCAGAGCCTGCATATTATAAGGAGCTTCGAAGTTTATGCGATAACAACGGAGCAATTCTTACTTTTGACGAGGTGCAGACAGGCTTTGGTCGAACTGGAGCTAATTTCTTTGGCGAACATGTAGCTGTTAAATCCGATATCATAACCTGTGCTAAAGGGCTTGGTGGTGGTGTTCCGGTTGGTGGAGTTATCGTTACTGAAGAAATTGCAGCGAAGTTGTCATTAGGAGAGCATGGAACAACTTTTGGTGGCGGTCCTCTTGCAGCGGCAGCAGTAGAAGCTACTATTCAGGTAATTCGCAATGAAAAACTTGCACATAATGCATGCGATGTCGGTGCCTATCTAAAAGCGCAGCTTGAGGAGCTAAAGCTTGAAAATGTCAGTGAAGTGCGCGGCTTAGGTCTAATGATTGGGATTCAGTTCAAGACTGAGGCGAAAAAAGTTATCGCAGAACTCTTGCATGCCGGATTCATAGTAGGAAGTTCAGAGGATGGAAAGACGGTGCGGTTGTTGCCGCCGCTTACAATCACAAAGGGAGAGGTGGATCAGTTTTTACCTGTATTAAAAAGAGTTGCAGATGAGTTTAAATAAACTATTAAAATTTATATCTACAGATACTCTTTCAGCACAGGAGCTACAGGAGCTCTTCTACCTAGCAGAGGAGGGTAGTTCTAGCCGCTGGCAGAAGTTTTCGAGAGCATTGTCAGGGAAGGTAGTAGGCTTACTTTTTTTTAATCCATCTCTCCGCACACGCTGTTCACTTCAGTCAGGGATAGCACGTTTAGGAGGTGATACGGTTGTAATCTCTCCGCAGGAGGTGTGGCCATTAGAGTATTCTGATGGTGCCATAATGAACTCCGATAAGTCAGAGCATGTAAAGGATGGGGCGATGGTACTCTCATCATATTTCGATCTAGTCGGAGTACGATCTTTTCCTAAGATGCTCTCCTTCGAGGAGGATCGCGCAGATACTGTAATTAATTCATTTTCTAAACATCTTAAGGTGCCATTTATTAACTTGGAGAGTTCGCTTTGGCATCCATGTCAGGCTTTAGCAGATGCATTTACACTTTGGAAGCGATTTAATGGCCAGTTTAAAGGAAAAAAGTTTGTTCTTAGTTGGGCTAATCATCCAAAGCAGCTGCCCATGGCGGTTCCTAATTCTGCAGCTTTGATGGCTGCGCAGCTTGGAATGGATCTAACTATAGTATGTCCTGAGCAGTATCAGTTATCTGATCCGGTCAATGCGGCTATTCAGACACATGCAAAACTAAGTGGAGGCAGTCTGACCTATCAGCATTCTCAAGAAGAAGCCTTTTCAGATGCGGATGTGGTATATGCAAAGAGTTGGACTCCTGCTCCATTTGTAGGAAAAGCTGAAGATGAGCTAAGGCACCGCGCTGCATTAAGTAATTGGATTGTTACTGAGGATCTGATGGCGCGCACTAATAACGGGGCATTTATGCACTGTCTCCCGGTAAGGAGAAATGTTGTGGTTACTGATAGTGTTTTGGATTCAAGGCAGAGTTTAATCTCTACTCAGGTTATAAATAGGATGCATATGCAGAATGCATTAATTCTGAAAGCGTTAGGAGTGACGCAGTAATAGGATTTTTATGAGGATAAACTTATGAACAATGAACGCATTGCAGCATTATCAGAGGCGCTCCCTTTTGTGCGGGAGTTTCAGGGAAAGACTTTTGTAATTAAGCTTGGAGGCGAACTCTGTGCAGAGCCACATCTAGGCAGGATCGCTAAGCAGATAAGTCTTATACACCATATCGGAATCCGAGTGATTCTTGTGCATGGTGGTGGGCCGCAGCTAAGTGCTGAGTTAAAAAAGCAAGGCATAGAGAGTGAGATTATTGCTGGGCGACGTGTGACTTCAAATGAAGTTCTAGAGGTTGCCAAGAAGGTCTTTGCTGGAACTTTATCTACTGATGTAGTAAGTGCGCTCGAGCTGCATGGCGCCAGAGCACTCGGATTAACAGGTGTTGATGCGCGTGTGGTGTTAGCAGAAAAGAGAAAACCGGTTGAGATGGTAAATGATGGTAAACGTCAGACTGTAGATTTCCAAAACGTAGGTGATGTGAAGGAGATTAATGACAAGTTTCTAGATCTATTACTGACTAATCGAACTATCCCGGTGATTGCTTCACTGGCAGGTGACAAGCATGGCAATGTTCTGAATGTTAATGCTGATACTATGGCAGCTATCTTGGCTGTTAAATGTAAAGCTTCTAAATTGATAGTACTAAGCAATATTCCTGGAATTCTACGATCCGTAACTGATCCATCATCCTTGATTTCATATACCGATGAGGCAGGGATTAAAGAGATGATAGGTAGCGGAGTGATAAAAGGGGGGATGCTGCCAAAGGTAAATGCCTGTCTTGAAGCGCTAAAGGCTGGGGTGCCACGAGCCCATATTATTGATGGGGCACGTGATGGTGCCCTCTTATTGGAGCTCTTCTTAAATGAAGGGGTAGGAACAATGATCGTTCATCAAATGATGACTGAGTCAGAGGCCCATAAAGCTGCTTAAAAAACTACTTCTGTTATTTCTGCCATATTCCGATAAATATGATAGGACTGGGACCGCAGGCTTCCAGCCTGCAGCGACTTGCCTGCAAATTCTAATGCAGGCTGGAAGCCTGCGGTCCCAGTCCTTGAACTGTTTACTCTTAAGCGGAGCTATTGCATGTGGACTCACTATTATT
>CAZKXU010000082.1:0-16265 GCA_964556665.1 uncultured Bdellovibrionales bacterium | reverse complement strand
AAACCTAGAAAGAGCAGTTCGAACTAAGAAAAGGCGAAAAATGCCCGAAAACACACAGCTTTATTAAGTTTGCGAGTTCACCCAAAAGGTGAGGCTGCTGCCGAGCTGTTTTCGGGCATTTTTTGGCCTAAAAAAGGGTTAGAACTGCTTTTTCTAGGTTGCCTAAATCCGGCAACTGCCGGATTTAGGATAAAGTGAAGCCTGATGCGAAAACCAGCGGAAGTGCCTCGCTCGATGCCTCTCAGCCACAATTCAGAAACCTAGTGGAACCAACTATTACATTTTATCCCACCAAGCCCCACTTCATACCACTATATTTGCGACAAAAATCACCGATCGTCAACCTATTATCTGTATCTAAGTTCTTGATTTTCTTAATCCTATTTTAAACTACTTAAAGCTGCTGACAGTAACTAACAGATAAGATACAGAATTAGCGTAAATAGGATAAACTATAAGTAAGTAAAAAAATGTAGAACTACGTTTACCTTAGCGACCGATAGAGAGCTCCTCAGTACCGCGCTGCGCGCGGACTTAGTGTGCGCTTGCTTCGCAAGCTAATATCTTACGCTGCCTGGTTGCAGTGCTTTGCACTGCCCAGGCGCGTTGTACGGGCCTCCAAGTCATGTTTTTGCAAAAAAGTGAGTACACGGACAGAAACTGCCTACTCCACTGTCACGCTCTTCGCCAAATTTCTAGGCAGATCCACATCTCGTCCATTTAGCACAGCCATATGATAAGCCAAGAGCTGCATAGGAATTGAAAAAAGTATCGGAGTGAGCCATGAGGAAAGATGCGGAATCTCAACAACCGAGGAGGATATATTGCGAAGCTCTTTATGCCCGCGTGTATCAGTAATAGCTATAATCTTACCCTGGCGAGATTCAACCTCCTTTAGGTTAGATAATGTTTTTTCAAAAACTACATCCCCTTTCGGAAGAAGCACTACCACAGGCATATTATCATCAATTAAGGCAATCGGGCCGTGCTTCATCTCACCAGCTGGATAACCCTCGGCATGAATATAGGAGATCTCCTTTAATTTAAGCGCTCCTTCAAGAGCAATCGGGTAAAGAATGCCTCGACCTAGAAAAAGAAAATCTCTGGCCCTGTAAAACTGTCCTGAGATCTTTTCTAACTGAGCTGAACAGCTTAAAGTGCTCTCTAATACGCCAGGCAGCTCTATTAAAGCACCAATATACTCCTCTGCCTTATCAGCTTTCAAAACTCCGCGCTTCTGTGCAAGCAGCAATGACAACATGTATACAGCGACCAACTGTGTGGTAAACGCTTTTGTTGAAGCCACACTTATCTCTGGACCAGCATGTGTATATACAACGTTTTTTACCTTACGTGTAATCGAAGATCCGAGAACATTACAGATTGCTAATGTTTCAGCACTCTTTGAAGCTAGCTCAATTGCTGCCAAAGTATCGAGTGTCTCACCAGACTGTGAAATAGCAATGACTAATGTGTTTTTATCGAGCACTACGTCGCGATACCGAAATTCAGAGGCATAATCAACCTCGCATGGAAGCTGCGTCATGCTTTCAATATAAAATTTAGCTACTAAGCAGGCATGCCAAGCCGTACCGCAGGCAACCAAGACTACCCGCTTAATCTCTTTGACCTGTGCATCAGTGAGTTTAACCTCGGGAATATCAACAAATGAGCTTTTAAGATCTAATCTAGCTCGGAATGTGTCTGCCGTGACCCTACCCTGCTCAAAGATCTCCTTTAACATGTAATGTTTATACCCGCTCTTCTGCGCAGTGATCGGATCCCAGGTAATTTTCTGAATCTCGCGTCTAACTTCAACACCGTGATTTTCAATATGGAGCTCACCAATGCGCACATCAGCGATATCGCCATCCTCAAGAATTAAGATATTACGGGTGTGTGATAGCACTGCTGGAATATCACTGGCTACAAAAACCGCATTATCAGCTATGCCGACTATTATCGGTGTTGAATTTTTAGCCACCAATAAGCGATCAGGACATTCTGTGTCCAAAGCGACAAATGCATAACTTCCACGAATATCTGCGCACATTGATTTTAGTGCGGTGTAAGGATCCTGTCCCTTGGCCAAATAACTATTTAGGAGATGCGCGCCTATCTCTGTATCAGTCTCAGATTTGAAGATAGCCCCCTCTTGCTGCAGTCTCTCGCGTAGCTCTATATAGTTCTCAATTATACCGTTGTGAATCAAACTTACCCTTCCAGCGGTATGGGGATGAGCATTATTCTCGGTTGGCCGACCATGTGTAGCCCAGCGAGTATGACCGATACCAATATTTGCCTTTTCATTCGCTGGACGATTTTTTAGGGCTTTTTTAAGTTCGGAAAGTTTACCTAACGCCCGTGACACTACAACTTTGCCGCCTTCGTAAATTGCCACGCCTGCCGAATCGTAGCCACGATACTCAAGCTTCTCCAATCCAGCAATTATAATCGGTAGCGCATCTTCTTTCCCTATATATCCAACTATTCCACACATAATTAATATGGAATAATTACATAAAGGTATGGAAGAATGCAAACTAGGGATTAAGTATAGTGTGGCAGAGTAAATTCGAGCACTTATGCTCCGGTATGAAAATTATTCTTAACCTTCCTGCTCCCAGAGTTTTCCGTTAATAATACGATCTGTGTCTGCTTTGAATTTAAAGACCTGATCATCAATTGATTTTACAAGCTCCTCTGCGCCATCAAGAGATCCACGCTTACCCAAAGATTCAAGCTGATATGCTAATTCATAGCCATGCTTTACGGCAAGATTACCGAGCGCTCCTTTAATGGTATGCGCGTGCTTTGAAAGCGTGGCAGGTTCATTCTTCGCAATTCCTTCTTTCATCCCCTTCAGGTGTATCTCATACTCCTCGAAAAACGCCTCAATCATAATGATATAGGTTTCCTTGTCACCGTCGACTCGTTCACGTGCCTCTTTAAGATCGATTACCATCGAGCCCCCCATATCACTACCCTACAATCTCTTTTAAAGCGTTTTTAAGATCATCTCTGCCAAATGGCTTCTCTAGAATAAGATTCGCGCCTAGCTTCTTGGCAACAACCAACATCTGTACATTGCCTGTTTTGTCTCCAGAGATAGCAACGATACCTAAATTATATCCGTTTTTGCGTGCCTCCTTAATAAACTCCAGACCATCCATTTCAGGCATAACTATATCAGTTAAGACCACATCAAAATCATGCGCTGAACAAAGATCCATTCCTAGCTTACCATTGCCTGCCACAATCGCTTCATGCCCCATCTCGATTAAGGTATCACGAAGCATCTCACCAAAAATTTCGTCATCCTCTAAAACTAGTACTTTGGCCATTAGCTATTCCTGTATAGACATTTCCTATTCAAATCTTTGTACAGAGTCTAAGTTGTAACATCTCTTCACAGTACAGATCGGCAGTTTAGAGTTTAAACTTAAGCTAGACGGACACACATAACTACCTTAAACTTCTAAGATTTATCCCTACTGTAGTACAACAGCACGAGCTGTGATGATCACTATATTTGTGCTACAGTTCGAATCGAACACTTATGAACACTTTTTGCAATGAAATACTGGCAGGTATCCCTCAAACTCTTCCCGAATTAAATGCCTTAGCACGAATAAATCCAGCACCTAAACGTTCAGCTAGCTTGAGCGTCGATGATAAAATTTTAGCCCTGCAGAATGCCTTGCGCTACATACCGACCCAGCACCATGCTGTCTTAGCTAAAGAATTTGCAGAGGAGCTTAAGATCTATGGACATATATATATGTACCGCTATCGACCAACTTATCAGATTAAGGCGCGTCATATAGCGGAATTTCCATGTAGATCTAAACATGCTGCCGCAATAATGTTAATGCTTTGTAATAATCTTGATACAGCAGTTGCACAACATCCCGAGGAGCTGATCACCTATGGCGGCAATGGGGCTGTCTTTCAGAACTGGGCGCAGTACCGCTTGACGATGAAATATCTGGCAGAGTTAGAAGACGATCAGACTTTAGTTCTATACTCCGGTCATCCTCTTGGGGTATTTCCCTCACATCCTGATGCACCCCGTTTAATCATTACCAATGGCATGATGATTCCCAATTACTCCAAGCCTGAGCATCTAGATAAATACTATGCACTAGGTGTAACACAGTATGGTCAGATGACGGCTGGTAGTTTTATGTATATTGGGCCGCAGGGCATTGTGCATGGTACTACGTTAACAGTTCTTAATGCCGGACGCATTCGTTTTGGCTCATCAGACCTGGCGGGCAAATTATATGTAAGTTCCGGACTCGGTGGGATGAGCGGAGCGCAGCCTAAGGCTGGTGTGATTGCTGGTGCGGTTTCTGTTATTGCTGAGATAAATCCGGAGGCTATACAGAAAAGGTATCAACAGGGATGGCTAAATGAGAGCTATACAGATCTGCCTAAGCTTCTTCTGAGAATTAAAGAGGCTTGCTCACGTAAAGAAGCTGTCTCACTTGGATATCAAGGAAATGTCGTAGATCTCTGGGAATCCTTAGTTAAGAATATGATTCAGGTTGATTTAGGTTCTGACCAAACCTCCCTGCACAATCCGTATGGTGGAGGATACTACCCTTGCGGCATCTCCTTTGAAGAGTCGAAAAAGCTGCTCACTCAGAATCCTGAGAGATTCAAACTATTAGTCAAAGAATCTCTGGTAAGGCAGGTTAATGCAATTAATACCCTAACAAAGAATGGGATGTATTTTTTTGATTATGGCAATGCATTTTTGCTTGAAGCCTCCCGCGCCGGTGCTGACATACTGAATGCTGATGGATCCTTTAAATATCCAAGCTATATTGAGGATATTCTTGGCCCGCGCTGCTTTGATTATGGATTTGGCCCTTTTCGTTGGATATGCACCTCCTGCGATCCGGCTGATCTTGATAAAAGTGATGTGATAGCAGGCACTGTTCTGGAGGAAGTTCTTCGCAAAGCTCCGGCAGAGATCTCTCAGCAGTTACAGGACAACCTTGAGTGGATTCGTGCCGCCAAGAAAAACAATCTTGTTGTAGGCTCACAGGCTAGAATACTTTATGCTGATGCTGAAGCTCGCATGAAAATAGCAGAGGCCTTCAATCAAGCGATTGCCAGTGGAGAGATCTCGGCTCCTGTAGTATTGGGTCGGGATCATCATGATGTTTCAGGAACTGATTCCCCTTACAGAGAGACCTCAAATATTCGTGATGGATCTAAATTTACAGCTGACATGGCGGTACAGAATGTCATAGGTGATAGTTTTCGTGGCGCTACCTGGGTGTCACTGCATAATGGCGGTGGTGTGGGTTGGGGTGAAGTCATAAATGGAGGCTTTGGACTAGTATTGGATGGCAGCCCTACGGCCTCAAGGAAACTTAAGTCTATGTTATTTTGGGATGTTAATAACGGAATTGCTAGGCGTAGCTGGGCACGTAATCCCGGGGCAATGACTGCGATCGAGCGCGCCATGCAATCTGAGTCACGCTTAAAAATTACGATGCCTAACCTGGCAGATAGGGCTCTCGTAAGTCAGCTGTTTAAATAGCCTATTTAGCTAGTGCTTCGCCAAATAAGTTTTTTCACGTATAGCGCGCAGCGTTGCCCCAGATTGGCACGCCTCGGAAGGAGGAAATCCGCAGCAATACTGGAGTATTGCGAGGATTTTCCGACTGAGAAGCGTGACAAGGTGGGGCAACGATGTGATGCTAGACGTGAAAAAACTTATTTGGAGGAGCACTAGTGCTCCTTTCATGATGGTAGCGACTTCTTTGTTAGTTTCTACGGCATAATATCTCTCAACTATCTGCCGCCTTCATAATTGACTGCGCTATCTTATCAAGCGGCATCACTTGGTTAGCTGCTCCTGCCTCTATAGCAGCTTTTGGCATCCCATAGACCACACAACTTTTTTCATCCTGACAGATATTAAGAGAACCCGCATCTTTCATTTTTTTCATGCCCTGGGCACCATCAGCACCCATACCAGTCAGCATCACTCCAATAGCATTGGCTCCAACATAAGTAGCAGCGGACTGAAAAAGAACCTCAACAGAGGGACGATGATGATTGACAAGTGGGCCATCCTTGATCTCTACAAAATACTGCGCGCCTGATCTCTTGACCAACATATGCTTTGCTCCCGGCGCTATTAAGACTCTACCGGATGTAACAGAATCCCCATTCTCAGCCTCTTTAACCTCCATTTCACAGATCCCGTTTAATCGTTCAGCAAATGCTTTGGTAAATCCAGGTGGCATATGCTGCACTATTACAATCCCAGGAGAACTAGCTGGCAAAGCTGTTAACACTCTCTCAATTGCCTGTGTTCCGCCAGTTGAGGCACCTAAGATTACTACCTTAGATGTTGTCTTTGTCAGGGCTGAAACCTTTGTAACTGCAGCGCCTCTACTTTGTTCCTTAATTAAGCCGATATTTGCATTTGCAGCAGCCTTAATTTTCTCACGTAGCTCTACTGCCATATCCCCTACAGTGTATGCAGCTCCTGGTTTAGCCATAACATCAACTGCTCCAGACTCTATTGCCTCTAATGCGATCTTCGATCCACTAATGCTAAGTGAAGATACAATAACTACTGGAATGGGATAATGCTGCATAAGTTTGCGCAGAAAAGTAAGTCCATCCATGCGCGGCATCTCTATATCAAGAGTTATCACATCAGGTTTAAGTGACACTATTTTATCTCGCGCTATAAATGGATCAGCCGCTGTTCCTAATATTTGTAATTCAGGGTCCTTGCCCAACTCCTGTTCAAAGGTCTGACGTACGACCGCTGAATCATCAACTATTAAAACTTTAATCGGCATGTATCAAACTCCAAATGTAAAAGTAATCATTATTGGGAAATTATCTGCTAAAAAATATAGCGCTGTAGATTGATCACGTAATTTACTAATTTCAATAGGAGTAGCTTCGCTTACATTAGGATAAATTAGGTCATATGCAACATTGGCTCCATAGGTTTCAGTAAAGAAATTACCAGCCAGAACGTTACCCATCTCCCTAAATGCATCTCTACTCTCCTCTTCGCTTGGAGGCTGTTCCTCAGATTGTCCTAGCAGATTAGCTGCCAATGTTTTCATAAAGTCTGACTGCGCCACTATATATAAAGTACCCTTAAAATCTCCATGCATATTTACAGAGGAGATGTAACATGGTGTCGACTGATCGAATATTTCTAAACTGTGCTCTGCTTCCTCCACCATCATCATAGCCCAATCTTCTAGGATTTTTATGCTCACGTGCTTTAGCGGATTAGTATTATTATTCATTTACTTGTGCTCCTAATATACTATTAATTGTTGAAACCAATCCCTCAGGGGTAACTGGCTTATGCAAAAATGCCTTAATGCCCAGTGCATGCAGCTCATCAATCCTTTCTTTACTACCCTCCGTGGATACTATAACAACAGGAGTGTCATGTAATTTTTCATCCTGTCTAATTTTTCGCATAAACTCCATACCGTTCATAACCGGCATGTTGATATCCAGAAAGACTAGATCGATCCAGTTCTGCTGAAGAGTATCATAGCCCTCCTGTCCATTAGCAGCCTGATAGAATTGATTAATCTTAATTTCTGTCATACCAAAGGTCTTAATTAAAACCTTACGTACAATCGATGAGTCATCTACTATCAAAATATTGTAAGCCATAGTTGCTCCTTAATCTAAACTAATCCATTCACCCTGGATCTTAAGTGTTGTTTTTCCTGAATTTATCGATAATGCTACTGTCCTGCTAATTGAAAGACCAACATGCTCTGCTTTAATTAGTAAATTATTTTTCCATAGTATCTTTTTTAAGATTGTATAGTTCTTTTTACCAATTTCAAAAACATTATTTTCATCATTTATATTTGCTCCACCTGCAACTGTAATTATTAATTGCTTCTTCTCTGCTCCTCGACTGAGTATCTGCTCTAGCAGCATCGCCACTCCTGTATCTACATACATACACGGATTTTGCGCAGCCTTCTCTAGATCAGACTTTGAATTTGGCAATAAACAATGGATCATTCCTCCAAACTTACGAACTGGATCATAAACACTGATTCCTAAGCAGGAACCTAGATTTGGCGCAATCAACACTTCAGTAGGGTCTGCACTAACCTTCATCTGAGCTATACCAATCATGGTCTGCTTAATTCCCTCTTCCAATTAAGCCTCCTTTTGATAAACAGAAGAGGAGTGTCTCAACATAGAATGTGTTATCCCTAGTAAATTCTCAGAGAGACTTAAAAATAAATACCCTCCTGGCCTTAGGAGGCGTTGAAACTCAGATACAATTCTTTGCCGTGTCTCCTGATCAAAGTAGATCATTACATTTCTACAGAATACAACATCGAAGGGCCCCTTTAGCGGATAAGGTATGCGAACTAAATTTAATTTTTTAAATAATACATGTTTTTGAAGCTGATCAGAGACCTTCCATCGTATTTCATTTTCAACTGAGATTTCTTTAAAATACCTCTTCAACCTAGCTTGTGAGAGCTTACTGACCTCCTTAGAGTCATAGATCCCTTCAATCGCTCTCTCCAATACACTTGTGCATATGTCGGTGCCTAACACTTTTATAGTAGTACTTCTAGGATCTAAATGTTCGAGAGCTTGCATCGCTAAATCATATGGCTCCTGGCCACTAGATGCAGCTGCACACCAGATTTTGACCTCTTTTTTTCGCTCGGCGTTGTATTGATCAAAGATTTTTCCCAATACTTCATAATGTTCAGCTTCTCTTTGAAAGTATGTAACATTAGTCGAGACTACATCAATTAACTCAATGAGCTCCTCTCTACTCGCATCACTCTCTATAATTTCAAGATAGGCTGCTTCGTTGTCAATACCGATAGCTCGTAGTCGTTTTCGAATTCGATTAGCTAAAAGCGGTAATTTCTCCTTGGTAATTACAATACCACTCTCCTTGTAAATCATCGCTTTGAAACTCTCAAATATATCTGGATCCATAATTATACCGGAAGACTGTCTGAGCCATTTATACGATGCCTATATCCTGCTCTAAAATTCTCTGTACGGGCGACCTGCACTAAAGAGCGCACATCTAAGATTAAGGCAACTTCTCCATTAGGGAGCACAGCACAGCCGGACAAACCTTGACTCCCTTCAAATACTGGTCCTAAACTTTTAATAACAGTTGAGAGTTCTCCCATAATTTCATCAACCATTATTACTATCTGCTCACGATGGTTTTCAACTACTACATATATCGACTCTGTAGCCTCTGTGTATTGAGATTCTAAATTAAATACTTCAGCCAGCCTAAAAACTGGAAGGTATTTTCCTCGGAATAGAAAGGTCTCACCAAGATCAAGCGTACGGCTCAACTTGTCCTCTTTAGGCTTAACAAATTCTACAATAGATATACTTGGAATAATAAAAACCTCTTTACCAACTCGAACCTGAATGCCGTCAACTATAGCTAAGGTTAATGGAAGCTCAATAGTAAAGACAGACCCTTTTCCTACTTCTGATTCTATATGAATACGCCCTCGCAAACTCTCAACATTTCTTCTGACTACATCCATTCCTACACCACGTCCGGATATATCAGTAACTACAGCTGCTGTTGAAAAGCCGGCCGCAAATATAAGCCCAAACACCTCCTGCTCGCTTAACTTGTGTGAAGAATCTATAATCCCCTTCTCTATTGCCTTTGCAATTAATTTATCAGGATTCAATCCACGCCCATCATCTTCTATTTTGATAACGATACTGCCACCCGAGTGTGACGCAGAGAGATGCACTTTGCCTGTTCGAGGCTTGCCTGCACTGAGACGCTCCTCAGGTGACTCAACCCCATGATCCAGTGCATTTCGAACCATATGCATTAAGGGATCAGCCAATTTGTCTATTAAATTCCTATCTAACTCGGTGTCTTCTCCCTCCATCGTAAATTCTATCTCTTTTTTGATTTTCTTTGATGTATCCCAAACTAACCTTGACATCTTTTGAAATAACCCCTTAACTGGAACTAGCCGCATCGACATACCAACATCCTGAAGATCTCGTGCAAACTTCTCAACGCGATGAGTAATTTTGATAACCTCCTCATTATGTTGCAGATTTTGACGACACTGCCTAACAAGAATTGATGAGTAAATCATCATCTCTCCTATGGAATCAATCATGTGATCTAGCCTTGACGTCTCAATTTTAACAAAGTTTTTTACATTAAGCTTATCACCACTAGACTCAACCGTCTCATTTTTAGTTTCCATACTAGTAGCTGGTGGAGCGCTCTGCGAGGAAGTTGATTTAGTTGACACCAGCTGGCTCTCAGTATTGCTATCTCCAGTCCCGATTGCATACTCTTCTACAGCACGAATGAACTGAGTTGAATCTCCCAAAGTAATAATCGGCTGATCCTTTTTAGCAGCTTCTTTCGCTATATTTAGTAGCCTTTTTTGTAGATCAATATAAGCAAATACTAAGGAGGTAAGCCTCTGTCCTAGCTTACGCTTACCATCCCTGACCTCTGATAACATATTTTCAAGAAGATGAGATGTTTTAGTCATCTCAATTAATGTAAAGTATGCAGAGCCACCTTTAATTGAATGGATGCCGCGAAAGATAGTATCGATATCATCTTTTGAATAGCTGCCATCCTGATTGAGTAAAATTCCCTCTACATTTCCAAGATGCTCCTCAGCCTCAGCTGCAAATTCCTGTAGGATATCTTTCTCACCAGTAATCATATATTCAGCTGGCAGAGCTGACGCGGCTTCTTCCGATTTTGATTCTACCTTGCTCAAAGTTGGTGACAGAGGAGGACTACTAGCAATACTGCTTCCGTTCCAATTACATGCAGCTTGAAATCTTTTTATGAAATCAGCAGACCCCTCCTGTGGTTCCTCTCCCTTTGCAAATCGTTTTACACAATCGGAAAGCCACTCCTTAAACATCATTAGTTGACCGACTAGATTTTTTGCTGAATTTGATACCAATGTGTCTTCAACCAGGTGGCACGTTTTTTCTATTCCTATTAAACCAACCGATCCAGCATCCCCCTTAATATTATGTATATACCTTTTAATAGCTGTTTCCTGTAAAGACGGATCGTTATCTCCAAACTCGAACTCTAACAACATCGATTCAAGCTCCTCAATCTGACTCGTGTGTGTCTCTATAAATTCAGTAAGAAACACAGGGTCAACCTTGCCATTCGTTTCCTTCAGGGATTGGCCACTCTGGCTTTCAGCCTCAAAACTACACTTAGTAGGGTCCTCAACAAAGGTTGCAGCATTAGTAATGAATTTTGATAGCTCAGAGAAAAAGGCCTCTGCATTAACTGTGGCTCTCTTACTTTTCAGTGATTTCCATGTACTTATTAATGGCACAACAACTTGATCAGCCCCAGCTACTGTGATTAAGCCATCACACATTTCGACTAACAATGAGACACCTGCTGGATCTTCTGCGGAACTCATCATCAAAAGAAGCGAAAGCTCATTTACCTTGTCTTTTAATGTTTGTTTTATGATGCTGGACATAGGCTCTCTTATTAAAATTATACAGTTACCAAATATGCCACTAGATAAACGACATAAATTGCTTCTAACTAAACTAGTTTTAATACTTTCAATGCATATTTCAAAAAGATACTTTAGTGCCTTGGTCTAAAGTGCCGATAGTATAACTGTCTTTATTTTAGTCTATTTAACTAATTTAATATTTACTTGCGTATGAGCTTAGGTAAAAAACTTTTCTTAGTAATCTTCTCGAATGTATTTATCGCAACCGTTCTCGTTACATTAGGTTATTATAACACTCAAAATATGACGGTCGGAATGAATTTTATGGAGAGCTCTGGCGATGCTCTCCGAAATCAGGTCGAAGGCGACATGATGCATGATGCTCTTCGAGCAGACGTACTCCGCGCACTATATTTAGCTGAGGCTAAAGATGAGCGCATTGGCACACAGGAGGAGATCCTATCTGACTTGAAGGAACATACAGAGATATTTTATAACAAGATCAAAGAGAATAATGCTCTCTTAAAGGACACAGAGCTCCATAAAAATGTAGAGGCAATAGGTCCTGCATTAGACAATTACATTAAATCTGCTAACCAGATCACTTTAGCAGCTTTTGAAAACTATGAAGACGGAGTTAAATTGCTACCGGAGTTCAATGCTGCATTCTCAGAGCTTGAAACAGGATTAGGAGCTCTAAGTGACTCTATAGAGCTATGGATGAACAGCTCAAAAGACTCAGTCCATAAAACTTCTGATTTTTCAAAAACCTCACAGATCGTCTCATTAGTATTAGCCTTAATAATCGGACTCATCGCTCTAATTTATACAAACAGATCTGTAACTGCTGTGCTGGCTAACATGATTGAAAATTTAAATACCACCTCTGCTCAACTATTTTCATCTGCCAATCAAGTAGCAGCCAGTGCTCAATCATTAGCACAAGGCGCCTCTGAGCAAGCAGCCTCATTGGAAGAAACTGCAGCTACGGTAGAGCAAGCTTCAAGCGCTGCCAAGCAAAATGCTGCGAATGCTCAACATGCCAACTCTCTCTCTCTCGAGGTAAACGCATCATCTGAGCAAGGAGTACGATCTATGCAGGAGATGCGTGCTGCAATCGATGCGATTAAGTCGGCGGCAGATGAAACTTCAAACATTATCAAAACTATTGATGAAATAGCATTTCAAACTAACCTGCTCGCATTAAATGCTGCTGTTGAAGCTGCACGCGCTGGCGACGCAGGAAAGGGATTTGCTGTAGTAGCAGAGGAGGTGCGAAACTTAGCACAGAGAAGCGCTACTGCTGCTAAAGAAACTACTGAAAAAATTAAAAAATCAAAGGAATTAGCCGAAAGCGGTGTAGCAGTATCCCGCCAGGTAGAAAAATCACTTATGCAGATTAGTACTACTTCGCTCAAAGCTGTAGACATAGTTAAAGAGATTTCAGCTGCAAGTGTTGAACAATCGACGGGTTTAAGTCAACTAAATACTGCGATGACAGAGCTAGATAAAGTTACACAAAACAACGCGGCTACTGCGGAGGAATCAGCGGCAGCAGGTTCTGAATTAACTACTCAGGCTAATTTATTAGACAAAACTATAAATGATGCGGTCTCACTCGTGCATGGCAATAATCGAGCAGTAGCTAGAAATATAGCAGCTAAACATAATAAGGACTCTGGTCGTTCTATCAGAGATCAAAGATCTAAAACTGCCTCAGATTCCTCTGCTAATGAGAGTTATTCGCTGAAATTGCAAAAACCTTCACCTTCTCAGATAATCCCGCTAGATGACAACGATTTTCAAGGGCTATAGAACATTTGTTTAACGCTGCGAGATCTACTATAATATCCTCATTGCGGGTACTTTATTCTTTAATTTGAATCGTTATGAAAAATATTATTATTGGCGTAGCTCTACTTCTCTCTATTAACGCTTTTGCTGAGACTAAGACAGCTCAGAACAATTCAGCAAAGACACAGCATTCTACATCTCATAATCAAGCCGATGCTAGGGCTGCATTTGGCTCAGATTCACAGACTAATATGCCAATAAGTGAGAGAGAAAGTAAGATAAAGCCGAAGAAACATGGGAGACACGGCAACACCGCTATGTCTCGGGAGAGGATAGCTGTAGAATCACGTTAGAGAATTAGGTAATATAAACCGATCTGATAGTTTCCATCCTATTATTTAATTTTTCCTATTTTGATCAATCTATTTTTATCCGATAGTGATAAAGTAGTATTTATTTATTACTAGAGGGATTTAGATGCGAGCTTACATTCAGGTTATAACCTTTGCTATTATATCCAATCTTTTTTTGTCAACACATTTATATAGCGATGATGACTCTGCCGCTCAACATCTTTTAGGTGACTGGGGCGGCGCGCAAAGCTGGCTAGAGAAAAACGGAATAACATCTGAATCTATTATTACATTTGATATGGTTAATAATGTATCCGGTGGAATTAAGCGTGATCGTGCTTGGCTAGGAAATTATGACCTTTCATTTTTAGTAGACACAGAGAAAGCATCTCTTTGGTCAGGTGGCACTTGGTTTGTATATTTTCTTGGAAATGCAGGCGACGACCCAACTGAGATTGTTGGAGACTTACAAGCCTCAAACAATATTGAGTCACCGAATACATTCAAGCTATATGAGTTTTGGTATGAGCATGCATTCTCTCCAACTGGGAGCTCCGTACTGCTAGGATTGCACGATTATAATTCAGAGTTTGATTCCTTAGAGTACGCAAGCAGTCTCATTAATAGCTCGTTTGGCATACAGATTGATATATCTCAGGCGGGACCTTCCATATTCCCTACTACGGCATTAGCGACACGCTTAAAGTTAGTTTCATCTGAGAATAATTATCTATTAGCAGCTGTGTATGATGGTGTTCCAGGAGACCCAAATAATGATCATGGTACACATATAAAATTGGACAGATCTGATGGCTATTTTACCGCTCTCGAAATAGGGACGCAGAGCGAGGGGACAGATAGAGCCCCGTATCAAAAATATGCTCTTGGTGGCTGGTACCACTCTACTGACTTTGAGGATTTTAATGCAGGTGAGCGCAGTTATAATCAGGGATTTTATCTAATAGCAGAGCGCAGTCTCTGGCAGGAAGCTGAGTATGAGCAAGGTTTAGGTGTGTTTTTACAGAGCGGATGGGCAAAAGCCGATCGCAATCAGATAGGATCGTACTTTGGTGCTGGTTTAAGCTATACCGGACTTTTCGATGGATACGATGAGGATGTTCTCAGTTTTGGAGTTGCTCATGCGCGCAACAGTAATGAATTTAAAGATCTAAATACTGAAAATACAAACTCTGAAACAGCTATAGAGCTAACTTACCGAGCGGTTATAAAGCCCTGGTTATCAATTCAGCCTGATTTACAATTTATAATTAATCCTGGTACAAGCTCAGATATCGACAATGCCGTTCTTTTAGGTATACGCACCGAAGTTGCGATGTAGTAGACTACATAGATGACTATCAGTCTTATAGAACCACTTGTAAATTCAACTATAAATGTCCTGGCTACAATGGCTAAGACTAAAGCTGTCCCGTCTCAATCTTATATTAAATCAGACTCTCTGACCTGGGGAGACATCACAGGTATGATTGCAATAAGCGCAGACAGCCATAATGGAAATCTAAGCCTCAGCTTTGAAAATCACTGTATATTGGCTATAGCAAGCAGTATTTTCATGGAACAATTTAAAGAAATTAATCCGGAGGTAGCAGACCTGGTTGGTGAATTGACTAATATTATCTTAGGAAATGCAAAGTCCGACTTAGTTAAGCTTGGCAATTTCGTAAACCTAAGCATGACCACCCCTAATATTATACAAGGCCGGAAGGTAAGCATAAGACAGCTTAACAGTGAGCCTATTTTAGTAATACCATTTTCTACTGAGAATGGAAGCTTTGTCTTGGAAGCAAACCTATCGAACAAACTTATGTAGAGATTCTCTATTAAGATCCAACTCAAATAATCCGATATTTCACTTATAAATCCTGTATATTTCAATAAGGCTAAGAATGGGATGGGTTAACACATATATTGTCTATCGCTTGAATCCGGAGGGGAAGTTGGAGGAAGTTTTTAATACGAGTGATCTTAAAAAAGCAAACTATTGGTTGTCATATATCGCTCAACCTGGAGATTTTCTGTGCAGGACTCCGATCCATCCAAAGCACACTCAGAAAACAAAATTTGCAGAGTATATGCGGCATAAAGAATCAAGCGGAACTGCAGTTAGTGCTGAAGAGAAATGGAAAACTATGGCGACTGATAAAAAATTCAATTTTGTTTTTCCTGAATCTCAATTAAATACATCTCAGAGTTAAGGTTTATAAGGAATTATATGTCTCTAGCAGAAGTTGACCGTAAGATACCTATACTGGTTGTAGATGACTTTGCAACAATGCGCAGGATAGTTAAAACTGCTTTGCAGCAGATAGGATTTACAAATATAACGGAGGCAGATGACGGCAAAGCTGCACTAGATAAACTTCTTGCAGGTGAATTCAAGTTGATCATATCAGACTGGAATATGCCTAATATGATGGGCATTGACCTTCTCAAAGCAGTCAGAGCTAATGAAAAACTCAAAACAACTCCATTTCTAATGGTTACAGCGGAGGCGCAGAAAGAAAATATCATAGAGGCAGCCAAGTCCGGCGTTTCGAACTATATCATTAAACCTTTTACTGCTGATTCACTACAGCAA